>CALBLI010000055.1 GCA_937896065.1 uncultured Caryophanales bacterium | reverse complement strand
AAATATTAAAATTTTATATAATTATAAAATGAGCAGCTGAAGTTCGGAAAATGGGTTTATTTTAAACAGGGATTTTTTAGTTATTTGAGCATAAAAAATATACTCAACATATTATTTGATATAATATAAGTAGTAAACGGAGGTTATTATGAAAGATATTCAAACCAACACTTATTATGAAAAAAATAAAGTAGACGAAAAAGCTATCTATGATGCTGTTACATCAGACAAGAGAACATATGTGCAAAAAGTATTAGATTTAGCTCATTTAGCAGAGAATCAGTTAAATGTTTTACCATTTGATGAAAAGACAATTCATTATTTTGAAACAGGTGCTATCAATGATTTATTTGAAGGACATGCTCCATATAGATGCAGATATGTCATGCCTGATTATAATAGATACATTAAAAATGGTTCTAAGTTTTTAAAAATAGATCCACCTAAAACACTTGATGAAGCAATATTTGCTTTGATGACCATTTATCATCATGTTCCTTCTATTACATCATTTCCAGTGTATTTAGGTGATTTAGATTCACTTCTTGATCCATTTATCAAGGATTTAAGTGATGAAGAAGTTAAAACAAAACTGCGTTTGTTTTTAACTTTCTTAGATAGAACTATTACTGATAGTTTCTGCCATGCAAATTTAGGTCCAAAATATTTAAGAGCAACTAGATTAATATTAGAAGTTGAAAAAGAATTCCAAAATACTGTTCCAAATTTCACCATCAAATACAATAGTAAAATTACAAGTGATGAATTTTTAAAACAAGCAATTGATTGTTCACTTGCTTGTTCAAATCCTGCTATTTGTAATGATGATTGCAATAAAGATAATTATGAAGAACCAGGATATGGTATTTCATCTTGCTATAATATTTTACCTGTTAGAGGTGGTGCATACACTTTAACAAGACTTACTTTAACTCATCTTACAAAGGAAACTAAAGATATTGAGAAATTCATCAATGAAGTACTACCTGATTGTATTGATTGCATTTGTAGATATGAGAATGAAAGAGTAAAATTCTTAGTTGAAAAATCTAATTTCTTTAAAACTTCATTTTTAGCAATTGAAGGTTTAATTGATCCAAATAGATTTGTTATCATGTTTGGTGTTACAGGTCTTGCAGAATGCGTCAATACTTTAATGAATGATAAAGATAAAAGATATGGTCATAATAAAGAAGCTGATGAACTTGGTGTTAGAATCATGGATAAAATAAAGGAAGTGGTTAATAGTAAGAAAGCTTTATATTCACCACTTACTGATAATCATTTTATGCTTCATGCTCAAGTTGGTCTTGATTCTGATGTTGGAACAACATCTGGTGTTAGAGTTCCAGTTGGTGATGAACCAGAATCATTTACTGATCATTTAAAACACTCAGCTATCTTCCATTCTTATTTCCCAGCAGGTGTTGGTGATATATTCCCTATCGCAACAAACGTCACTCAGAATATGGATAGTATGGCAGATCTTGTCAAAGGTGCTTTTAAGCAAGGTGTGCATTATATGTCATTTTATGCAGGTGATGCTGATGTTGTTAGAATCACAGGATATCTTGTAAAAATTTCAGAGATGAAAAAATATTTTAATTCAGAAACTGTCATCAAACAGACAACTGCATTAGGTGCTGATAATTACAAATCATCTCATCTTGAAAAAAGAAAAGTAAGATTAGGATAAAATAAATAAAGCAGTATTCGATACTGCTTTATTTAAATTTAAAAATATGAAAGCATATATAAATAAAATAATACCTTTATCAACAGTTGATGGCAAAGGCTTAAGAACAGCTGTTTTTTTTCAAAAATGCAATATTAGGTGTTTATATTGCCATAATCCTGAAACATGGAATTTATGCATTTCTTGTAAGAAATGTGTTTTGCAGTGTCCAGTTAATGCATTAACTGTTGTTGATGATAAAGTTATTTGGAATGAAAAAAAGTGCATTTTATGTGATAACTGCATCAAGATATGTCCTAATCATTCTTCGCCGCGTGTTAAATATATGGATAGTGATGAAGTTTTTAATATTATTAAAAATAATGTTCCTTTTATTAGAGGTGTAACTTTTTCAGGTGGTGAGTGCTCTTTAAACGAAGACTTCATAATTGATATTTCTAAAAAACTTCATTCTATTGGATTAGATGTATACTTAGATTCAAATGGAATTATTCCTTTTGAAAAACATTTGAAACTGACTGATAGTATTGATAAAGTGATGTTAGATGTTAAAGCTTGGGATAATGAAAAACATATCAAGTTAACTTCTTTTTCAAATGAGAACGTCAAAAGAAACTTAAAATACTTATATGATTTAAATAAACTTGAAGAGATAAGAATTGTCAATGTTCCAGGTTATGTTGATGTTAAAGAAGCGATTAAAGGTATTAAAGACACTTTAAATTTTAATAATTTAAAAGATGTCAAATTGAAACTGATAACATTTAGACAAAATGGTGTAAGAGGTGTGCTTGAAAATCTTCCTTCACCTAGTATTGAAGTGATGAATGAATATAAAGAATACGCTTCTTCTTTAGGATTTAAAGATATTTTAGTCGTTTAAAATTGTAATTAAAAAAGATAATAATTAATATAAATTTATAGATAATTTGCAAATGTAAAAATAATAAAAAAGTAAGATAAATCAATCAAAATTCTTTCATATTTTTATCCCCTAATAGATGTTTTTGTTAGGCAAAAAAGTGCTCTTTAGAGGTGACAAAATGGAAACTGATTGATAAAAAAAGATATTAATTAATATACAAATTAATGTGTAATGTATTTTAAAGCGTATAAAATTAACAAAAATATATAGTTTTTCATGATTTGCTAATCAATTGAATTTTACCTAATTATTACTTAAAATATTTGTGAACAAATTTGAATAATTTT
>CALBLI010000054.1 GCA_937896065.1 uncultured Caryophanales bacterium | reverse complement strand
TATCCATCACTTGCTTCTCTTACGGCTGCATAGATGTTTTTAGCACAATTTAAACTAAAAATATCAAATATCTTTATATATTTTAAATTTTCAAGTGTTAAATACTAAAGACGGAAATTTGTAGAAAAGTTAAAAATAAGAAAAAAATCTACACAGTTTAAAATAAAAGGATTTGTAGAATATTGTTTTGGATGCTTAAGTGTTATTGAAACATTATCATTACAAAGGAAAAATATAGCATTTTATATAAGTTAAGTGCTTTAATTTATTTTTTACTGAATAGTAACAACGTGCTAAGATAAACTTTTAAAATCTATATATTTAATCCGTCTTAAATGCTATAATTATTAAGTGCGTTATTAATGAATAGGAGAATTTAAAATGAATGAAAAAGAAGCTTTAGTTAAAATTCAAGAAGTCGTTGACGAAAGTTCTAAAAAGTATATGCGTTCAGCATTAATGAAGATAGTTTACACTGAACATTTAACTGATAAAGATGTCTATTATTGTATTGGTGATGATCAACCTAATTTAGTTTTAAGAATTTTTGTATCAGAAAATGATGATAAATTTAAAGAAATTGAAAATTTAGAAGAAACCATTGAATATACAAGACATTTTAGAGTTGACTTACTTCCTAAATTAGATTCAGTTTCAACTGCTGTTACAGAAAATGACACATATGATATTGAAATTGAAAATCCACTCGATAATGGTGGTGTTGAAGTTAAATTAAAATCATCAGTTGGAAGAGAAATAACCATGGTTGAAATCTATCGTTATTTCGATTTTGTAAGTAAAATTTTCTTTGTTTCATGTATTTCACTTTCTTATGGTGGACAATATTTATTCTCAGTTCTTCCTGGTGGAAAACAAATGAGAATCATCTTAACTAACGAAGAAGCAGTTAGAAGCAGAGTCAATATGATAACTGAACTTTTAACAAATAGAGCCCTTCCATCATATAGAACTATTGAAGAAGGAAATAAATTATTACAAGGTGAAATCAAAGCTCAAATTACTTTAGATGGCGAGGATGGTAAACCAGTCAAATATCAATGCAACTTCTGTTATGATGATCCAAAGACTGAAACTCGTTTTGCTTTCTTTGGTAAACTAAATGACAAAGGTGAGGAAGATGAAAACCATGGCGGTATTATCTTAGTGTGTGATATTTTCAACAATAATACATTAAAGACAGCCGATCACTGGAGCGAAGAACAAAAAAAATCTCTTGAAGAAATCAGAGAAAAATTAAGAAATAATGATAGTGATACTCAAGATCATGTCGCATCATATTTTGCAGATGACTTAGATTTTAGATATAAAGCTTTTAAAGAAGGAAGACTTCCAACCGAGGAAAAACCAACTGAAGCTAAATAATTACTTAATGGTAAAAGAACATGAATGAATATTTACTCACTAATAATAAAGGCCTAGCATTAGTTGTTTCATCATTTGGAGCAGGTGTTAGATCTTTATCACTAAATGGTAAAAAACTTATTTTAGAGCTCAATAGAGAACAAGATTATCAAGATAGTCCAATGTATTTTGGAAAGACACTTGGTCGCGTTTGTGGAAGAACAAATAAAACTTTAAATATTGATGGTTCTACTTTTGATGTTCTTGCTGATGAAAATGATATTGCT
>CALBLI010000053.1 GCA_937896065.1 uncultured Caryophanales bacterium | reverse complement strand
TTTTTAGACGAAGTCACCTCATCATTAGATGAAAATAATGCCCATGCAATTAACGGTGCAATCAAGGAATTAGATAATAAGTTAGTTATTTGGATTTCACATGATAAAGATACACAAAATTTATCTTGGTTAGACCAAAAATTAATAATTCAAGATTCAAAACTCATTGAAACTCAAATATAGAATAAAATTACTAAAAAACATAAGAAAATTAAATGCCAAGAAATAATGATATTTGGTATATGAGTGCATTACCAAAAAAAAGAAATGGATGTTCTATCTAAATTAAATATATAGTGTATAAATTAGGAATTTTATATTTAACTCATTTTATATTTAATATTTCTTATTTATCAATTATAATATTTATAACTTGAAAGCGATTTCAATAGATAGGAGACTAGATATGAATGAAGAATTAGTCGCGATTATTCTAGCAGGTGGTAGAGGCACAAGGCTTCAATCTCTGACTAAAAAATCAGCTAAACCTGCCGTTTTTTTTGGTGGGAAATATCGAATCATCGATTTTCCACTATCTAATTGTGCCAATTCCGATATCAAGGTTGTCGGTATTGCAACGCAATATGAATCAACAACACTAAACAATTACATCGGTACTGGTAAAAACTGGGGCTTAAATGGAAATGGAGCATTAACTTCAATTCTCCCGCCTAGAGAAACACCAAAAGGTGCCTCTTGGTATTTAGGAACAGCTGATGCCATTTATCAAAATATTGATTGGCTTGATAAAACACACTGTCAATATGTATGTATTCTCTCAGGTGATCACATCTATAAAATGGATTACTCCAATATGTTAAATTTCCATAAAGATCATGATGCAGATGTAACTATTGCTTGTATTGAAGTTGATATAAATGAAGCCTCCAGATTTGGTATTATGGTTACTGATGATGATGAAAGAATCATAGAGTTTCAAGAAAAGCCAAAGAAACCCAAATCCACTTTAGCAAGTATGGGCATTTACATTTTCTCGTATCAACTTTTAAGGAAAGCTTTAATATCTGATTCAGAAAATGATTCATCTTCTCATGACTTTGGAAAAGATATCCTACCAAAACTATTAAGTAGTGATAAAAGATTATTTGCTTATCATTTTGATGGCTATTGGAAAGATGTTGGAACAGTAAATTCATTATGGCAAGCAAATATGGATCTTCTTGATAGAGATTGTGCATTAAGATTATATTCATCTAAAAACAAAATATTTTCAATTGATACTTGTTCTCGTCCTCAATACATTGGTGTCTCAGCTGAGGTCAAAGATTCAATCATCAATCAAGGAGCTATCATATACGGAAAAGTGACACATAGTGTTATTTCAAATGAAGTAAAAATAGAAAAAGGTGCACAGGTTATAGACTCATTTTTGATGCCTGGTGCTATTGTTAAAGAAAATGTTAAAGTTGAAAATGCTATCATCGGTGCTGAGGAAATAGTCGACAAAGATAAAATCGGTAGCAAAGAAGAAATTCTTCTTGTTTCATCTAATTAGGAGGTAATTATGGCTAATTATGTTTTAGGTTTGATAAACTGTTTTAATACTCCTGAACTAGGTCCTCTAACTAAACGAAGGAATGTAGCTTCAACATCATTTTTAGGAAGATATGCTTTCATTGACTTTCCTTTATCATGCTTTACAAACTCAGGTGTTGATTCAATTGGTATTCTCTGTCAAAAACATATCAGATCACTTACAGATCATGTTGAAAATGGTTTGTTTTGGTTAAACAATACTAAGATTGGTGAATTTCAAATTCTTTATGATGAAATATCATCGGGTGCTTATAGTACTGATATCAACTGTATGCTTGAAAATAAAAGATTTTTTAAAAAAGCTAATCCTGATTACGTAATCATCACCAATCCTTACATCATATTCAATGCTGATTACAAGGAACTTTTAAGAAGACATATTGAAAGCAAAAGTCGAATTACTCTTTTATATACTCATGCTAAAGGTTTAAAAGAATCATTTATTAATCAATATAAAGTCAATGTATCTGAAAGAGGAAAAGTGACCAAATTTGAATTGAACAAAGGTAATAATAATGAAGGTGATGTGTCTTTAAACACCTACATTATGGATTTTGAAATGTTTACAAATGTTATTGAATACTCACAAGGAACATCATCATTATTTAATATTCAAGACACACTCAATTATCTTTCACCATCTGTACTAGTCAGAGCTGAAAAAATAAGTGGATATGTCAGATGTTTTGATTCATTAAAGCATTACCTTGAATATTCAAAAGAATTATTGACTGAAGAATTGTATTCGGAGCTATTTAAAGATAGCAAATTTTACACTAATTCTTATGATACTCCTCCTGCGTTATATACCACATCAGCATCAATTAAAAATTCATTTATCGCCAATGGTTGTATCATTGAAGGCAAAGTCATCAATTCGGTTTTAGGTCGTTCTATTCACGTTGGAAAAGATGCTATCATTAAAGATAGTGTTATTGGCTCTTATGCTAATATTGATGATGGAGCAAGAGTTGAAAATGCCATCATTGATAAGGAAGCTAATATTGTTCATATAAAAGAAATCAAAGGGACGAAAGAAAATCCAGTTTATATTGAAAGAGGAGATACTATTTAATTATGAAAATACTTCTTGTGTGTTCAGAAGCACTGCCTTATTGTAAAAGTGGTGGACTAGCTGATTTTATATTTTCATTTTCAAAAGCTTTAAAAGAAGAAGGTCAAGATGTTTCTGTTATTTTACCTTATTATAATTCTATAAAATATAAATTTCCTGAAACAAATAAAGAAATATATGATAAGTTTGGTTTTGATATGGGAACTCATTATCAAGGCTGTACAACATATTTTTATGATTTGAATGGCGTTAAATACTTTTTTACTTGCATGGATCGTTTTGAAAGAGATGGTATGTATGGGTATTATGATGATACTGAAAGATTTGCTTGCTTCATGATGGCTGTTAATACCTTTATAACTAGACATAATGATTTTGATGTTGTCCATTGCAATGATTGGCAAAGTGCGGTTTTACCTCTTCTTTTACATTATAATCCTCGCCATGAAATAAAGACTGTTTTAACAATTCATAATCCTGCTTATCAAGGATGGGCAAGAAGAGATGATGTTTATAATTTCTTCAAACTCGACACTAATTATTTTGATTCTGGATATTGCCGTTTAAATAATTGTTTCAACTATTTAAAAACTGGCATTATGGCTAGTAAAAAAGTTAATACTGTTTCTAAAAATCACGCTAATGAATTAATCAATGATCATTTAGGATACTCAGGAATCGGTGCCATCATAGATTATTGTAAACACAATGATTTTACTGGAATTGTAAATGGTTTAGATATCGATGTTTGGAATCCAAAAACCGATCATAATTTAGTCTGTAACTATGATGTTAATACTTATGAAAGTGGTAAAGCAAAAAATAAAGAAGCTATCTTAAATAAATTAGGACTCAAAAATGATTTTAAAGGTCCACTAGTTTCAGCAATAACCAGATTATCAGATCAAAAAGGGGTTGATCGTTTAATGCAGGTATTCCCATATTTAAAAAATTATGATGCTAAGTACATCGTTATTGGTACTGGTGAAAAAGAAGGCGACTTTTTATATCAATCATTACCATATAAAGAAGTTTATTTTGTTAAAAATTATGATGAAAATCTTGCACACTTATTATATGCAGCAAGCGATTTCTTCTTGATGCCAAGTTATTTTGAACCATGTGGAACAAGTCAACTTATTTCTATGCGTTATGGAACTATTCCTATTGTTTCATCAGTTGGTGGTCTTGTTGATACTGTCCATGATATGTCAACTAATGAGTTAGCAACAGGTTATGTCTTCAATAATTCTGATCCTGGTGCTTTCATCTCATGTTTTAAATCAGCAATGGATTTTTATTTAAGTAATGATCCATTTATCAAAAAAGTGATCACTAATGGAATGACTGGTGATTATTCATGGAAAAAATCATGCAAAGAGTATCTTGAATTATATAATTCAATAACCTGGTAATTTTGTCAACACATACACAATTATAATTTAAATATTTACTTTTAAGTTTCTTAAGAGTATAATTAAAAGGTTTTGAAAACAATTATTTTTAATATTGGAGGTGAAATATGGCAGTTCCAGCAAGAAGAACAGGTAAAACTAGAAAAAACACAAGAAGACAACATTTAGGTTTAAGTGCTTTTAATGCTACACCATGTTCAAATTGTGGTGCTTTAGTAAAACCACATCATGTTTGTCCAGCATGTGGTTATTATAAAGGCCGTAAGATTAAAGATGTCAAATCATCCATCTAATTGGTGATTTAATTTTAAATCTAGCCCACAGTCATGTGGGCTTTTTTAATAGTGAGGTATATATGACATATTATGAAAGAATTACTTATCTTATTGGTGAATATAATCAATATTGCACCTATCTTTTTTCAAATGCAGTCAAATTGATTTTATTATTAGATAGTCAAGATAAAATCAAAACTATTTCACCAGAATTAGTATTACAAGAAGTGGAGGTCAAATCTGCTATCAATTATTCATCTTTTATTAACGCATCATTTGAGGATAAGAAAAATCTCATAACTAATTCAAAGCTTTCTATTAAAAATCAAAACAAATTGATTGAACTTATCAATTTTCAAACTTATCTTGATTTTAATTTTTTTATTGACTTTGACAACGGTTTTGAAAGTGAAGACATTAAAGTTTATGAAAAAGCTATCTCTTCAATAACTGATAAAGAAAATGATGCTAAAGAATTGAATAAAGAAATTTATACAAAGATGCAGAAGCTTAATAAAGAGTACTTAGCAATTACGCATACTAAATATTTTTGAAGTTTTATAAGTAAAAATAAATAGT
>CALBLI010000052.1 GCA_937896065.1 uncultured Caryophanales bacterium | reverse complement strand
ATCCTTTGGATGATAGCTCATAGCCGCTTTTTTTTATGAAAAAAATGTACTTTTTCTTTTAAATTTATTAAAAATATTGTATAATTATCAAGTTGTATGCATCCTAGCTACAACCGCATAGAAATGGTCATCAAAATATGTCTTACATATACCATCATAGCGAGTAATTAGATATATATGAAAGGAGGCAAAACATGTACGCAATTATTCTTACAGGCGGAAAACAACTCAAAGCAGAGATTGGTCAAACAATCTATGTTGAAAAATTAGTTGGTGAAAAAGATCAAGAAGTAAAGTTCGATAAAGTTCTTTATGTATCTGATGATAAAGCTGCTAAAGTTGGTAAACCATTTGTTGATGGTGCAATTGTCACTGGAAAGATTGTTAAGCAAGGTAAACAACCTAAGATTAGAGTCTTAAGATATCGTGCTAAGAGCAATTTAAGAGTCCATCGTGGTCATCGTCAACCATATACTGCAGTTACTATTTCTAAAATTTCTGCTTAATAATATTATTAAATAGATGATTAAGGTAACTGTTACTGCTTCATCTGATGATAGTATCCTAGAAATTATTATCAAAGATCATGCAGATAAGCTTATTTGTGCTGGTGTCTCCTGTTGTCTTACAGGTGCCATCAATGCAATAGATGATATATCTTCATTTGATTATGATGTTAAAGAAGGTGATTCATATATAAAAGCTAAAAGCAGTATAAATTCACATGATAAAGTGGTTCTGGAAACACTTTATATTCAACTTCTTACTATTGCTAATAAATATAAGAAGGAAATTAAGATTTTCAGAGAAAGGGTGTAGTTTATGAAACTAAGATTAGAACTTAATATTCAATTATTTGCTTCTCATAAAGGTGTTACCTCTACTAAAAACGGTCGTGATTCCAATGCTCAAAGACTTGGATGTAAATTATGTGATGGTCAGTTCTGCCATTCTGGTTCCATCATTTATCGTCAAAGAGGTACTAAGATTCATGCTGGCAATAATGTTAAACGTGCTGGTGATGATTCATTATTTGCTTTAATTGATGGTTATGTCAAATTTGAAAGACTTGACCGCAAGAGAAAGAAAGTTTCTGTTTATCCTACTAAGTAGTTTAAAAAGAATTTAATGGCTTCGGTGTTTACCGAAGCTTTTTTATTAAAAAAGGAGATAAACAATGAATGATAAAGTTAAGATTACCTTAAAAAGTGGAAAAGGTGGCGATGGTGCCATCGCTTTTAGACATGAAAAATCGATTGAAAAAGGTGGACCATATGGTGGAAATGGCGGCAAAGGTGGAAGCATCTATTTTGTTAGTGATGAAGGAATAAATTCTTTAGCTAATTACCGCTTTGGTAAGACTTTTTTTGCTGAAGATGGAAGCAATGGTAAATCAAAACTTTGTTATGGAAAAGATGGTAAAGATCTTTATCTTCATGTGCCAGTTGGAACAGTTGTCAAGGATGTTAATAATAAAATATTATTTGATTTAGATAAGAAAGATATGACTTATTTGGCTGTTAAAGGTGGACGTGGAGGACGCGGTAATGCCACGTTTAAATCTTCAACTAGACGTACTCCAAACATTGCTGAAAATGGTCTTCCTGGTGTTGAAAAAATATTTATTTTAGAATTAAAACTGATTGCTGATGTTGGCTTGGTTGGCTTTCCAAATGCTGGAAAATCAACTATTTTATCAGTGCTGACTAGAGCACATCCTGAAATTGGACCATATCCATTTACAACGATTACTCCATCTGTTGGAGTTTGCTATCAAGATATTGATAAACACTTTGTTTTAGCCGATATTCCTGGTCTTATTGAAGGAGCTAGTTCTGGCAAAGGTTTAGGTTTTGAATTTTTAAGACATATTGAAAGATGTAAAATTTTATTGCATGTTATTGATATCAAAAATTCAAAAGATCCATTAGCTGATTTTAAACTTATAAATGATGAGCTTATAACATATAATAAACTTTTAGAAAATAAAAAAATGATCGTTTGTTTAAACAAAGCTGATTCTAAAGATGAAAAAGAAAAAGCTATTAAATATAAAGAAAAATTTGAAGATTTAGGGTATAAATGCTTTATAATTTCAGCTAAGGAAGAGAAAGGATTATCTCCACTTGTTAAGGAATTATATAAAGAAGTTAATAAACTTGATAGTGAGAAAAAAGTTACTATTAATAATAATTCAAAAGAAGAAGTTGTTTATTCTGCAAGAAATTTAGATAATTCAAAAATACCTGTTTACAATGTTGTTAAAAGAGATGATGGTTATTTTGAAATTATTGGTGAAAGAGTTGTCAGAACTAAAAAACTTATTAATATTAAAACTGATGAAGGTATGAGCAAACTGCTCACTTATTTAGAACGAATAGGAATTGAAGAAAAACTAAAAGAAGCTGGTGCTAAAAATGGTGATACTATTCTTTTAGATGATTTTGAATTTGAATATTATGAATAATTTGTAAAAAATATTCAAATTAACTATATAATTATTGTATATGTATTATTATTTTCATGGTATTGTAACCCTCCATTTTAAAAACTCAATTGTCATTGAATGCAATGGCGTTGGCTATGATATTTTAGTTTCTCATCCTGAATATTATCCAATTGGTGAACAACAATATGTTTATGTCAGTTATTATTCTTATGAGACTGAGAGTTACTTTTTTGGTTTTAAGACAATGGATGAGAAAGAATTTTTCTTAAAAATCACTTCAGTTAAAGGTATTGGTCCTAAAACTGCAATGAATATGCTTAAAAATTCATCAGTTGACCGTTTAAAACAAGCCATCAAAGAAAATGATGAAAGTTATTTAGCATCACTTCCTGGTGTTGGTAAAAAAAGTGCTAATCAGATAATTCTTGATTTGAAAAATAAATTGATTGTTTCAAATGATATTTTCACTAACAAAAATATGAAACTTGCTTATGATGGATTGATAAGTTTAGGATTTAAAGATAAAGAAGTCAAAGCTGCATTAAATAAGATTACTGATGCTAATTTATCGGTTGAAGAATATATAACTATTGTTTTAAAAAATCAAAATAATTAAAGTATGGATAAATTTGAAGAAGGATATATTTTGCATGAATTAAGCGATAAAAAGGATGCTATTGATATCTCTTTAAGACCAATGTATTTGAAAGACTATATTGGTCAAGAAAAGATGAAAAAAGAATTAGCTATTTTTATTTCTGGTGCCCAAAAAAGAGAAGAATCACTCGATCATGTTTTATTTTATGGTCCACCTGGTCTTGGAAAGACTACCATTTCAAATGTTATTGCAAATGAAATGCATTCTGCAATCAAGCAGTCAAATGGCTCATCACTTACTAGAACTGGTGACTTGGCAGCTATTTTATCTTCTCTAAATCCAGGTGATATCCTTTTTATTGATGAAATTCACCGCATGCCTATATATGTTCAAGAGGTGCTTTATCAAGCAATGGAAGATTTTTCATTATCAATTATTGTTGGAAAAGGTGCTGATGCTAGAACTATCAATTTAAAGATTCCACCATTTACTTTAATTGGTGCTACAACTAATGCTGGTTTATTATCTGCTCCTTTGCGTGATCGATTTGGAATCATCTTTAAGCTCTCTTATTATTCAAATGAAGAGCTGCTTGATATCATTTCAAGAACTTCAATTGCTCTTCATTTTCCAATCACATTAGAAGCATCATATCAGATTGCTTTAAGAGGACGTGGAACTCCAAGAATTGCCAATCGTTTATTTAGACGTGTAAGAGATTATGCTATGTTTGAAAATAAAGATTGCATTGACATTGAAAGTGTCAATATGGCCATGGAGGCTTTAAACATTGATGAACTTGGTCTAGATGAGACCGATCGTAAAGTTTTAGAATGCCTCATTGTTAGATATGATGGAAAGCCTGTTGGCTTAAATGCTATCTCTTCGGCAATCAGTGAATCAATTGATAATATTTCTGATGTTTATGAACCATATTTAGTTCAATTAGGATTGATAAATAGAACTCCTAAAGGAAGAGTCCCAACCAAACTAGCTTATGAACACCTTCATATTCCATATAATAAATAAATTGCTGATAGATAAAAGAAAAATAACTATTATTGCTGTTAATTAATAGTTAAAATTTCTTGAATTTATCGGCTTTTTTTGTTAAAGTATTAGATGTGTTTATTGTGTGCCTTTTTAAGGAGGAAAAATAATGCGTTTTAGAAGATTATTAGGATATATAATGATGGTTTTAACTGTCATTTTGACAATAGGATTTAATACTCAGTATGTTGTTGGATCTAAGACCAATACAATGGAGTTTTCAAAAGGTACTGAGCTTGTTTACTCTATTACTAAAAGAGATAATACCAAGTATGATTCTACTTATTATCCTAATACTGCTAGAGAACCCTTTTCTGATTTGAGTGAAATTGACATTGAAAGCAAAGTCATGGAAAGACTCGATCAAGCTGGTGTTAGAAATGCTGAAGTCAGTGTTGTTAAAGGAACTTCTGATAATAAAGGCTATCAATTAAAAGTCAACTTTTCTCCTTTATCTACTAATGAATTAAATAATGTTAAAAGTATTCTTTCAATGACTGGTTCTTTATCAATTGTTGTAACTGGTGATGATTATTATTTTACAATGGATAGAAATGAACTTTTTGGATCAAAAGTTGCTGATTTGATTTATGATGGAACAACTCCATATCCAGCTATTAATATTGGAAATAAAGATGACTATGAGACCTTGGTTGATGAAGCTAAAAAAGCTTATGAGAATCATAAAATGGATACTACAACTGATAGTAATGAAAGTAGTGATTCTGCAAGTACACTAAGACCAAATGTTAAAAAAGCTGATGGTGATGATTCAGAAAGTGGTGATGATTCATCTGAAGAAGATGAGAAAGCTCAAGGAACAGTCTATTTATGGATGAATAAAACTGTTGATGATACCTTTGATTTAGCATATGGTAAAAATAGTAAATTTAAGGTTGATTCCGTTGCTAACAAAGTTTTAGTTCCATTATATACAAGTGACTATGATGCTGATACTATGAAATGGAAAATTTCTTCTGATAAAGATGGGAATGCATTTAATATTTCAACAGCTAGAGCATTTGTCACGATGTTAAATGCTAGCGATTATGGTTTTGACATTCAATATCTATATCAAAATTCCGTTGCTATTCCATTTGGTAAGAATGCTAGCAATGTTGCAATCATTTCTTTTGCTATTTGTTTAGCTATCATTTCAATAATTCTTATAGCTTTATATGGAATTGCTGGTTTTTCAGCAGCTATATCATTATTTGCAACTGCTTTCTTCTCATTAACTTTATTTAATTTGCTTGGATTTGAATTCTCAGTTGCTGGAATTGTTGGTCTAGTCTTTGTTTGTGCGTTATCTGTTTTCATGTCTGTTAATTATTTATCACGTGTAAATATTGAGCTTAAAAAAGGAAGAAGAGTTGAAAAAGCTAATAAAGAAGGATTTAGAAAATCAGTTTTACTATCATTAGATATTACTGTCATTTCATTTTTAGGATCACTTTTCTCCTTCCTTGTTTCCAAAGGTATGTATAAAACATTCTTAGGTATGTCAATGGTTGGAAGTTTAATTGCCTTCCTTATCACTGTTTTCTTAAATTATGGTTTGATGTATTTCTTAGCTAAAGGTGTATCTTATTCTAAGATTCCTTTCTTTGGATTTGATTATAAAAAATTATTCCATATTAAAAATAAAGAAAATAAGAAGGCTAAAAAAGATGTTGATTTTGCTACATGTAAAGTCAAAAGCAAATCTTTTGTAACCATGCTTGTTTCAAGCTGCCTTCCTGTCTTGCTTCTTGCAGTTGCACTACCAACATTTTATGCAAGTAGCAATGGTGAGAGAATGTTTAATAATTCAGATGATTATAAAAATTCATATGTTTTAAATATCACCTATCGAATGGATGGAAATAAATATGAAGATTTAGAAACTGATAAAAATTATCTTCAATATATCAAAGATATTGGTTTGAATTCTGTATATGGTAATTTCTTTGCTCTAGAATATGGTGAAGAAGTTAAGGATGAATATAAAGATAAAAACTATCCTGTCTTCTATTATAATAGCGATGATTGTCATACTTCTCTTCTTGAAAAATCTGATGAAGAAAACAATGTATATTATGTAAAATATTTCTCATTAACAGTTGACCGTGATATATCAAATATTGTTCTAGATGGTGGAAATACTATTCCTGGAGCTATCGCTCAAAGTATGAAACAAGAGGCTATCACTTCAAACGATGTTGAAATTAAACCTGGTCTTTCCTCTTATTTTACAACCGTTGATTTTGCAGTAAATTGTTTTGTTGAAACTCCTATTGTCATCACTTACAATACGAATAATTTGATGTTACTTGTCTTCTTATTCTCATTATTTGCAAGTATTTATACTCTTTGCAGATATGGAATAAATATCTTCTTGTCGCAGGTCACATATTCAAGTATTGTCGCTTGCTTTATCACGGCTCTTTTAGCTATAACTAGACTTCCATATAATGCTTACACTGGTTTTGCTTTGATTGCTGCTGTCATGGTTGCTAATGTTATTTCTGTTTTACTTCTTGCTAAAAATAAAGAGGTGCTTAAAGAACGTGGCTTAAAAGGTGTAGCTACTAATGAGGAAAAAGCTTTGATTATCAATCATGTCTTTAAAGAAGCTTTACCTAGTTCAATTGCTATTATTTGCTCATCTATTATATTAATAATTTCTACTGTATTTATTAATTCAACTTTAATATCTGGTATGTCTTTGTTTATTATTGCTACCATTCCACTTATTGCTCTAGCTTGTTACTATTTGCTTCCATTCTTCTATATTCTTACAACACATATCAGTTTTGCTTACTTTAAAAAGAAATATGAAAGTTATAAAGCTAAACGTCAACAAATCAAAGAAAATGCTCCTGATAAAAATAAGGATGTTAAATATGTTGATGAAGATGGACCACATGAAACCATCATTGTCGGCATGAATGATTTTAAATTCTAATTATGAACTTTCTTTTAAATCTATTAGATTATTATCATATGTCAATTGATGATCTAAAAAGAAGAGAGAATATCTCTTCTTTAGATAATCTACAACTACCATATAATTATGATGGATTTAAAAAGGTAATAAATCGTCTTGAAACTGCAATCTTAAAGAAAGAGAAAATCATCATTTATGGTGATTATGATTTTGATGGCATCTCTTCAACTGCCATTTTAAAAAGAATGTTCTCTTCTCTTTCTATAGATTGTGGTTTTTTTATTCCTTCTAGATATCATGAAGGCTATGGTTTAAATAAAAATAGAATTGATGAATTTAAAAATAAAGATTATCAACTCATTATTTGTGTCGATAATGGTATCTCCAAAATTGATGAAATAAAATATGCAAATAGTTTAAATATGGATGTTGTTATAATTGATCACCATACAATCACTGACAACTTACCACAAACACCATATATTTTTCATCAACAAATAGATAAATTCATCGCTTACAATTGTTCAGCTGCATCATTATGTTTTTTTGTTTCTTCATATTTTAGAAAAAAATTTGATGAATATGATGTAGTACTTGCTGGTCTTGCAGTTTTATCTGATGTGATGCCGCTTGTTCATAATAATTTAATAGTTTTAAGAAATGCTCTATTTAATATCAATAATTATAAAGCTGGTAACCTGTTTGAACTAGCATCAAGCATGATAAAAGCAAAGACACTCACTTTTGATGATTTATCAACTGCAATAATAGCACAAATTAATGCACCTGGTAGAGTCAGAACTGACTCTTTATCAACTAATAATGTTTGCCGCTTTTTACTAGATGATAAAGTTACTTTGAAGACAAAAAAATATATTTTAGATATCAATAATGCACAAAATGAGAAAAAAGAAGCTATAAAAAAATCTAATGTTTTAAACTCACTTGTAAATGAATATTGTTCAGTATATCTTCTTGATGCCTTGACTGGTTTATCTGGACTATTTGCTAATCTTTATATGAACAAAGAAAATAAACCAATTGTTATTTTTTCACCACTTGAGACTGATAATGAAGTTTTAGTCGGTTCAATTAGAGTACCAAATAATTATTCTCTTCTTCCGTTAATTGATAATCCTAAGAAATATTTCATTTCATCAGGTGGACATCAAAATGCGATGGGATTAAAGATATATAAGAAAGATTTATTAAAATTTGCTACTGATTTTACGATGTTTGTTTCAACTTCAAAAAATGAAGTAATTAAAAATTATATTGAAATATCAATTGAAGAATTGACCTATGCCAATTATTTGATATATAAAAGATTTGAACCATTCTCATTTGGATTTGAAAAGCCATTATTTAAAGTAACAACTGACTTGCATAATTTAAGAAGAATTTCTGATAAAGTCAGTGTAATTAATAATGATAATTTAGAAGGTAAAATAACTTTCTTTGGTGATTTTAAAGAAAACAAAGATGATGAGACTATCTATGAATTTATCGGTGAATTAAAGTTAGAAAGCTATTATAATAAAAAAACATTCTCACTGATAAGTAATTCATATTCAAAAATTGAATAAATTTATTGCCATATTTTAAATAATTTGTTATATTCTTAATACTACTAAAGCAGGAGGAATTATGTATGTCTTTATTAGATGTTAGGAATTTGATTAGAAACAAGATCAAAAAAGCTAAATCACTTGATGATATTTCAAGTGATTATCATGTGATCAATGATTTATCTTTTTATGATGTTCATGGTTTTATTTTTGACTTGAAAAGATTCAACTATTTTAAAAATGGATTTATTATCGTATTGTATGCTAAAATTCGTGATGAAGAAAAATTGCTTGTTATTAATAATATTTATGAAGATTATTTAAAATCAATTGAAAAATTAAAATACTATACTACTTATTTTCCATTTTACGGATATTCTTCAAATAATAATATTTAAAAATTTTTTATAAATATATAAAAATGTCAGTATTGATTATATTTTTATAAAAAAAATAAAAATTTTTTATATTTTTCAGTTAAAT
>CALBLI010000051.1 GCA_937896065.1 uncultured Caryophanales bacterium | reverse complement strand
TTCATTAACAACTATCAATGGTTTAGAAAATGTAACTGAAATTGAAGAAGGTGCATTTAGAGGTTGTAGTAAATTAACTGCTGTAAATTTAAATTCAATTAAACACATCGGTAATTTTGCTTTTAAGGGATGCTCTACAGCTGCTATTAAATTCAAAACTGGTGTTGATACAACTAAATTTGATGAGTTTTGGAATATTGATAATTTAAATTATCAAGAAATCGCTTAAAAATAATAAATATATTTATATATGGACACCCGGTCTACTATTTATCTTATATTAACAATTGTTTTTATTTTTCTATCATTCTTTTTTTCACTTGTTGAAACAGCATATTCTTGCTTAAACAAGTATCGAATCAAAGCAATGGCGATGGATAAAAATAGAAGAGCTATTGTTGTATCTAAAATTATTGATAAATTTGATGTAACATTATCATCAGTGCTTGTAGGTAATAACATTTGTGCTGTTTTACTTTCAATAGTTTCAGCATATTTATTTGGAAAATTCATCAATTTAGACCAATCAATTGTTTCAATTATTTCATCTGTTGTTATAACTATCATTGTTTATATTTTTGGTGAGACTTTACCTAAACATATTGCTAAAAAAATACCAAATAAAGTTGCTTTAAAAACATCATACATATTAGTCTTTTTTATAATTATATTCTTACCAATATCTTTGATATTAGTTGGAATATCTTCTCTTTTAAATCTCATCTTTAAAAATAATAAGGAAGCCGATTTAACTGAAGATGATTTTTCATCAGTTATCGAAAATAATGAAGAAAAAGGTGCTCTTGAAGAAAATGAAACCGATATTATTCAAAATTCACTAGATTTTACAGAAACAACTGTCAGTGAAGTATTGACTCCAGTTGATAAAATATATGCTATTGATATTAAAGGAATGAATATCAATAAATTAGCTAAAATGGTAGCTAATACTAATTATTCAAGAATACCTCTATATTATTCAGATATCAATCGAATAGTAGGTGTTTTAATTGTCAAAACATTTTTAGCTAGATATCTTCAAGATAAAAATCTTGACTTAAAATCTATCATTTCTAAACCATATATCATCACTCCATCAATCATGATTGATGATTTGATTGACGGATTTAGAACCACTCATACTCAAATCGCTTTCGTTTTTAAAGATAAGAAACTATTAGGAATGGTGACAATGGATGATGTTTTAGAAGAACTTGTTGGGCCTATTAAAGATAGTGATAGCGGAGTAAGTTATGTCAACTAAAAATATATTGATTCTTGTTGCCATCATCGTTTTATATCTATTATCTGCTTTATTTTCACTTTTAGATATGTCTTTTTCATGTGTGAAGATACCTCGACTTGAACTAGCAGTGTCTAAAAAAGAAAGATTTGCTAAAGATGCTTTAAAGAATGCTAAAAATTATGATCGAACAATAGCAACCATTTTATTTGGAAATGATTTTGTTAATATTTTATCATCAGCATTAGTAGCTGTGTTTATTGAAGATATTATGAAAAGTAATGGTATAAATGATGAAGCAATCATCAACTTAGTTACCACCATTGTTCCATTATTTATTCTTCTTATCTTTTGCGAATATACTCCTAAAGCAATAGGAAGAAATTTTTCACTTGCAGTTTGTAAAATATTTACTTACTTTGTTACAGCTTGTGAATATGTCTTTTATTTTATTGTCACACCAGTCAGTTTATTTTCCAATAGAGTCACATCAAAATTAGTTGAAAAAACAGGTAAAGAAGCAGAAGTCTTTTCCGATGATGAACTCATTGAGATGGTTGATGAGATTGAAAATGAAGGTTTGATTGATAAAGACAAATCAGATCTTTTATATAAAAGTATCCAATTTAAAGAAACAAGTGTCTATGAGATTATGACACCGAGAGTTAAAATCATCGGTTATGATATTGATTCATCTTTAGATAAATTTATTGATAATAGCGATTTGAGCAAATATTCAAGAATCATCGTTTATAAAAAAGATTTAGATCATATAATTGGATATTTTCATGTTAAAACATTACTAAGATATCTGACATTAAATATCAAATATAATTTAAAAGATATCATCCTACCAATACTTTCAATTCCAAGGACAATGTTAATATCACAAGCTTTAGAGACTATGAAAAATAAAAGGCAACACATTGTTTTAGTCAAAGATGAATATGGTGGAACAGATGGTATTGTCACCATGGAAGATATTTTAGAAGAACTAGTTGGTGAAATGTGGGATGAAAATGATTCACCAACTGATTATATATCTAAAGGTAAAGAAAAGAATTCATACAAAGTCAAAGGTGATATATCAGTCTATGATTTTTTTGATTTCTTTGATTTAGATTACGATAATCTTGATGAAGATTATGCAACATTATCTGGTTATATAACTGATAAACTTGGAAGATTTGTTAAAAAAGATGATGATTATGATATTGAATATCTGACACTTAAAAACTTCATTATCAGAAATAATATGATCATCACCTGCACAGCTTTTGTAAATAAAAAAGAAGATGAAGAAGACGAAGATTACAATAATAGACTCTCTTCATATGAAATTAAGTTAGAAGATTTATTATCAAATAAGAAATGATTAGGCTGTTTTATAAACAACAGCTTTAGCTTTGCTAATTAAAAAATTGATACCATTTATATTGCTAGCTGTTTCTTTGGTATATTTATTTAAATAAACAGTTGTTAATTTACTATCATTTAAGAAAGTTGATGAGAAAGAAGATACAAAAGCATCAATTATAAGTTCTTCAATTGTAGAATTAAAAAAGACGTTGCTATTAAAACTTACATCATTTGAAGTCTTAATAGTAACTTTTTTTAATTTATTAGTATTTATAAATAAAGAAGAAGTTAGGTTACTTACATTTTCTAATGTTACTTCTTCAATACCAGCTGAATCAAAAACACTGCTTTCAAAAACTTGAACATTATTTAAATTGATAGTTTTTAAAGAAGTGCAGTTAGAAAATGCTTCTTCTGATAATCTTGTTGTTTTAGATGATAATGTGACAACTGTTAAAGAAGTACAACCTTTAAATGTTCTATTTTCAATAATAGTTACATCATTTGGAATGATGATTGACTTTAAAGAAGAACAATTTAAAAAAGCTTCTTGAGAAATAGAAGTGATTGAAGAAGGTAAAGAGATATTTTCAAGTGCACTACAATTACTAAACAAATTAGATTCAATTGAAGTTACACCATTTGGAATGTTGACATTAGTCAATTTAGAACATGAATTAAAACAACTTTTACCAATGGAAGTTACATTACTTGGTATAGTAATTGAAACAAGATTTGTATTTTGAGCAAAGGCATATTCTTCAATTTTATTAAGGGAAGAAGGAAGCTCTACTTGATTAAGGCTAGGGCAATTAAAAAACATGTTTTGATTTAAAGTTGTAATATTAGCTCTTATAACAGCTTTATTTAATAGTTGACAGTTTGCAAAAACACCACCATATGTAGTTGTTGAAGAACCTATTTTATTGTTGCCTAAGTTAGTTACCGAAGATGGAATAACAACTGTTTTTAAATTACTACAATCTGAAAAAGCAAAACTGCCTATTTCAGTAATTGATGTAGAAATAGACGCTGATTCTAATTTAGATAAAGAAAAAGCATAATTTCCAATTCTAGTCATAGTGGTTGTAAAAGAAAAAGAAGTTAAACCTGAATTATAAAAGGCATAATCATCAATTTCAGTTACAGTAGTTGGCAGGTTGATGTTTTTAAGTGACTTACAATTAAAAAAAGCATATTTTGGAACTTTAGTAAGTCCTTTATTCAAGGTAATAGATACTAAAGAAGAGCAGTCTTTAAAGGCATAGTCGATTAAAAAGTAATTTACATTATCAGAAAAAGTAACAGTCTGCAAATATTTATTTGAGATACCATTTTTAAATCCTAAAACTTTAGTATTAAAAAAAAGATGATCAACTAATTTAATTGATGTGACAATAGGTATATTTTTGTCATCTTTAGAAGCTGAATCAAGACCTACTATATAATATCCATTATCTTTTGTACTATATTCATAAACGATATTATTATATGTATAATTTTGATGTTTATCGATATTAAAATTTTCAATCAATTTAATCTGTAATGTATAGTCTTTATTTATTTTATTTATTTTATAGACATCACCATTACTTACTTCTTCACCATCAAGAATCCAGGTTACATAATAATCACTTAGATGAACACATTGTAAAACGACATCTGTTCCACTTTTATATTGACCAGTACCTATAATATCACATTTAATACTTGAAGTTAAATTTGTAACTTCAACTTTGTATTTGATCTCACTAGAAGTTGTTGAACTATTTGATGAAATAGATGGGATCACAAAGCTAGTACTAGTTTGACTACTATTTATTGAAGAAGTTGTCTTATTACTATCCTGATTATTATTTTTATTACATGAAAAAAGAAGCGATAAGAAGACGATATTAAAAAGTAAACATTTATTTTTTTTCATATAACCTCATTTTAAATTAGTACTTGATTTTACTAATACAAATTAGTATAATTTTCATTGCAGTTTTGCAGATATGGTGGAACTGGTAGACACGTACGTTTGAGGGGCGTATGAAGCAATTCATGAGAGTTCAAGTCTCTCTATCTGCACCATAAGTTAAATAATTAACCTAGCGTGAGCTAGGTTTTTTTATTAATTATAATTTATCAAAATCTGCACGTGAATAACTATATATGATATTTATTGTGTAAGAAGAAGGTCTCCACAATTTGTTAAGAGAGCCCCAATAGCTAGACCATGAACTTCTTGCAGCATAAAACGTAACCTTTTTTGCTTCTTCTATGCTTAATCCATCAACAAGATAATGGCCAATATAAATGCTACTAACAGCTGAAGATAAATAAAATTTAGTTCTTTTTGTATATGCAAATGCTTCATCTTCTACACGATTCTCAAAAACAACCTTATCAGTATAACGGCTTGATGAGACGGAACTATATATTTTATAGTTTTTGCTACCACTACTATTTTTACCATACAATACACCATTTTCCATTACATAATTTGGATTATTAGAATCTACTAGAACATCATAACTACCTCTGCCACGTGAAAGATAAGCTATTAAGTTCATAGTTTTACTATCTGTACAATCAGCTTGTAAATAAATAGTTTCTATATTATCCCATGATAAAGCATCAATTTTATAATTA
Source organism: uncultured Caryophanales bacterium (assembly GCA_937896065.1). Classification (GTDB taxonomy): domain Bacteria; phylum Bacillota_I; class Bacilli_A; order RFN20; family CAG-288; genus Enterosoma. The sequence goes on along the minus strand of CALBLI010000051.1, from coordinate 23,547 downwards.
TCAGTTAAATACTTAAGACCAGCAGAATTCAAACTTAAATAATTCAAGTTTGTAAGTCCGTAGAATTCAGTATTATTTTCAATCGTTTTTAAATTGGTATTGAATTCAATTCTTGTAATCAAGTTACAATTCTTAAAAGCACCTTTCTTAATAGTTGTTGTTGCTGATTCACAAACAATATCGGCACTACTTCCCTGTGGGCAAGCATATAAAGTTGTTTTATCAGCACTATAAAGAACGCCAAGATTTGAAGAAGTGTAGAAATTTTTAGAATCAGTAATTGAATATTTAGTAATCTTTGAACAACCTTCAAAAGCATATTCATCAAAGCTTACAAGTTCTGAATTTAAAACCAATACACCAGCTTTTCCAGATGGAACTTTGACAAGTCTAGTTAAATCCTTGGAATAGAGTGATGATTCATATGTTGTGAAATTTTCATTTTCTTCATCAACGACAAATTCAGTTAAAGAAGACATATTAGAAAAAGCATCAGAATCAATACTAGCTACTAAACTAGGGATGATTATCTTATTGAAGTTAGTTGAATCGCATCCTTTAAAAGCAGCTTTTTCAATAGTTGTGACGGCATTTGGAATTGTAATTGGTGCTTCTAAAGAAGTGCAATTTTCAAAAACAGACTCTCTTAAAACGGTTATATTAAGATCAGTAGCTAATTCAATACGTGTGAGTTTACTACAATTTTTAAAGGCACCTTTTGCAATGTCTATGCAATCATTTGAAACAGTTGCAAGACCTGTTTTTCCTTCTGGGGCTTTGATAAGTCTTAACTTATCATTTTCTTCTTTTTCATATAAGATACCATCAATACTGCTATAAGTTGCATTTTGGAAACTAACATTTATTGATTTTAAATCACTGCAATTATTAAAAGCAGTATCATCAATGCTTTTAACATTTTCACTTATTGTAACTGAATTAATTTTAGTATTACTTAAAGAAGTAGCACCAAAGTTTTTAACAGATTTTGGCAAAGTTAAAGTGATAAGTCTATTGCAACCATTAAAACCATTATCTTCAATGGTTGTAATATTGTAAACAACACCATCGACATTATAAGTAGAACCTAAAGTGAATGAACTTGAAAAAGTAGCTTTCTTATTCTCATTAACCTTGACTGATATTTCATAATTTTTATTGAAAGTATAAATAACACCGGTATTTGCATCTTCGTTAGAGATAGGTACAAAATTATATTTAACAGCTATTGTTTTATTATCGCTTATCTTATTGAAATTAACATCAAAGTTAGTAGGTCTACTACTTGCTTCAGCATAAATATTTACAAGTGAAGTACAACCATTAAATGTTGATTTAAAAGTTGTAATATTTTTAGGAATGATGATAGCTTCTAAGCCAATACAATTATCAAAGGCACTTTCATTAACAGTGGTGATGGTTTCTGCAAACATCAAAGTTTTAAAAACACGGCATGAATTAAAAGCACCTTTAGCTACTTCAGTGACAGTAAAAGTCTTGCCATATATTGAGACATTTTCAACAATTTCAGCATTGACATTTAATTGTTCAGCTGCAAAGCCAGTAACTGTTGCATGATCACTATCTCTAGATGAAACAGTGTAATAAATTCCATCAATTACAATTGAGTTTTTGGCTGTATTCCAAATAGCAGTAATAGTAGTACTTGGATTCATATAATTCCATGAATTGTTCCATCCATAGGGTTTAAGTGGTGCTTCACAATATATTTCTTTTAAAGAGGTACAACCTTCAAAGGCAATAGCAACATTATTTACAGATATTGGCATGGTAAATTGCTTTAAAGAAGTACAATTTTCAAATGCATTTACTTCAATAGTTTCAACACTATTTGGAATAGATATAGTTGTTAAACTGCTACAACTATAAAAAGCTTTGCTTTTAATAGTTTTTACAGTGTCTGGAATTTCAGTGATAGTTTTTTTGCCTACTGGGCATCTTATAAGTTCAGTTTTATCTTTGTTATATAAAATACCATCAACTGATGAAAAGTTTTTGTTGAGTTCATCAACAGTAATTGCAGAAATATTTGAATAACTACTAAAAGCATCATTATCAATTTTAGTTACAGATTCTGGAATATAAAGTTCATAATTAGTATCAGGCATTGCTTGTAAATAAGTTGATAAAGTCTTTGAATCAATAGTAGTTAAAAGATTACTTAAATTTAATTTTGATATATCACAGTTAAAGAAAGCATTGCTTGAAACAACAACATCTTTTGGAAGAGAAATGAGTCTTAAATTTGAACAATTAGCAAAAGCACTATCTCCAATATATGTAAGGAATTCATTAAAATTAAAAACTGATAATGATTTGCAGTTAGCAAAAGCTGAAGATTCAATTCTTAAAAGAGTTGTTGGGTAATGTACATCTTCAAGCAATAAACAACCTGAAAATGCTTGCTTTCCAATACTTATAATATTTTCTGGAAGGGTGATTTGTGTTAAAGAAGTGCATGATGAAAACATGGAGTTAGATATTTTAGTTACACTATCATTATTTGGAAGAGTGACATCAGTAAGTGATGAACAATTAGAAAATAAATCTGCACCTAAATTTAAAACGGTATCAGGAATGATAATAGTTTCTAAAGATACACAATCTTTAAAAGCTGCATCTGATAAAGTCACAACACTACTTGGAATAACAACATCATTTAGCAAAGTACAGCCTTCAAATGCACTTGCTCCTATTTCAGAGATAGTATCAGGAATAGTTATCTTTTTTAATGTAGAAAATCCTTGGAAAGCACCTTTTGCAATCATAGTGACTACCTTTCCATCTATTTGCTGAGGTATTGTAATATCTTCATACGAAACAGGATTATCTGATTCAAAACCTGTTATTTTCAAAGTCCCATCTTCATTTATGACATATTTAAAAACTGATTCTTTTTTTACTTCTGATGAAGTAGAAGAACTAGTAGTTGTTTTAGAAGATATCACAGTATTTTGATCAAATACCGAACATGAAGAAAGCAAAGATAAAGTAGCAATTAAACTAAAGATTTTCTTTTTCATATAAATAACCTCACAAAAAAGTTAAAACATTAACTAGTTAATTATACTATATATAGTATAATTTTTAAAGAATTAAAGTATATATTGCATTTGCAATCACTCGCCATAGATTTTGTTAATAATAGACCTTTTTTACTCAATTTTAATGAAGTATCTTGCTACAAATAAAGCACCTGAATTCTATAAATTTAGTTTCTAATAATTTAAATAATAAAAGTTTTTTATAATATTAAAAGTTGCTTTATTTATAAAAATGAAAATAATCAAGTATTTTTAATTTATATTTATTATAAATAATAGCTATTATATTCTTGATATTAACTAAATTAACAATTTGAAAATGCTAAAGCTTTAAATAGTATGGTAAAATATTGTTGAAAATATGGATAAGAGAACTTTAATTGCAATAAGAGAATATACATATCAAGGGAAACTTCTAAAGGTTCCAGTTTTTAAAAAAACAAGTGGATATAGTGGAGTTAAAATCATGGCTTGCTATGGTTCACTTGAAGCTTATGTAAAAGGTGGAATTTCATCATCTTACCTTGATAATATTGTTTTAAAAGCTTTAAAAAAATATGATGACCGAATTGTTGATAGACCATTCTATGAAAAAGATAAATATATTTACATTTTAGGCAAGAAAAGATTTATAACAAATAGCATTAGTTTAAAAGATAGTCCTAATTTTTTTTATATAAAAAGTACTTGTAAAGATCCAATAAATATTTATAAGAAGGAATTTTTAAAATATTTAAGAGAAAGAATAAATTATTGGGGCAAAATCATGGGATTTGATTTATCTGGATATATAATAAGGACTGGTCTTTATATTTCATATTACGGAATATGTTTTCCAATAAAAAGACAGTTTAAATTTGATTATAGATTATTTGCTTATGATACTTATGTAAGTGATTCAGTAATTGTTCATGAGATTGCTCATTTATATGATCATGGACATGATAATAAATTTTATAATTTCATCAATCAATTTATGAAAGATTATGACAAAAGGGATGATTTATTAAAAAAAGGAAAGTTTAAAGGGGAAGAAGATGATGGAAAATAAAGAGATATTTATTGAAAGCAAGGCTAATGCAACATATAAAATCTTGTTAAAATATAAAGAAGGTATTAAAGATGATGGTATTTTTTTAGCTGAAGGTATTGATTTATATGATGAGGCTAAAAAAACAGGCTGTCTATTAGCTGTTATTTTACTAAAAGATAGTCCAATTAAAATAGATGATTTGAAAGTCTATCGACTTTCAAATGAGCTATATCGCAATCTATCCAGTTATAAATCTCTTCCTAAAATAATATCAATTTGTCAAAAGAAAAATAAAAAAGAAATTGGTAACAAAGTGATTTATTTAGATGGTATTCAAGATCCAGGTAATTTTGGCACAATAATTAGAACAGCACTATCTTTTTCTTATTCTGGTATTGCTTATTCTTTTGATTGTGTTTCTCCTTATAATAGTAAAACTATTCAGGCTTCTAAAGGTGCTATTTTTCATTTGCCAATTTGGCAAGAAAGTTTGAAATATTATAAAGATAAAGGATATAATATATATGTGACTACATTAGATGGTGAAGATGAAAGTAAGTTTTCAAACCTTAAAGAACCTTTCGTCTTAGCTTTTGGGAATGAAGGACATGGAATCAGAGAAGAAAACCAAAATTTAGGCACTAAATTAAAGATTGAAATGTCTTCTATTGATTCATTAAATGTTGCTGTGGCTAGCGGTATCTTTATGTATCGATTTAAGGGGAGTAAATGAACAAAATTAAAGTGATCAAAGAAAAAGATAAAAATATTGAATTTAAAACACCAAATAAAAAAACAGTTATACTCTGTTCTAATGGTTTTCAAAATTCAGATACTCATGATTCCTGTCAACTTATTGAATATTTCAATAAGAATTTTAAAAATGATTATCCACTTTGTGAAATTGCTCCAGTTGCTTTATATGAACCAGGTGATAAAAAATCACATAAAGCTAGAGTGTTCAAGAAAAGATTTGAAAATGCTATAAAAAAATATCATGAACAAGGATATGATATCATTGTGCTTGGCTATTCATTTTCAGCATCACTAGCTTGCAGAATGCAGGTTAAATATCCGTATATTAAAAGACTTGTTTTAGTCGCACCTGTATATGACACTATTTTAAATAATATGATTCCTGGATATATTTCATATGCATATAAGTTTCATAAATTGTGCAAAAAATATGGTCAAAAAGTTGCAAATGCAATGGGAAGAAAAACAACTGATGGTTTAGTTGGTCTTCTTTTAGCTATTTTAAAATCAGTATTACTCAATCGTTTTTATTATAGAAAAATTAAGTGTGATACTTTGATTTTATGGGGCACTGATGATAAATTGTGCACTAAGCATTCAATGAAGAAAGTCAATCGCTTAATCAAGTCAAATCATATTTTATACAAGTATGAAGGAATGACACATGCACTTTTAAAGAGTATCAAAGAAGATGCTATTGTCTTTGATGATATATTACATTTCACTTTTAACACATCACATTTAACTGAAGTTGAAACTTTAAATGTTGAGAAAGTAAAAAGATTATCTGTTAAAGTTGATGAAGATGGTGAAGTTATTCCAACGTTTGGCGAAATATTTAACGATATTGATCCTGATGCTGATAGCGAAACGATTTATGAACAATCCGCACTTTAATTAACTCATAAATAAAAAATAGTTAAAATTTATATTATAATTTATTAAATTATAACTTCTTTTATGTTATTATATATTTGATTAATTCACTACTTATAGTGTTTTATATCCTTTTTTGGGGGGAAAATATGAAACATTCTTTTAAAAAAATTATCTCCATAGCTCCATTATTTGCCTTTTCTTTGGCACTTGGGTTTAACTCATCTCTCAGTAATGATAATGCTGCATTAGTAAATAATGTCGTATCAGTTAAGCGTGTTGTCTCAACTGAAGGTATCGATTCTAATTTACTTACTTTTGATAGCGACATTGGTATATTAGGTGGGTTGCTTCCAAATACTACATATCACCTTGTTCCTTTAAATTGTCCAGAACCAATCGAAACTAATAGTTATGAATTAACATCTAATGCTAATGGTGAGATTTCACTTTTAGATGATATTGGTGAAGTTGATATTGAAGTCAATCCTGATGCTAAGGAAGTGTATGGTACTGCTTTTGAAGGCATTTACATGAATAGTGCTGCTAGTATTGTTGAATTTAATGAGAGATATAAATTTCCAACCAAAAAAGATTGCTTAATGAATTTAATTACAACTGATGGTTATATAATTCTTGAAAATGAGAAAATCAAAATAGTGAATGATAATCCTAGCAATGATCTTGATAAGGAACAAGAAGAATTTTACGAAGTTGCTAAGTCTCAATTGAGTTCTATTTATAATGAAAGAGAGGATGGTGGTTTTGATTACACACCAGGTCAAGCTCTTGAAGAGGCTTTTAATATTGTCAAATATGAATTCACTGACAAAGCTGAATTTGTTAATTATAAAACTAATACTCTCATAAAAATCGGTCATTTAAATGATGCTTATAATGATTCTGTTATTGCAGAATTAATGGTTGCTGCTACTTATAATGTTGAAAAATTTACAGTTGATAATAACACTATTGACGATATTAAAAATTATATGAAAGAAGTATCTAATAAAGTGGATATTAGAAAAAATATTTGTGATAAGCAAAAACTTTTAACTACTAAATTAAATGACGATGTTGATACTAGAACTAAGCCTCTTCAACTTCATGAAAAAGCATATGCTTTAAAAGATGTATATTTTGAAAAGATTGAAAATGCAAAAACTATTGAAGAAACTAATAAGTTATATGATGAATTTGTAAAAGAAATTGATAACCTTATTGTTTCTTCTTCATGGGGTAAATATTGTTATTTACATTGGATATACATTGTAGTTTTAGCTTTCTATGCTATTTACTTTATTATCAGAACATGGATTTTAAAATGTAAGAAACTCGATGTATTCAATGTTATTGCTGTTTCTATATTTGCAGTTTGTTCTATCGTATTTACTATTTTCTCAGCTTGTGATTTATGTACAATCATGTTAATTGCTGGTTGGTCATTCCTCATTTTGACAGTAGCAATATATGGTATATATACAATCGTTGGTAAAAATGATCCAGTCTTAAAAACAATCACTAATGAAGATATTGAAAGAAAGAATGCTAAATCTAAAAATTAGTTTGTTTTAAAATTAAATTAAAAATAAATATGTGAGGTCTCCTTATGGAATTAAAAAACACTTTATTAATGCCTAAGGGCTCTTTCTCAATGCGTGCTAATCTATCACAAAAAGAGCCTATGATGGTTGATTATTTTTCAGATATCAATTTATATGAAAAACTACTCAAGAAAAATGAAGGTCATACTCCTTTCTACCTTCATGATGGTCCACCATATGCGAATAATGAAATTCATTCAGGCCACGCTTTAAATAAAATTGTTAAAGACATCATTATCAAAAGCAAAGCACTTGAAGGTTATTATACTCCATATACACCAGGTTGGGATACGCACGGTTTACCTATTGAAAACTGCATCACTAAACAAGGTGTAGATCGTAAAAATACACCCAAGGATGTCTTTAGAAAGAAATGTCGTGAATATGCTTTAACTCAAGTTGATAAACAAAGAAAGCAAATGCTAAGACTTGGTGTTATTGGTGATTATAAAAATCCTTACATGACTTTATCTAAAGATTATGAAGCTGATCAAATCAAAATATTTACTAAGATGATTTTAGATGGCTTGATTTATAAAGGATTAAAACCAGTCAATTGGTCACCAAGCAGTGAATCAGCTTTAGCTGAAGCTGAAATTGAATACAAAGATGTTACAGCAAAAACTATTTATGTTAAATTCCATGTGAAGGATGGAAAAAATATCTTGACTCAAGATGATGATGTTGTCATTTGGACGACAACTCCATGGACCCTTCCTGCCAATCAAGGAATATGTTTGCATCCTGAATATGAATATGGTTTATATAAAACTGATAAAGGTAATCTTTTGTTTTTAACTTCACTTCTTGAAAACTTAACTCAATTATTTGAATTAAAAGATGTGTCATTGATTAAGAAATTTAAAGGAAAGGATTTAGTGGGTATAACTTGTTATCACCCTATTTTAGAAGGAAAAGATTCAGTAATCGTAACTGATGAATATGTCTCTAAAGATTCAGGTACGGGTGCTGTTCACTTAGCATCTGGACATGGTTTAGATGATTATCGTATATGCAAGAAAAATGGTATTGAACCATTCTGTCCCGTTGATGAAAAAGGATACATGACAAGTGATGCTGGCAATGAACTGAAAGGTTTGTTTTATGAAGAGGCTTCTGAAAAAGTTATCCAGATGTTAACTCAAAGAGGCGATATTTTAAAACTTGTTGAAATAACACATTCATATCCACATGATTGGAGAACCAAAAAACCAACTATCTTTAGAGCTACTAAGCAATGGTTCTGCTCTATCGATAAAATTAAAGATAAACTTTTACAAGAAAGTGATAAAGTATCTTATATTCCTGAATGGGGTAAAGTAAGATTTCAAAATATGCTTTCTAATAGAGATGATTGGTGCATATCAAGACAGAGATTATGGGGTGTTCCAATACCAATCTTTTATGGTGAAGATGAACAACCTATCATCGAAAAAAAAATATTTGAACATGTAGAAGAGATTTTTAGAACTGAGGGAAGTGATGTTTGGTACTCAAAAGAAGCTAAAGATTTATTACCAGATGGTTATACATCTACTCATTCTCCAAACGGTAAATTCACTAAGGAAACTGATATTATGGATGTTTGGTTTGATTCAGGCTCTTCATTTTTAGCAAGTGATATCAATTTAAATCATCCATTCCCTGCTGATATTTATTTAGAAGGTAATGATCAATATCGCGGTTGGTACAATTCATCAATGATTTTATCTGTGGCTTATACAGGTCACACTCCTTTTAAAAAGATTATCACCCATGGATTTTTAGTTGATCAAAATGGTGAGAAATTTTCTAAATCTAAACAGAACGGTATCGACCCTGTAACTATCTGTGATAATTATGGAGCTGATATATTAAGACTTTGGACAACTACAATTGATTTTACAACTGCAGAAATTAAATTAACTAAGCAGTTATTAAATGTTTGTTCTGAAGAATACAAAAAGATTAGAAACACTTTTAAATTTATGCTGACTAATCTTCTTGATAATGATGAGAAATATTCAATTGATTTTACTTATCATCCACTCACTTTATCTTATGTTGATAAATTGATGCTAAATAAACTTCATCAAGTTACAGAAGATATGAAGAAAGCATATGATAATTACAATTTGATGGCAGTTACTGATTTGATGGTTAACTTCATTGTAAATGATTTATCTTCTTTCTATTTAGATTTTTCAAAAGATATCTTATATTGTGATAGTAAAAACTCTATCAGAAGAAAAAACACTCAATATGTTCTTTTAAATATTGTTCATGATTTAGCAATTGCATATTCACCAATATTATCATTTACGATGGAAGAAGTTTATAAATATATCCCAATGAAACATAAAGAATCAATTCTTCTTGAAAACTATCCATCGCATGTTGTTAACAAAAAGTTGCTTGAAGACTACCAGACTTTATTTAACTTAAAAGTTAATGTTAATTCACTTCTTGAACCACTTAGAAAAGAAACTAAAGAAATCGGTTCATCTTCTGAAGCGAGTGTTGAATATAATGCTAATGATAAAGAAAAAGAAGTTATTTTAAAAATAGGTGAAAACAATATAAAAACTATTTTAATCGTTTCATCATTTAAAATAGCTTTGCAAAATAAAGCTTATCATCATAAAGGACAAAGATGTGATAGATGCTGGAATTATTTTGATCATTTAGAAGAAACTAGTGATAATATGCATGTTTGCCATCGTTGTAATCAAGTAATTAAAGAATTTGAGTAATATATGGATAAAATATTTCCTAAAAAGTACTTACCTAAAGAAAAAAAGCAATGGTATTCATTTGCTATTTTTTCAGGTATATTAATTTTTTTATTTTTAGTTGACTTGCTAACTAAAATTTTGATCTTAAAAGCTTTTGATAATAAAGGTTATCTAATTTATCCTAAGGATGGTTCATCTCCATATACAACTAAATCTTTTACAGCAATTCCTGGCCTATTTGATATGACAATCACTTTTAATAATGGTGCTGCTTGGAATATGTTAGCTAATCAGAAATGGTTTTTATCCACTATTTCACTTATTGCTTCAATTGTTTTAATATACGTTTTTATTTTTTATTTTACAAAGTTAAATAAAATATTTAAAACTGCTATTGTACTTATGTTTGCAGGATGCTTTGGAAATCTTATTGATCGAATGGGCTTTTGGGCGAATAGTGGAATTTACAAATATGGTGTTATTGACTTTATTCAATTTCATTTTTGGAAATCATTTCCAGTTTTCAATTTTGCTGATTCATATCTTGTCATTGGATTAGTTGTACTTGTTATTGCTTATATATTATCGTTTGTTAAACAAAATAAACCACCAGTTAGTGAAGATGATAATTTGACTAATAATAAAAAAGAAGACTTATTAAATAAACTCAAGGAAAAAGAAAAACAAGATGAATAGATTGATCTATGATAAAGATGAAAAAATTAGAATTGATAAATATTTGAAAGATTTATTAAATATTTCACGTGCTCGCATTCAAAAAAGCATTGAAAATGAAACTGTTTTAGTAAATGAAAAGAAAGTATCTTCCTCATATCAATTAAAAAAAGATGACATTATCGACTATGAGATAGTTGAAGAAGAAAATATTGATATTAAACCCTCATTTTTTGATACTATTGACTATGTTTATAAAGACAAAGATATTGCAATAATCAATAAAAAAAGAGGTTTAGTTGTTCATCCAGCTGCTGGTCATTATGAAGATTCACTTGTCAATCTTCTTTTAGGTGATGAAGACTTTAAATATGATAATTCAACAATAAGACCTGGAATTGTTCATCGAATCGATAAAGATACTCAAGGCTTGCTTTTAGTTTCTTTAAATCCCGATAATATGGACTTTTTATCAAAGTGTATCAAAGATCATTTGTTTGAAAGAGAATATTTAGCCCTTGTCTATGGTGAAATCAAAGATGAATATTTTAAAATTGATGCTCCACTTACAAGGCCTAATCATACTCAAAAAAAAGCTATGGTTGATGTCTTTAACGGAAATGAAGCCATCACCCATTGTCATCTTTTATCAACAACTGGTAAAGTATCTTTAATATCATGCACCTTAGAAACAGGAAGGACTCATCAAATAAGAGCTCATCTTGCTTATATAAATCATCCACTTGTTGGTGATCCTTTATATTGTTCAAACAAAGATAATAGATTTGATAAAGGTCAGGTATTATCAGCAATAAGATTATCAATTATTCATCCAAGAACATTAAAAAAGATGACTTTTTATGCACCAATTGATGATTATTTTAAAAATAGCCTTTGCTATTTTTATAAATAGAGTTTCAATCAACATTTGAAAATTATAAATTAATAAACTTGATTGCTTTGTAGTAAAGATGACTTTTTGAAATTGATTATAAAAAAGTAAATTTGTTAAGTTAAACAGGCAAATTAATTACTTTTTTTGATAAATGATTATTTTAGTATCATTTTGTAATTAAATTCAGTCAAGTTGCAATTGGATATAAAACTCTACCTATATCATAATAAACATATTGATCAGAATTCCAACCATCATTTAGCTTATAAAAAAATCTTTAAGCATTATGAAATCAAAAGAAAAATTCTTTTTTGAATAATATTTATATCCATAAACATCCATAGGATGATTTTTATATGTTTAATGTGCTGATGAAAATAAAAGTGAATATTTACTATATAATTAAAGACACTATCACAATCAGGATTTAAATAAGAATGAACATTATTTTCATTTTGCTATGTAATAAATTTTAGCAAAGTATTTGTGCTTAATATAAAAAAGAAAATGTAAAAAATCAATTTCCTAATAGTTTATAGGCTTACTTTTTTCTTTTAGTCCCACATTGTTTTACTTCTATCATTTGTAAATCTGTTGTAATCAATTAAATATATAAAATAACTATATTTTTCAAAAACTCTTTCGCCTAATCTGCTATATATATCATCATAATAGAGATATATTTCTCTTTTTTCAACATTTTTAACTGAATAATGATTGCCATACTGAGAGTCTAATACCATGTTTAAATATTTATTTGAATAATTATCATATACTTTTAAAAAGCCATCACTATCATGATATTTTTTATTGTCATAATTATAAAAAACAATTTCTGCTGAAAAATAAGAGGTGCTTTCAATAAAATTACTATTTGAAGATTCTATTGTATAAATAAATCTATTGTTATTTTTATCGTTTGTTACTAGCTCTACACGATTTATAAAATCAACTTTTTCATCTAAGTAATATAACTGAGATGGAATACCATTTATCCCTTTTCTACATGATGGTAATAATAAAAGAGATGATAAAATAAATATACACTTTTTATTTGTTACCAAGCCCATGTTAACCACCAATACCATTTCTTGTAATTTAATTCAGTTACTGAAGCAAACCCATTAAATCTATTCACATCAAAATAAACATAGTTGTTTTTATCCCAACCATCATTAACTCTATAAAACAATATTTTTTTAGTTACATAAAACCAAAGAAAAACCTTTGTTCTTACAGCACAATATGCATAACCATTATCTTTATCAAAATCAATGAATATTCCTTTTTGATTATCACCATCAACATTTACTAATATATCAAAATGATTTTCAACATATGATGCATTAAAATAACTATCATCAGTGACTGTCTTATTATATTCATTTACAAAATATAAAAAATTATTATCAATATAATTAAAAACACTATCACAATCAGGATTTAAATAAGATTGAACATTATTTTCATCAATTTTTATATTTGTTTGGCTAGATAAAAGAGAAATAATTATCTCAAGAAGTGAAAAGCAATAACAAGTTCCAGATTAGATTAGCTTTTTTATAAGACTTGCCTCCATCTTTAATTAGTATAAATTTAAGAAGAAGTATTAACAAGAGCAAAAAAACTAAGGTAAATATACTTATAAGATGATGTTTGATACTAAGAACTTTAATCTTCAACTTCTTTGTAAGTTTTAAAAAAAGTTTTAACATAAAAAGACAATTCTTCTTTACTATATTTTTTTCTTAAAAGATTATAAGTTTTAACAGATTCAGCTGATGCACCTTTAGGAATGTTACATCCTAATTTTTCTTCCATTTTTTTCCATTCACTTAAAAATAAATATCTGGCAATACATGAAGACAAGGCAACACTTGGATAATGATTTTCACCTTGGGTATGAAAGAAAAGATTATTTTTTACAAGCTCATCACCAACTTGAGTTTTGTATGAACTTAAACTTTCAAATTGATCAACATAAATAGGTATACTTTCATCTAAAGCGTATTTTTCAATAAGTTTTTTATGAGACATATTATGAAGAATAGCCAGGGTTTTATTAATATTTATACCAGATGAATTGATGCTAGATAATTTTTTAGCTGATACAACAATAGTATAATTTTTAGTTCTACTTTTTAACGTCTTGCCTATTTCTAAGTGTTTTTCATCACTTATCTTTTTACTATCGGTGACATTTAATTCTTCAAGGAATTTCAAAGTTTTACTATCTACATAAGATGAGACTATAACAAGAGGTCCAAAAAAGTCCCCCTTTCCCACCTCATCAGATCCAATCTGAAGAGAAGAGATAACAAAGTTGTCTCTTTTAGTTTCATCTAAATCGATGATGCTTTCTTCATTTAAACTATCATTAAAAATTTTAGCTTCTTTTAAAAGCTTTCCCTTATTATTAGACATATAAATTATTTTAAAATTAGCTTTTTTATCTTTATAACAATCGATGATGACATCATTAACTCTACTATGAAAATATAGATAAATATTTTTATCATTAGGATATTCTTTTTCTTTGTAATAGTCTTTGATAATTGATGCTTGTTCAATAGACAATTGATAGATTATTTTTAACATATAATTAATCTTGATAAATTGAATTCTTCTGACAAGATATTTGATAGAACATCTTAGATACTTCTTTGCATTCATAATACAAATTAGTGGTCTTTTTATCTTTTAGTGAATGTTTTACTAGTTCATTTTTTCCAATGCGACGGCGTTCAAAAATAAGTGCAGTATTCAACTCGTTTTTAGTAATCAATTTATTTAATTTACTTAATTCAGTGGTTCTTCTTATAAATTTCATTAACTCGCTCCAAATCGACTCGATTTAACCGAGTTAATTTTAATACGGTATATTTTTATAATCAAGTACTAAAAAATAATTTTATTTTAATATTAAAAGCAATCAAAAAAATATAGATATGTTAAAATTATTTTGTGAAAAATATAATTTTAAATGATGAAATTGAAAAAATATTAGCGTCTTATAAAGAGCATTTTTTAATGGAAGATAATCTTTCTTTTTCAATAAAAGATCTGGCTAAAGATGAAAATGAATTGTTGAATAGACATGAACATCTTTTAACAATGAATAAAATGATTGATGATGGAATCAACTTGAATTTAAAAGCAATTCCATCGCTTTTAAAAACAATATCAGATTTAAAAAAAGGCAGTGTGATATCTATCAATGAATTTTTAAATCTCGCAACTCTTTTTGAAGTATCTTCATCGATAAAAAATGAATTATCTAATAAAGAAAAATATGATTACTTTTATGAAGAAAGTTATATGTTAAATCCACTAACTACTTATTTAAATGAAATAAATAGAATCATTGCACCAGATTTTACTATCTATGATAATGCAAGCTCTAATTTAAAAGAGATTAGAATTAAAATAAAAGAAGTGTCTTCATCAATTAAAACTATTATGAATTCATTAAAAAACAAATACTCATCTTATTTATCAGAGCAGGTTGTTTTATACAAAGATGGAATGGAGATGTTACCTGTTAAAAAGGAATATAAAGGACTTGTTAAAGGAAATGTTTATTCATCTTCAAATTCTAATGAGACAATATTTATTATCCCTAATGAAATTAGTGAACTAAAAAATAGATATTCTGAGCTGCTTGTACTTGAAAAAGAAGAAATATTTAAAATATTAGCTACCTTATCAACTAAACTTTCAAAGCAGATTGATATCATCGAAAAAGATTACAAAATAATATTAACTTTTGATAAATATTATGCAATTGTATCATATGGTAAAAGTAATGATTATCAAGTTGCTAAACTTGATAAAAATAAATTTGAAATGAAAGGATTATATCATCCTCTTTTACAGAAAGAGATTGCTATTAAAAATGATATAAATTTAAATGAAAAGAAATGTTTACTAATATCAGGTGCTAATGCTGGTGGTAAATCATTGATTATTAAAGCAATAGCATTAACTGTCATTCTTGATAAATTAGGAGTGATGGTAAGTAGTAGTGATGCTTCATTTCCTTTTATTGATCAAGTTTTTTATTTAGGTGGAGATGAGCAATCTGTTATCAATAATTTATCAACTTTTCAAAGTCATCTTTTAAACATCAAATACATAGTTGATAATGCCACTTCTTCATCGCTTGTTATTATTGATGAAGTAGGAGAAGGGACTTCACCTAAAGATGGTGAGGCACTATCAATAGCTTTATTTAAATATTTTATAAAATTAAAATCTTATACAATATTTACATCACATTTTGATGGTGTTAAATATTATGCTAAAAGTAATCCTTCTATTTGTTGCTCATCAATGGAGTTTTCTCTTTCTCTTCTTAGACCAACATATCATTTAATAAACAATTCAATATCGCCGTCTTATGGGATTGAGCTTGCTAAAATGATTAAATTAAAAGATGAAATAATTAAAGATGCAATCTCATACAAAAATAAATCTAAAGATGCTGATTTATTGAAACTTGTTGATAAGCTTTCAATTGAGCAAAAAAAACTAGAGGAAGAAAAGATTAAATTAGAAAGTCAGGAAGAACAATTAAAAAACCTTATAATTAAAAGAGAAAATGCTATTAAATCACTGGAAAAAGAAAAAAAGAATATATCATTAAAAGCTGATAAAAAAATTGAGACTATTGTCACAAATAAAATCAATGAAATTAATGAAGCATATAAAAGTAAACAGTTAAAACTGACATATGATGAAGTTTCTAAAATTAAAGGGAATTTAAATAAAATAAATAAAAAAGAAGAAGAGAAAGCAAATAAACAAGTAATTGAATTGAAAATTGGTGACTATGTAAAAGATGAGGACAATAATAAAATGGAAGTCATTGAAGTTAATAAAAATAAAGTCGTTGTCTCTCTTGATGGACTCAAAATAACAAGAAAGATAGATGGTTTAACTAAAATAAATAAACCTATAGAAATAAAAAAAGAAAGAATGTCTTCTTTAGATTATAGGATTCAAAGTTCGGTCAATACCTCTTATAAAATAAACGTGATTGGTCTATATGTTGAGGAAGCATTAAGAGAAGTAAAAATATTCATTGATAGAGCAAGAGTAGCCAATTTAACCATGCTTGTTATTATTCATGGCCAAGGTTCTTTTAAATTAAAAAATGCTATTTGGAAATATTTGAGCACTTTAGATTTTGTAAAAAGCTATCGCTTAGGAAATGAATATGAAGGTGGATTTGGAGCCACAATTGTATATCTATGAGCTCATATTTAGATAATCCACTACTTAAAGAAAAAATTGAATTATTACCAGATTCACCTGGTTCTTACCAGATGAAAGATAAAGAAGGTAATATCATTTATGTTGGCAAAGCAAAATCGCTTGTTAAAAGAGTAAAACAATATTTTACAAGGCCTCAAAAAGGAAAAGTGATGAGAATGGTATTAGAGATTGAAGATTTTGATATCATTAAAACACAAAATGAAAAAGAAGCACTTCTACTTGAAATATCACTCATCCATAAATATCATCCAAAATATAACATTATGTTAATGGATGATAAAACATATCCATATATTGCTTTAAAAAAAACAGGTGATCCATTTTTAAAAATAGCTAGATCTAATAAAGAAAAAGGATATTATTATTTTGGACCATATCCTAATTCATCAGCTGCTTATGAAACAATTGATTTATTAAATCGAATATATTCACTTAGAAAATGTAGAAACATTCCTACTAAACCTTGTCTTTATTATCATTTAGGACAATGTCTTGCACCATGTATAAATAAAATAAAGCAAGAAGATTATGATAAAATCGTTGCTTCAATAACTTCATTTTTTAAAGGAGATAGCAATCAAATAAAAAATGAATTAACTATAAAAATGAAAGAAGCCGCTTCTAAACTTGAATTTGAAAAAGCTGGTGAATGTAAAAAAATGCTAGATGATATAGCATCACTTACAAGCCTACAAAAAATTATTTTTAATGATCAAATTGATAGAGATATTATTGCCTATTCTATAAGAGAAGGATATGTCTGCTTGGTATTTCTTTTATATAGAAAAGGAGCACTTCTTGGTAAGAAATATTATGTGGAAGAAATAGAAGGCGACATCATTGATATGATTGAAAATTTGATTGTTCAATTCTATTTAAAACAAAATAGTTTACCAAAAGAACTTATTCTTCCTGATAAGGAGATGATAGATGTTATATCATCTTCTTTAAATATTAAAGCTATTTGCCCATCAAGAGGCGTAAAAAAAGATTTGTTAACTTTAGCTATAACTAATGCTAAACAAATGCTTGACCAGCATTTCCAAACTGCTCAACTTGAAGATGATGTTTTACTTCTTTTAGAAGAATTAAAAACCAAACTCAATATGAAGAAAACACCACTTGATATTGAATTATATGATAATTCACACACGGCAGGATATGAATGTGTAGGAACTATGGTCAAGTTTATCAATGGTCAGAAATCAAAGGGCGATTATCGTAAATTTAAAATCAATCAAGAGAATAAACAAGATGATTTAGCTAGTATGAGGGAAGTCTTAACAAGACGTTTTACTAGACTTAAAGATGAGAATAAAAAATTTCCTGATTTGATTATTGTCGATGGTGGCTTTAATCAGTGTGAAGTTGCACTCGAGGTTAAATATGAGTTTGCTGTACCTACTTTTATTGCTGGTCTTGAAAAGAATGACAAGCATGAAACTGATGCTTTAATAAATGCAGAAACTGGGGAGATAATTCCGTTAGAAAAAGGTTCACCTTTATTTTTCTTATTGATGCGTATGCAAGATGAAGTTCATCGTTATGCTATCACATATCATAGAAGTAAAAGAGAGAAGTCTACATATAAAACAATTTATGATGATATTAAAGGAATTGGTGAAAAAAGAATATTTAAATTACTTGAATTATATCCGACTATTGAATCACTAAATAGTGCTAGTGAAGAAGAATTATTACAAATCATTCCTAAAGATGCTATAATGGAGCTATTAAAAAAACGTGAAGAATATCTTTTAAAAAAGAGTAGTGTTGATAATAAGTATCAAAAATAAAGAGGATGAAGATGGAAGAAAAACTCAGTTTTAAACTTTATTTACCGATTATATTTAATATTATTTTTACAATCATTTTATTTTCATTGATGTTTGTTGGTAAAAGTGACTTTTCATATTTAAGTGAATTTAACAGTTATCAACCTAATTCATTACAATTAAATATTATTGGTACGATGATTATATTTAAGATTGTTTTTCTAGCAATAATTTTATGTTTTTCAATCGTTGAATTATTTATATATCGGATATTTTTGCTCAAGAGTTTAAATATCACTAATTTGGTGCTTATAACTTTCTTTTTTTTATTAGAAATAGTTCATTTAAGTTTAGCTGCAAATAAAACAGTTACATATAATAATGATAGTAATTACAAAATATTTGATGGTTTAAATTATATAATGGTGGTTTGCTCAGTTATTTATGTTGCACTTTCTTATACATTGTATTTTAGATTAATAAAAAAAGAAATTAACTATTTTGAAGGGCTTTTAAAAGAATATCAAACCCCTAGACCAAATGTGCCAAGTCAAAAATTTACTAGTAAAGAAGATTTATTCAATCATTTAAAAAAACTTCATGAAGAAGGTAAAATAAGCGATATTGAATATAAAACTTTTTTAGAAGAATTGGTAGATGATGAAAAGAAATAAAAAGGCACTAATTATCATATTAATTAAAAATTTCCTCACTTTATACACTTAATATATACTAGATAGGAGGTGTACATGAGTATACCTGAAGAAATAAGAAACATAACCAGACCAAAGAATACCATTGTTAAATTAATAGGTGATAAATATGCAGTGATTGAACAAATATGTAGAAAAGAATAATAATGTTTTTGAAATAACAATGAAAAACTATAGTGTATAAAGTAATGGAATTTTTTAATTAATCGATTCTAATTTTAATCAACTTGACCATATTATTTTGTATTTGCTATAATTTTTTTGGTTTGAAGGAGACTTAATATGATAAAAAAACTGAAATGCAGTCCATTTAGCATAGTTTTCTTACTTCTATCAATTTTTAAAACAAATGGAATAAAAGATATAAATGAAAATAATATTGAAAATTATTTAGCAAGAGATTGCAATAAAATTGCTGATTTTATTGAAGATAATTTTTCAACATTTGTTTCTAAATATAATGAAACTTCAGTTGAAAAATGGTTAGCTAGTAGTATTGAAAATAAAAAGCTAGTTATAAATGTCACCAATAATACGAAAGCAGTGTATTTAGATTTTAATGATAATAATGGTTATGCCGTAGTAGGAAATGATTATAATTTCCTTGATTTTTCTAAAACAGGAGATTTAGCTTATTTAAAAAATGTTGATATAATTTTATTTAGTGAATATGATGGCTTTGTTTATGAAACTGAAGATGGATATGCTAGATATGATTATATTTATCAAGTTGAAACATATTACGATGATGTTTCATATAAAGAAGTGTATATGGGACAAAGAAGTGAAGGAGCAGGACAGATTGTACTTCCAGATTCATATATAGTTTCTAGATATGGAAGTGGATATCAACTTGAAACTATTAAAAGATTAAATGGATATAAGAACGTTGTACAAAATAAATATACTATTTATATCAAAAATGGTGCTGGTGAAGGAAACTGCACATTATCAGCTATGTATGGGATCATGCAATATTTAAGAGACAATAAAAGAATGACTAAACTGCCATCTGATGAAGTAACTATTGATCCAAAAACCGACTCTTTCTACGATAGATTAACACAAGATGGATATATTTCACAAAAAACCACGTTACCACATATTTATGAAACAATTAGAAGAAAATCAATTGATTATGGATATACAAATGAATCAACAGCTTGGACATCGATTAATATGGTAAATATATATCACGACGTGATGGCTGCTTTTGAATATTCTAGTGGCTTTTTTAAAAGATACGCGAAAGTTGTTTTAAATTTTAGTTTTGAATCACAAGTAAAAAGACAAATTGATGCTGGACTACCTATCATGTTTAATACAGCTCAAGGTCAATATGGTTCACACTCAATGATTGTTAATGGATACCGCAGATATAGTAAAGAACATAAATTCTGGTTTATTAAATGGACAGAATATAAGAATTTGCTATCATTAAATGATAATTGGCAAAAATTAGATATATGCTTTGATTTAGATGCATATAAAACAAATACATTTAAAGAAGGCTTTGGAACTTTTATGCAAGTTACAAGTTAGTTAAGAATGAAAAAGGTATATAATTGTGAAAATAAAAATATTAGCTATCCTTTTATCAGTAATTTTAACATCATGTGAAGTTAAACATCCACCAATTTATACAGTTGGAGATGTTTATACTATGTATCCAACAATGGAAATCAATATTGATAAAGGATCAATCAGATTAGATTCAGCAAAATATATAAAAAAAGAAGGCGATACATGTAATATTGCTTTGACATATACATTTTTTCCAGTTGATAGTTATGTTTTAGATTATAACAAGCTTCTCATATCAGATAGAGGTAAAAAAAGTTATACTGAAATAGAAATGAATATTGAAAAAAATGGAGATGATATTTTTAAATCAAAAATTAGCAAAGAAAGACAATATATTTTTTATTTTAAATTTCCTAATTCTCCTTATTTTGAAAATCTTGAAAATAGAGATAAAGATAGTTGGGGATGGGGGATTATGTGTGAAATTGAAGAAGCAATATTTAATATATTTACTGGCATATTATATGATGAGAGTAAATATCAGTAAATTGCTTTATTCAATCATTTAAAAAATCTTCATGAAGAAGGTAAAATAAGCAGTATTGAATATAAAACTTTTTTAGAAGAATTGATGAATGCTGAAAAGAAATAAATTGAAAAACGATTAAATTTATATTATATTTATATAGTCTTTTCGGGACATAGCGCAGCTTGGTAGCGCACTTCCTTGGGGTGGAAGGGGTCATGAGTTCAAATCTCATTGTTCCGACCAGTTTGATTAATTATTTGATGTAATGATAAAAAAAGTTTGTTTAATCGTTACTTTTTTATTCATCATCTCGCATCAAATTTAAATATTTTTATAGACATTTATAAAAAGCTAAGGTGAATTATTTTTATATGGAAGTTATTTAAGTTTATAAATAGATTCGTGCATCTAATTTTATATGAAAATTTCATTTATGAATTATGCATATATAAAATTCAAATTTTTATGATTTATCAGATGCCTATGATAATTAATTAGTTAACATAAAGAAAACAGAGTAATTTCATATTAAGATTTTAAGCTAATGAAATTTTTTATTAAAGTTAAGAATTTTATAAATTTACTTATTTTCTAATTAAGAACATATGCATAGTTTACTTTTTCTGATTGATTAATTGAAAATAGTTAAAATATAAGTAATGTACTATAAATATAGTTTTTTTAATCAAAGCATTTCTAAATCAAATCTAAAAAGTTCATATTATTTTCTTTATTTAATTTTACAAAACATAATAATCAAAATAATGATTATATAATTGATAATAAAGGAAATATCACCAATCAAAGCGAAATTAAAGGATATCCTGTTTATAAACTTAATGTATTATGATTTATTTTAATAACAAACTAACTTCAAAGAAATTAAAAGCATTAAAAAAGATAATTATAAGAAGTTGTAATTTGTAAATTTAATAGTCAAATATCAGATATAAATTAATATTTTAAATTCTTGATTAATGATATAATTCTAAATGCAATTGGTTTACAGAATTATGAAAAAAGTATTTATATTTTTATTTATTTGTTTATCTAATTTATTTTCTTGCAAAAAGAAAGCGGATATTGAATCATTATTCAATTCAGTTTTTGAAATGGAAATAGGATACTCAGCTGACAATATTATCGGCTATGCTAGTGCTTTTAAAATAAATGATGATTATTGCCTTAGCAGTGCTCATAATGTTGTTTATAAAAATAACAATGATGAGTACATCACTTATTCGTATATTGTTGGTAGGGTTTACAATTCTAATATTAAGATTGAATTTAAAGTCAATGATTATAATTATGAAGATGATTATGTAAAGCTTGTTCCTTATCAAGATTCGAAAGAGACCTTTAATCAAATTAAATCGTTATCATATTCAATATCAAATGATTATGAAATCGGTTCATTTTGTTTTTCAGTCGGCAATTTGAATAACTGTGGTCTATCTTATAACACTGGAACTATTTCAAGTAAGCTAAAAAAAATTAAATATCATAATAAAGAAAATTATTTTATTCAAACTTCCATTGAAATATCAAAAGGAGTAAGCGGTTGCCCATTATTTAATGATAAATATGAAGTCATAGGTATAATGACATTTAAACTGAGAGATTCTAACTATGAATATATAGATGGACTTTCTTTTGCCTTACCATTGACTGCAGTATTTGCTGATAATAGCTCATATTGATAAAAATGAATTACAACTTGATTGTGTAGCTATTAATGAAAAGTTTGTACGCTCAGCTTATCTTTTTTGTACGAGAAAAGTTTAAATGTTTATAAATTACTAGTCACTATATCCACTTTTTAAATTTATATCCTCAAAAAAACTGAATATGTAATCAGTGAATTTAATATCACAAAATTTACTCATAAGTGAACCATAATATAGATTTTTATTATCATACTTATATAAACAAATTAATGAATATTTTAAATTATAAAAAGGAACGCTAATATATTTTTTCTTTTTAAAAGATTTATCATCAATTAAATAAGCTTTCAAAGTTTTACAATTTTTTAACTTCAATATTTCACCATCAGTAGTTACAAACTTGTAATCATATAATTCTTTAACACTAGCTATATGCCAACGTAT
>CALBLI010000050.1 GCA_937896065.1 uncultured Caryophanales bacterium | reverse complement strand
ATTAAAATAAATTTTGTATACCTAACTTTTGACATTTTAGTGATATATATATATAATGTCAATAATTAGATACAAAAGTTAAAACTTTATATTACAATATAATTTAATTTGTTGAATATTATCATTTTAGTTTGTTTAAATATTTTGTTTAATTTTTATCTTTAAAAATACATATATCTTTTTTTATGCCTACTCATCTTCTTAAATGATTATCTATTATTGTATATTTTCCCATGTGTTTACTATATTTTTTAAGTTATATTAACTATTATTTAAAAATCAAATAATTATTTTGATTGTCTTTATAAATTACTTTAATTAAAATAATATGTCATGAAAATTAAATTTAGCCGTTCTCTTAAAGATACTTATTATAAGCTTAAAGAAATAAGCAATCTTAATGGTCTAGATAATTATATTCTAGATGAGTATTTGACGACTAATTATTCAAAAATAACATCTGATACTATTGAAGCTATTTTAAAAGAAACCAAATCAAATAATAAGGTTGAAGCTTTTAAAGAAGCTTTTTATCAGTTATTTGATTTATCAGAAGAAGATAATGAATTAGCTTTACTTAATGAAAATAATAAGTTTTCTGATTTTAAACTTTTAAATTCGAGAATCGTTAATGATAATGAGTATTTTAAATTTATTTCTTCATTAAATTTAGATGATATGGCTTTTAATTCTATCAAACTTGAGAAGAATTATTATGAACCATATGAAGGTTTTCTTTTTGACGAAGTAAAATTAGTTTCTTTCTATGAGCAAAATAATTTAGGCTTCTTTGATGAAAGAGTTTACTATTACAATCTTCTTGATGATAAAGAAAATTATAATGTTTGGATGAATATAACACCTTTTGAGATAAATACAATGAAAGATAATATAAAAGAAGCAACTGGCAATGTTTTGACTGTTGGTTTAGGTCTTGCTTATTTTCCTTTTATGGTTTCAAATAAAGATGATGTTGAATCAATAACAATTGTTGAAAATAATAAGGACATATATGATTTCATCAATAATAATTTGATTTCAAAATTCAAGTATAAAAGTAAGATTAAATTGGTTTATGAAGACATGTATTCATATATTAATTCTAATTCATTAACTGATTTTAATTATATTTTTATTGATACTTATCATCAAGCTATTGAGGCAATACCTGTCTATTTTAAACTATTAAAGAAATTAACTGATAGCAATGTAACATATTCATTTTGGATTGAAAATTCAATCCTAGTTGAAATAAGAAGATTCATTTTCTTACTCGTGTCTTTTGAATTTGAAAAATCATTAAAAAAAGAATATTTCTTTAATGATGACGAAAAATATATATTAGAAAAGTTAGCACTTTTACTTAAAGATTATTCAATTGAAAACGAGAATGATTTATTATCTCTTTTAGAAATTAAGAGCATTAAAAAGATGCTTATTGAAGGTTTAAGTCATGAGTAAGATTGCAGTATTTGGTTCAGGAAGTTGGGCAAGTGCCTTAGCTTTTGTTTTAGCTTGTAATAATCATGATATAAAAATGTATACAAGACATAAAGAAGTCGAAAATGAAATTAATATTGATCATACTAATAAAAAATATTTGCACGATTTTATTTTACCAAGCAATATAAGTGCTTCTACATCATTAAAAGAAGTTATAAATGATTGTGATTATCTTTTGATATCAATTCCATCTAAAGAAATTGATTCTTTAAGTGGCATAAAAAAATACATAAATTCTAATCCACTTGTTGTCAATGCAACTAAAGGCTTTGATCCAAAAAGTGGTCTTGGTATTCACTATAAAGAAGAAGAAATACTTAAAGATATTAAAATCAAAGGTATTGTTTCATTAATTGGCCCTACTTTTGCAAGTGAAGTTATTAAAAAGCAGTATACTTGTATAACATCAGTATCTGAAAATAAAAAAAATAATAAAATTGTTCAAGAATTATTTTCAAATTCATTCTTTAGAGTCTATACTAACAATGATTTAATAGGTTGTGAAATATCAGCAGGTATGAAAAATATCATCGCTATTGCTAGCGGAATTTGTAAAGGTTTAGGATTTGAAAATAATACTCGTGCTGCCTTGATAACAAGGGGACTTAGTGAAATAATACGATATGGTATCTATCATAAAGCTAAATTAAAAACTTTTTTCTCACTTGCTTGCATTGGTGATTTATATCTTACTTGTTCTAGTGATGAATCAAGAAATTTTCAAGCTGGATATCAAATTGGCATTGATGATAGTTCGACTAATTTACTAAAAAATAACAATAAAACTATTGAAGGTATTGAAGCTGTTAAAATTATTGTAAATAACATAAAAAATACTGATATTTCTCTCCCAATAACTGAGAGTGTGTATCAAATATTATTTGAAAACAAAAAACCAAGTGCTGTCTTACAAAATCTGATGAAACGCGATTTAAAAGGTGAATAAATAGGAGGATGTTATGAATACTAAATTTATTTTTGTTACAGGTGGTGTTGTTTCTTCTTTAGGAAAAGGAATTTCTGCTAGTGCTGTCGCTAGAATTTTATCTAAGCAAGGTTTTAAAGTATTTATGGTCAAATTTGATCCATATTTAAATATTGATCCAGGGACCATGTCACCTTATCAACACGGTGAAGTTTTTGTAACTGATGATGGAGCTGAAACTGATCTTGATTTAGGTCACTATGAACGTTTTGCTGATTTAACTTTGACTAAAGAATCATCTGTTACATCAGGTAAAATATATTCAACTATTTTAGAAAAAGAAAGAAATGGTGACTATTTAGGAAATACTGTGCAAGTTATTCCACATGTGACTGATGAAATCAAGCATCGCATGAAAGAAGCAGCTCGCATTTCAAAAGCTGATATTGTCATCATTGAAATTGGAGGAACTGTTGGTGATATTGAATCAACTCCTTTTATTGAAGCAATAAGACAAGCTAGACTTGAATGGGGGTATTCTAACACTCTCTTTATTCATAATACATTAGTTCCTTTTTTACATACAACCGGTGAAGTAAAAAGTAAACCCACTCAACATTCAGTTAAAGAATTATCATCAATGGGTATTCAACCTGACATCATCATTTTAAGAAGTGAAGTGAGTATCGATAAACATACTCGTGAAAAGATATCTCTCTTTTGCAATGTTCCTGTAAATAATGTTCTTGTCTGCAAGGATGTTAAATATATCTATCAAGTAGCTTTGGAGCTTCATAAACAGAGAATAGAAGATATCATCTTAGATCATTTTTCACTTCAAGGAAAAGAAGCGGATATGTCTGACTGGGAAGAACTTGTTAAGAAGATTGAAAAAATTAAAGATAGTGTGAATATTGCTCTTGTTGGAAAATATGTTGCTTTACATGATGCTTATATTTCAGTCTCATCTTCTCTTGTTTATGCTGGATATAAAAATAATACCAACATCAATATAACTTGGATCGATAGTGAAAAGCTTGAATCATTAAATGAAGAAGAGATTAAAAGCACTTTTAAAAATATCGATGGTATCATCGTTCCTGGTGGTTTTGGAAGTCGTGGAACCGATGGCATGAAAATTGCTATCAGATATGCACGTGAAAATAACATCCCATATTTAGGACTATGTTTAGGAATGCAAATGGCAACAATTGAATATGCTAACGATGTTTTAAAATTAAAAGGTGCAAATACAACTGAGTTTGATCCAAAAACAAAATACTCTATTGTTGATTATTTACCAAATCAGTATAAAGGAATCAAACTTGGTGGAACCATGCGACTTGGTGCCTATCAATGCAAAATCAAAAAAGGAACCAAAGCTTATAAAGCCTATCAAAAAGAATTGATCAATGAAAGGCATCGACATCGTTATGAATTCAATCCAAAATATAAAGAAAAATTTAATGATGGGAATTTCATTATATCAGGTGTCAATCCACAAACTGATTTAGCTGAAATAATTGAACTTAAAGATCATCCATTTTTTATAGCATGTCAGTTCCATCCCGAATTTAAATCACGCCCATTAAATCCACATCCACTTTTTGTAAGTTTTATTAAAGCCTCCATTGATTATAAAGATAAAAAGGAATAGACATGACAACTTGCTATAAACACTGCACTAATTCATGTAAAGAATGTCATCCTTTTCTTCTTCTTTTTGATAATAAATCACGAGATTACTTAAAAAGTAAGATGTTTTATAAAGACTATGAAAAAGGTGAATTTCTTTTTCAAATAAATGAAAAAGCATCATCACTTTGGCTAATTGATACTGGAAGAGTAAAAATATCTAACAATGATTTAAATGGCAACGAAAGAATCATTTCCATCTTCCAAAAAGGAGAAGTCATTTGGGAGTCCCTATTTTTAGAAAATGGCAAGTACACTTTCAATTGTATAACTTTAGAAAAAACTAGAATCTGTAAAATTGAAACTGAATATTTTGAAAAAGTGATCAATAATAAAAACATTGCTTTAAAAATAATATCTTTATTATCTAAAAAACTTCATGATGCTAATATCAGAAATCAAATATTATCACATAGTGATCCAATAAATAGAATTTGTGGTTTCTTTTTATATATGAGTCAAAAAGATAATTCCCTTATCATCAATTTAAAAGGCGAAGATATTGCATCAAGTGTTTTATTAAGAACTGAGACTGTTTCACGTAAATTAAATGAACTGATTGATGATAATATTATCAAAAAAGTAGGGCAGAGTTCTTATCAGATAATTGATTATAAAAAATTAGTTGAACTTTCAGAATTTTAATTAGTATCATATAACAAACCAAAATATGAATTATAATTATTGCTATTTGTCTGCATTACAAGAGCTGCAGTTTTAGTTTTGAATTTTTCAAGAAGTTCGCTAGAAGAAAAGCCAAATTCTTCCATCAAACGATCACTTGTTGATTTAGTGTATCCACTAAATGTTGCTATATACATATCATTAACAAGTTGATTATTATTCCATAAATAGTTCTTTTCTTTTAAATATTCAACTACTATATTTAGTTTAGCATCACTATCAATATATCTTGAATATACACTACCATTATAAGTAAATCCTTCAGCAACATCTTTATAATATGGATAATTACCATTAGTAGCTAAAGAATCAACGTAATAGGTATATGAAGGTGTTTTACTTCTTCCACCTGTAGTTAATGCACTTAATTCATCCCAAGAAATCAAGAAAAACATGTGATTTTCTAATTGATACTCTCCAACTGAAGTCTTCCCCCAAGTAGTATCAACACAATACCACTTGTTGTCAATTTTAACCTCATTCCAAGCATGATTTTCACCAGCATATCCCATCACGTATTTAGCATCTAATCCAGCCATTGTTGCAAGTGTTGCAAAAGCAAGTGCATAACCATTACAAACAGTCAAATTATAATCACTATCTTTAAGTAAACCATCAATCAATTGATTATAATCATTATTAATATCAGTTGAATTATAAGTCCCCCTAAAAGTTATCCAATCATAAATAGCTAAAGCTTTTTGAGCTTCACTCATCGTATCATCTAAGATAGCTTTTAAAACTGATTTAGCATTATTATAAACTTTTTCAGCACTTGATCCACTTTCACATATTGGTCGGTACCCATGTGTGATATATGCATAGACTGAAAAACCAGTTGATACATGATTAACTGTTGGGAAAGATTCAACAGGTAATGAATTTGTTCCTTTTCCATAATACGGCTTATAACCAGCAAAAGAAGGAAGATTATCAGTTACAGTAGATGGAGTGATATTATCTTTTTTATTTTTTAAACCACTGCTTACTGCAAGAACGTTAGTATTATTAAAATAATTTTTATTATCTTCAGATATTGTAGAATAACCTATACCATAATTTAAGTCTTTATAAGGCTTATTGCAAATTTATTAGGAATAGTTTGACTTTCATTAACAATGGTATTGATAGCATCAACATCAATCATTGATGATGGATAAACTAAATAAGAATAATTATCTTTGTTAGAAAAAATGGAATATAGATTAGTACCATTATCACCTAAAACAGTGCTTTTACCTGTTCTATAACTTATTCCATTTTCAGCCACATAAACCGCTTGAAGATATATTTCATTGTAAGTTGAACAATATGCATTTTGAAAACCATAACTTCTCTGTAATGCATTCATTTCAGTAGTGGTTAATTTATCAAGTGTCTTACAATGATCACTTCCTTCAATTAAAAATGATAATTTATTTTTATCAAGTGAAGCAACCGACCATGATAAAGATAATGTACCACTGTTATCTAATTTTCCAACATATTTTCTTACACCTTGATCTTTAGACATGTAAACTTTTTTTACCAGGATACTCTTTATCAATTATCTTAATATCAGTTAATGTAATCGTATTATTATCAAAAACAACCTCAACACCTTTATCTGGAAGTGTCTCATATGGAAGTTCATCAGTTGCTGAACTACTTATAGAAGAACTTGAAGAAGATGGCTTAGATGATGAAGTAGTACTGCTTGGTTTAGATGATGATGAAGTTGAAGGTTTACTGCTTGAGCTTGAACTACTTGGTTTAGACGAACTTGAAGTTTTGCTAGATGAAGAGGATGTTTTGCTGCTTGATGAACTTGATTTACCACTTGATGAACTGCTGGTTTTGCTGCTTGGTGTTTTACTTGACGATGAAGTAGACAAATTTGACGAAGATGAATCATCTTGAGTAGTACTTTCGCTCAAACTAGTTCCTTGTGAACTAGAAAAACTAATATTAGTTATTTCACCACATGAAGTCATTAATAACGTCATTAACATTGTAGCGAGTAATTTCTTTCTTTTAAGCATATGTACGCCCTCCTAATTGTTAATTATTTTAATTCATTTTCAATATTTTTTGAATTTATTTTTTTAATCATAATTTTACAGTCCAATTTGCAAGCAACACAAATAATATAATCATTTTCATCAATAAAGCGGATATATGCTTTATTATTTTGAAAAGAAAAAAGATTGTCATCTAATTTTATAACTTCATTTCTAAAATCAAATCTAGAAGAAGAATAACACTTATAAATGGCTTCTTTAATAGTCCATACTTTTAAAGAATTAAGATTGTATTTTATATTCTCACTATAAAAGCATAATTTATCTGATAGTTCATCTTCTCTATTTTTAAATTCAATATCAATTCCAATGTCATAATTTTTATTTGTTGCAATACAAATTATTGGATATGAATCAGCAATTGAAATCTTATCAAATTCAGGAATATTAATTTTTCCAAACTCATCAATTTTTATCTGATAGTTATTACTGCCAATTAAAAAATATAAAAAAAGAGATGTTATTTTTAACATTTCTTTTTTTTCTAAATATCGTTGATAACTTACTTCCTTTATCTTAGCTAATTTAATTGCTTTCAGTTTAAAATATGGTGAGTTTTCAATTATTTCAATATGCTTTTTATTTAATGATATATCTTCACAATTTATGATATAAATAGTACTCTTACAAGATTTCATAAACTAATTTTAATTTATTTTTTTGATAATTGAAAGCACTTTAAATTATTTTATATTCACTTTTAAATACAAATTATTAAAATATTAAAGTTACAAGGATACAACTATGAATATTTTTTCAAAATTTAAGAAATTATTTAATCCTATCGACTTAACAGAAGGAACTATTTGGAAGACAATTTTACTTTTTATGACACCTATTGTTTTAAGTTATCTCTTTCAGCAAATTTATACTTTGACTGACACTATTATTTGTGGTCAAAATTTGTCAGCAAATGAAGTAGCAGGTGTTAATAATTCAAATTCTATCACTTTTTTAGCTCTACAATTTGCAATGGGTTTACCTGCTGGCTTTTCAGTCATTGTTTCTAAAAAAATTGGTGAGAAAAATGAACTTGATGCACGAAAATCAATTCTTGTTCAACTGATATTTGGTTTTTTAATCGGTGCGATAATGACTCTCGTTTTCATCTTTTTAATCAAACCTATTTTAACTTGGATGAATATTAATCCCAGCAGTATTGATGTCAATGCTGATGAGATATATAACTCAGCTTATATTTATACATTAATCATCATCATTGGTACACTTCCAGTCTTATTTTATAATATTGCTTTAGGTGTGCTCAGAGCGATTGGTGATTCTTTCATACCATTTTTGTTCTTAGTCTTTTCAACCATCTTAAATGTTGGCTTAGATTTACTATTTATTGTCATCTTAAAATGGGCAGTAATTGGTGCTGCTGTTGCAACTGTTTTAGCACAATTTATCGCAGCAGTTGGTTGTTTCATTTACATATTTGCAAGATATAAAAATTTGCGATTACAAAAACAAGACTTTCATTTTTCTTTTAAATATGTTCTTGATCATTTAAAACTTGGTCTACCGCTTGCTTTCCAGTTCTCAGTTTTAGGGATCGGAATCATTGTTATGCAAGCTTCTGTTGTTGCTTTTGATAAAACTGCAGCTGGTATAATGGTTGATTTAACACCAGCAACCAATGGAATAGGTGCTGGTTATAAATTAAATAATTTTCTTATGTGTTTATTAAATGCATTAGGCACGGCTATGCTATCATATTGTGGTCAAAACTATGGTGCTAAAAAATATGAAAGAATCATCAAAGGAGTCAATCAAGGAATAATTATTGGTTTTATCATGTGTATATTTATTTTGCTTGTTGGTATGCTTCTTACAATAAATGGTACCTATATTTACATTTTCTTAAAAGCTGATAAAGTGAATGCTGATGTCATAAAATATGGAAACATCTATTTATACACTATTTTACCTTTATATTTCTTATTGATGTTTTTATTCATTTTTAGAAATTCACTGCAAGGAATTGAAAAACCATTATGGCCATTTTTAGCTGGCATTGGTGAACTTGTTGGAAGAATACTTGTCTGTACATTCTTACCTAGTGTCATTAATAATGGGCCCATCAACTCATCAGCAAGTGATTTAGCATTTGTTATGGTTGCTTTAGCTGATCCAATGGCCTGGTTATTTGCTGATATAATTTTGATGATACCTGGATACATTTATATTTATAAAAATTATAATAGAAAATATGAATTAATAAGAAAACTTCATATATAATATGTACTTTTCTTACTTTTATTTATAAATTTGATATATTATTCTCATAAAATAAGGAGAAAATAAAATGGCTTGTACAACAGTTTTAGTCGGTAAAAATGCTAGTTATGATGGATCAACTATGATTGCTAGAAATGATGATAATCCAACTGGCACTTTTTCAGTTAAAAAAGTTCAAATATGTGAAAGAAATAAAATGTCGAAAGTTTATAAATCAAAAATATCACATGTTGAAATTCCTCTACCTGATAATTCATATCGTTTTTCATATACACCATCTGTTAAAGGTGATTCTGGTATTTGGGGAGCAAGTGGAATCAATGAATATAATGTTTCAATGACAGCCACTGAAACAATAACTGCTAATTATTTAGTTTTAGCAACAGACCCCTATGTTATCTATGATAAAAAGACTAATACTGCTGGTGGAATTGGTGAAGAAGATATACTTATGCTTGTTTTACCATATATTAAAAATGCAAGAGAAGGTGTTTTAAGATTAGGCAAACTTTTAGAAAATTATGGAACATATGAACCAAACGGTATTGCTTTTGCTGATGAAAATGAGGTTTGGTATCTTGAAACAATTGGTGGCCATCATTACATTGCAAGAAGATTAAAAGATGATGAAATAGCAATTCTTCCAAACCAATTATCAATTGATTATTTTGATTTTGATAAAGCATCAATTGATGATGCATTAACTAATAAAGATAAAGAATTTATTGCTTCTAATGATATCTTAAATTTTATTAAGATGCTTCATATACGCGATATAAAAAATCCAAAAATTATGTTTGGAACCCATTCTGATTCAGATCATGAATATAATACTGCTCGTGCCTGGATTGGATATCGCTGTTTAAATTGTAAGTTCTCTACTACCTCATCTAGAAGCAATCAAACTGCTATTTATGACGGAGAAAATGCAAATATTAAACCAACCAGCGACGATATACCTTTTTCAATGATTCCAAGTCACAAACTAACTATTGAAGATGTTAAGTACATTTTGTCAAATCATTATCAGGGAACAATTTATGATCCTTATTATAAATATAAAGAGGAGCAACGCCTTTTATTTAGACCTATAGGAATAAGTAGAACTGCTTTTATGTCAGTCTTACAAATAAGAGGATATATTCAAAATGATAAAATTAAATCAATTAATTGGTTATCATTTTCATGTAATGTTTTTAATACTCTTCTTCCTTTCTACACTAATGTTGATTCACTTCCAAAGTATATTTCAAATACTTCCGAAAAAGTTGATACAAATTATTTCTATTGGCAAAGCAGAATCATCTCTGCTTTAGTTGACGCCCATTTTAATACTGGCATCATGATAATTGAGCGTTATCAAAATAAAACGCTTGCTTCTTCGCTATATTTGATTAATAAATATGACAAATTATATATAAAAACAAATGATGATAATGTTATTAAAGAAGCTAATGATAAAATATCAGATATGGTTCATGCTGAAACTGATAGTTGCCTAGATAAAGTTTTATATAATGCTAGTATGCATATGAAAAATGGTTTTTCTAGAAACGATAATTAATTTACTCTAAAAAGACCAATACACCTGAAATAAGCAGTCCTAATAAGACATATATAAAAGTAAAACGACTTTTATATTCTTTTGATGTTTGTGGAAGAAGTTCAATAAATAAAACATATAATAAGCTACCAACTGATATTGAATAGATGACGCCTTTAAATAGTTCAGAAATATCAATACTAGCCACAAAATAACCAACAATTGCAAGGACATATGCTGGCAGTGATGAAAGAAGAGTCATTGTTAAAGAAAACTTATAAGATTTATTGCTTTTTAAAAAACTAGACATCATTAAATAACCAATCAATAAATTATGGATGAATAGTATTGAAGACATGATGATTCCATCAACTGGTACATTATTACTATTAGCATTTATAAATGAAATACCTAAAGACAAACCTTCAGGAATATTGTGAACAAAAATGGCTGATAAGAAAACAAATGAAGCAAGCAGTAAGTTTTTCTCTTCAAAAACTTCCATCGTATGTCCATGATCATGACAGTCTTCATTATCATCTTTATCATGACTATGATGATTAGATAATTTATGAATAAGTTCATGCAAAGCAAAGAATACAACAGCAACAAGTAAAACAATTAATGCAACATATACAGCTCCCAAAATTTTATTATCACCTATAGCTTTTGCATAGTTTTCAATCGCTTCTGGAAACAATTCAATAAAAGTTAGTGCAACTAATCCACCAACAGTAAAATTTTGAAAAAAAGATAATAATTCATGTGGTGCTTTTTCAAGCAACTTATTAAGTAATGCACCAAGTAAAGTTGCAATAATTGTTGCTGCAAGTGATACTAAAAACATATATGTCATATTAATTACCTCTTTTTTTGCATTACATATTATATACAATTATTGCTAATTTTAAATATCTAATAGTATAATTTCAATAGTGAGGTAAATATTGATGAAAAAGGTAAAAGTCTCTATTATATCAAGTGATGAAATCCGTTTAGATGAAGATGCAAGCAAAGGTGATATCATCAATTTAAAAGAAGAACAAATGTTGATCTTACTTTTATTAGCAAATTAATAAATAATGAAAAAGAAAAAGAAATAGATAAAAAAATAAAATTAGAAACTGATAAATTGATTGAAAATTTTAATAAAGATAAGGCTATTTATCAATCCACTTTACAAAGTGACTTTCTCAAAAAAAAGGAAGAATATAGTTTAAATCATCAAAAAGTGATTGATGATTTAAATAAACAAATTGCAAATTTGCAATCTCAATTAGATAATTATAATATTAATAAAAAGAATGAAATTGAATTAGTTATAGCTAATTTAAGTAGTAAAAATAACGAAGAAAAAGAAAAAGAAAAACAAGAATTTAATCAACGGGTCACTTCTTTAAATGAACAAATTCAATCTTTAAATTCACAGATTGAAAAGAACAATGTTGAAAAAGATTTAGAAATTGAAAAATTAAATAGTAAATATATCAATCAAATCAGCCAAATAAATAATGATAATTCATTAAAACAAGCTGAACTTCAAAGTCAAATTGATGAGCTCTCAAGAAGAAAATCAATATTAAATATCAAACTTATTGGAGAAAATTTAGAATCCTGGTGCAACGACACTTTTAATCAGTATAAAACAAGTGGCGCATTTTCAAATTGTAGTTGGAAAAAAGATAATGAAAATGTAAAAAATGAAGGTGATAATAATTCTACCAAGGCTGACTATATTTTTAGAGCATATTCTTCCACTGATAAAGCATTTGAAGTAACATCAGCTTGCCTTGATATGAAAAGTGAAAATCCCGATAGCAAAAACAAATTAAAAAATGCAGATCACTATAAGAAATTAGATGCAGATCGCAATAAAAAGAACTGTGAATATGCAATCCTTGTTTCTGAACTAGAATACAAATCAGATAATGATGTCCCTATATTGAAAGTTGATGAATACAAAAATATGTATGTTGTTCGACCACAGTATATGATAACTTTTTTAACAATATTACAAAATTTAGGATTAAAGTATGCTGAATTACTAAATCAAAAACAGCAGGAAAATGAAAAATTTAAATCATCTGAAGATATCAAAGCTGAGTTTGAAAAAATCAAAAATACTTATTTAGAAAAGCCTATTGAATCACTGAAGATAAAAATTGAAGCTATTTTAAAAAGTTCAGATACTATTTTAAAGGAAGGTGAAAAAATAAAAAATAGTGCTAGTGATATTATAAATGATACTTTAAATACCATTTCTAAAAAGATTGAAACATTTGAGATTCAAATAAATAAAACATCTAAAAAAATAGATAAAATAAATTATTAATCACTTATACATAGTAACTTATATGTATAACCAACTTTGTTAATAATAGACAAAGCTTTTATTAATCAATGTTTTAAAAGCTAATAAAAAAAGTTTGATACAACACTATATCAAACTTGTTTATCAGTATTTGGTGACCTGGACGGGGTTTGAACCCGTGAATGCATCCTTGAAAGGGATGTGAGTTAACCACTTCTCCACCAGGCCAAACGACAGTGGCGCCTGCTGTAGGGCTCGGACCTACGACCTACCGGTTAACAGCCGGTTGCTCTGCCAGCTGAGCTAAGCAGGCACGCATAAGAATATATCAAAGATTGAATTAATTTGCAATATTATTTTTATTTATTTTTGATATTTTTTTATAAGTTCTTCAATATCTTGAACTGTCTTTAAATTCATCATTTCATCTTGAGAAACTTCAGGAAGTGAAAATTCTTGTTCTAAATTGATAACAATTTCAGCCACATCAAGTGAATCTAAACCGAGACTATCAAGTGGTGTATCTTCTTTAATGTTATCAGGATCAAACTTTTTCCTATTTACTTGCGATCCTAGTATTTCTTTAACTTTTTCAAATATATTCATATCAATTACCTCTATAAAAATATACAATATTTTTATTATAATTGCTATGAATTTTAAAAAAAACTATAATAATATGGTACGCATTTATTATGAATCCTTTTATATTAATCAATATCTTTGAGAATCAAGACAATCGCTTATCGCTCATCTTTTTAATAGCCACCATTGTTGTATTAGTCAGTGCACTTTTTACTTTCATTCTAGTGATCAGAATTGAAGAAAAAAATATGCAAAAAAGCAAAGAGGTCGCTTTGCTTACTAATAATCAGAGAATATACACTTATGACTATTCACGAGGACTATTCTTTTACTTTGATAGATTGAACCCAAAAAACGAAAGAATTTTAACAACCGATGAATTTCTATCTTTGTTTATTGCTACTGATAAATTTAGAATTGAAAACTGGTTGAAAGATATAACAACCAGTGAAACGGCTTCTCAATTTATTCAAGTTGATCGCAACTTTGAAAATGTTACCAATGTCGCTTTGACTTGTGTACTAAGTTTAACTAAGATTGATAAAGAAAGTAAAATAATTCATTTTGAAATGCATCTTCTTCCTTACATTGATACTGTCTACAATTATAAAATATCTGAAAAGTATGTTTTGAAAAATGAAAAAGATATTGATGAATATATTTCTAACTTTTCTAAATCTAGTCAAGGTGCACTTTATTATTTGAAATTATATAGCCTTAAAGAAAATGAAAATTATGATAATAAATTTAAAAGTTTAATTAATAAAATTAAAAATGAAGGTATTTTAAAATATCTTTCTCCTACCAGAAAATGCTTAAAAATAAACAATACCGACTATGTTATCATTGATACTAGTTCAAATTCAAAGCTAATATCTTTAGGTTATGCTTCAACCATCTCAAATGCTGCGAATGCTGTTTTAAAAAATCAACAAGAAGATAAAAATTATGAATTTTTAATTGGTGCTTCAATTCAAACCCATCCACCAAAGACATATAATGAATGTCAAAGTGAAGCTAAATCAATGGTTGATGCTATTATCAAAAAGAAAAG
Organism: uncultured Caryophanales bacterium; assembly: GCA_937896065.1. Taxonomy (GTDB): domain Bacteria; phylum Bacillota_I; class Bacilli_A; order RFN20; family CAG-288; genus Enterosoma. The sequence continues at coordinate 8,795 of CALBLI010000050.1, read as the reverse complement.
TTTCAATAAAGTTCTCATCTATGATCCAGACTTTACAAGAAATCTTACTAAAGATGAAAAGAATAAAAAAGATACTCTCATGTATATCAAAAATTCAACATTTAATCTTTCTTTCTTATCTTCGCTTGATGTTACAACCGGTTTGCTTGGTCCAGTCTTTCTAAATATTAGAAACTATGGTATTGATTTGACTGATTTTGCTGATATTGTCAATATTTCAAGTCAAATTGATAATGGTGAAAAATGTATTCAATTATTTAGAAACCTTGACTTTAAACTTATTAAACAACTTGCATGCTATCAAACCCATTTGCAAATTATATTGCATATTCCCTATGAATCTTCACGCTTATTTTATCAAGCTATTGATACTAAATACGAAAGAAACTTCACCTATACTCTTCTTTTTGATGAAAAAGAATTATCGTCTAAAATTTCAATTCAGGATCAAATTTTAAACAATATCAAAGAATATAAAAAGAAAGATATTCATTCAGGACTACTTATTAAGACTTCTTCGATATCAATTAAAAGAACAATCATTGAAGAGATGTCATATTACGTTTTAACAAGTCAAATGACTAAGAATATTCAATCAGCTAAAACACAGGCAGACTTAGAGAAAATATCAGTCTTCTTTAAAAGCTTCTCAGGTCAATTATGCTATATAAATTTAAAAGATCCTATTGATATTGATTTAGCTATTCTATATTCAGGAAGAAATGTGCAATGTGATATCTTATCCAAATTATCTAGTAAGATTTATCCATTTGATTCAAAACTTGTCAGTCAAATAGTTAAAGATGATAATAAACTCATTGATGAAGAAATCAAAATTGAATAATAAGGAGAATTAAAATTATATGAAAACTGTTTTAAACATTACAAGCAAATCTAAGGATATCACTCAATGGTATACCGATGTTTGTTTAAAAGCTGAACTTATGGATTATGCGACCACGAAAGGATTTATTGTCTATCGCCCAGATGGATATTCTTTATGGGAGGAAATTCAAAATTATTTAAATAAAAGATTCAAGGAATTAGGTGTTAGGAATGTCTATTTACCTACTTTGATTCCTATGTCTTTATTAAATAAAGAAAAAGAGCATGTTAAAGGTTTTGCCCCTGAATGTGCTATTGTTACTAAAGGTGGAAATAAAGTTTTACAAGAAGAAATGGTCATCCGTCCAACTTCTGAAACTTTATTTTGTGATCACTTCAAAGACATTCTACATTCATACAACGAACTTCCAATTCTATACAATCAATGGTGCTCAGTAGTAAGATGGGAAAAGACAACTAGACCATTTTTAAGAGGAAGTGAATTTTTATGGCAAGAAGGCCATACTCTTCATCTTGATGAAAATGAAGCTAGAGCTTTTGCTCTATCAATTTTAAGAATCTATGAGGATTTAGGAAGAGAACTACTAGCTATACCTTTTGTATCTGGTCAAAAAACCGAAAGTGAAAAATTTGCTGGTGCTGTTTCAACCTATACCATTGAAGCTTTGATGCCTGATGGTCAAGCATTACAATGTGGAACTACCCATTATTTAGGGACTGGCTTCCCTGAAGCATATGGAATCAAATACACTAGCAAAGATAACATTATTTGCTATCCTCACTATACCTCCTGGGGTGTATCAACTAGACTTCTTGGTGCTTTGATTATGGTTCATGGCGATGATAATGGACTTGTTTTACCTCCTAAAATAGCACCAATTCAAGTCGTCATCATTCCTGTTAGAAGTGAGACTAATCCTGAGATATTAAAAACATGCAAGAAGGTTGCTGATGAGCTTTCTAAAAAAGATATCAGAGTTAAAATCGATGATTCAAATAAATCACCTGGTTGGAAATTTTCTCAATATGAGATGAAAGGAATACCTTTAAGAATTGAAATTGGACCAAAGGATTTAGAAAAAAATTCATGTATGATAACTAAAAGGTATTCTGAAGAAAAAACATTTTTGCCTTTAGATAATATTGCCGATTCTATTTTAAAAACGCTCAATGATATTCAGGAAGGAATGTATCAAAAAGCTAATGACTTTTTATTAAATCATATTTATGAATGCCATAATAAAGAAGAAGTTGATGATATCTTAAAAGGACATAAAGGGTTTGCAAAAGTAGTTTCAAATGAAACTGCCGAAGAAGAAAATTATATGAAAGAAAAATATTCAGCAACTCCACGTGTCATTCCATTTAATCAAAGACTTTTCCAAGAAAATGATTCCCTCGATGATAAAAAAGGAGAAAAAGTAATTTATTATGCCAGAGCTTATTAATTATGAAGAAAATCTTACAAAACTTAGAAAATTGATGAGAGATCTAAATTTAAAATCATATATTATTTTTAATTCAGATCCTCATAATAGTGAAGAACCAAATCCATACTATTCTTCACTCAGGAATCAATTTTCACCCTATCATGCACCAGCTGGCACAATGCTTGTTACATTAGATGAATCATATATTTACACAGATGGAAGATTTTGGATTGCTGCTGAAAAAGCTTTAAAAGGCAGTAATACAAAGCTCCAAAAAGCTGGTAAGAAAGATGTTCTACCAATGGAAGAATTCATCAAATTGAATAAATTGACGCCACTTGGGATTGATGAATCATTAGTTCCTTATTCATATATTGAAACTTTATCAGGTTATCATCTTGAATTTGTTAATTTATCAATTTCTGATTTATTTACTAAAGAAGATAAAACTGAAACTAAGAAAATTTTTAAATTAGATGATTCTCTTTTATCGACAACTTTTGATAAGAGAATAATTGAAGTTAGAAATTATTTAAAATCAAATAATTACGATGCCATTATCATCTCAGCTCTTGATGAAGTTGCTCATATTTTAGGCTATCGTGGATTTGATATTAGTTATGCTCCAGTTTTTTATTCATATTTATTTATCAGTAATGATGAAATTCATCTTTTCATTGATAAGAATAAATTACCTGAGTCTTTTTCTTTAAAAGGTAAACTTATTGTTCATGATTATAATGATGTTTTTTCATATTTAAAAAATAGTAATTTAAAAATTGCTTTTGATAAGAATAGTGCAAATTTAAAAATCGTTAACTCCATCAAAAATAAGGTTGGTGTATTTTCACCAGTTTGTATATCAAAAGCTATCAAAGGTGAAGTAGAAATTAAAAACATTTTAAAATATCACATTAACGATGGCTTATATGTTTTAAAATTGATGAAATATATTGATGATAATAAAGATAAAGAACTATCTGAATATGATTATGCATGTTATTTAGATAATTTAAGATTATCTGATAAAGATTGTTTTGAATTATCATTTGAAACAATTGCTTCAGTTGACGCTAATGCTACCATGATGCATTATGCACCTTCAGCTACTTGTTTTTCAAAAGTTAAGAAAGATAATAAACTCCTTCTAGTTGATTCAGGTGGACAATATTACGGAGCAACAACTGATATCACAAGAACTTTTTTAATATCTGAGCCAACAAGTGAAATCAAACATGATTATACTCTTACTTTAAAAAGTCAGATAGCTTTGACTACCTCCATATTTATGGATAGGTCATCAGGTCATACTCTTGATATTAAAGCAAGAGAAGTCATGTGGAAAGAAGGCTTAGACTATAAATGTGGTACAGGTCATGGAGTCGGCTATATGTTAAATGTTCATGAAGGTCCCATCGGTTTTAGATATTATATTAGACCTGGCGTTTTTGATATGGGTGTTCTTCTTCCTGGTCATGTTATTACTGTGGAACCTGGTGTTTATAAAGAAAACAAATATGGTATTAGACTTGAAAATGAGTTGCTTGTCAGAAATCATTCAACAACTGAGCAAGGAACATTTTACTGTTTTGAAACAATCACTTATTGTCCATATGATCGACGTCTAATTGATGTTAGCATGCTAAATGATTCTGAATTAGAGTGGTTGAATTCTTATCATCAATTAGTGTATGATAAGCTTTCTCCTCTTGCCAAAGATGATAAAGAACTACTAGCATATTTAAAATATCATACAAGCAGGATTTCAAGATGATTACTATTGCTTTATTTGAGCCTGAAAAACCAGCAAATGTCGGAAATATAATTAGAACTTGTATGGCTTTTGATTTGAAACTTGCCATAATTGGAAAGCTCACATTTGAACTATCTGATAAAGCTTTTAAAAGAGCAGAGATGGATTATTGTATCGGTTATGAAATTAAAAGATATGAATCTATAGATGAATTTCTTAAAGCTCATAATAATGATGAAGGTTATTTTATAACTCGCTATTCCTCTTTGATATATTCAGATGCTAATTTAGTTGATTCTAATAAAAATTATTTCTTCATGTTTGGAAAAGAATCCACTGGCATTCCTAAAAATGTTCTAAATGATAACTATGAAAGAACTCTTCGTATACCAATGTGTCCAAATTGTCGATCGCTCAATCTTTCAAATTGTGTTTCAATAATAGCAAGTGAATGCTTAAGGCAACAAAACTTCAATAATCTAGCTACAAGTGAAGTGATTAAAGGTAAAGATTTTCTAAAAAAATGTTGTAATTAATTAATAAATTAATTAAAAATTGAAAAACTATCTATAAACTGATTAAATTACATAGTAAAATATTAAATGTGAGGTGTTAATTATGGCTAATATAAAAGATAAAATTTGTATAGTTGGTGCTGGTTTAGCTGGTACAACTATTGCCATGTACTTAGAAAAAAAAGGATATAACAACTATGTTGTATATGAAAAGAGTGATAAAGTAAGTTCAAAAGCTTATTCTCCAATCATGCCAGTTAGAAATGCTAATAGTGAATGGGAAGATAGAAATATTGAAATGGGTCTATTTTGTGCTTCTAGAAAAAGTCCAGCTTTATTTGAATGTGAAGAATTTGCTTCTATTTCTCATGTTGACGGGCCAAAAACAGAAAAGAAATTAAAAAATGAAGATAATACAGAATTTGTAGTTCCATTTAAATCTAAATTAAAAGCTGAACTCAAGCTTAGAAAATTTTTCAATATCTTGAAATCTAAATATATGGGTTTTGATGTCAGTGGACATAAAGGCATTGCTGATGGTTGTTATGATGGCCTTTCTTATACTGATTTGAGATCAGTAAATGGTAAAAATGAATTCTTGAAAAATTTATCTCTTCCATTTTCTGAATTTTTATTAAAAAATCATTGCTTAGAACTTGTTGATTTCTTTAGAGAAACTTTTACGGCATTAGGATATGGTTTTTTAGATGAAATACCAGCTGCTTATGTTTTAAAATTATTAAATATCAATTCACTTGGTGACTTTAATAATCCAAATAAACTGCTCACATGGAAAAAAGGTAGTGGAGCTATCTTTGAAAATATCTCTAAAAAATTAAAGCATCCTGTTATATTAAATTCAGAAGTCACTAAGATTGAAAGAAAGAAAGATGCAAAAGGTTTAGATAAAGTCTATGTCTATGTAAATAATTCAGAAACTGGTGAAGTTTTTGATAAGGTTATAATTTGTACAGGCCTCGATTCCTATTTGACTTATAGTGATGCAAATGAAATTGAACAAGAATTATTTTCAAAAATTGAATATTCCAAACTCATGAGCATGGCTGTAAAAATTTCTGAAGATGTTGTTCCTGAATCCTCTTGTATTTATCCAGAACACCTTTCTAAATTTGCTTTAGGACATATGCTTGGTTTTTATTTACGCTTCCCTGACGCAACCGCTCAACCACTTGTCACATATACTTTGAGAAATTATGCAAATAGTGAGGAAGTATCACTTGAAAAAGCTAAAGAAAATACCATTGCTGATTTAGAAAAAGCAGGTTATAAAGTTGAAGAAATTCTTGAACTTAAAGATTACTATTTCTTACCACATGTAAGTTCTGCCTCTTATGCTGATGGTTGGTATGATAAGGTTGAAGCTTTGCAAGGTGAAAATAATACTTTCTTTGCTAGTGAAGTGATGTCTTTTACTAATATTGAAGAAGTTGCAAAATATTCAAAAGATTTAGTTAAAAAATTCTTCTAATAAATTAGTTTCATAGATTAACAACTTTTATATCGTATCTAAATTTTTATATCAATATTCAAATTTTATTAAATATTTACAAATACTATAAATATTTAGTATAATATAGATATCCAATTAATGCCCGTTTCCGACACTTTTATCATTTAGGGATGACTGTTAAATGGAGTGAAAGCCTATTAAGTTAGGAATCCAGAAGTTTGACTATATGCCCGTATTCTAGTAATATAGGGAAATGATCCATAATTGGATGGATGATTTAGCTAGCTAAATCATCCTTTTTATTTTATTTAACAGTGTATTTTTGCTAAAATATTAATAGTTTGATGGAGGACATTATGAATAAAAATGATACATTATCAGTAAATGCATTAAGAGGTCTCTCTCTTGATATGATCACTAATGCTAAAAGTGGACATCCTGGTATGGCACTATCAAGTGCACCAATTATTTATACTTTATTTTCTAGACACTTAGTTTCTAATCCAAATGATCCTACTTGGTATAATCGTGACCGTTTTGTTTTATCAGCTGGTCATGTTTCCGCTCTTCTTTATGCTACTTTACATCTTGCAGGTTATTCAATACCAATGGAACAATTAAAGCAATTTAGAAAGCTCGATTCAATTACTCCAGGCCATCCTGAACTCGGTTTAACTCCTGGTGTTGATGCAACTGCTGGACCTCTTGGTCAAGGCATTTCACAAGCTGTCGGTATTGCAATGGCCGAAAAGCATCTTCAAGCTCTTTATCCTGAAGGTGATCGACTAACTAATCATTATACTTATTGTTTATGTGGTGATGGATGTTTGGAAGAAGGAATTTCACAAGAAGCAATCTCATTAGCTAGTTTGTTTCACTTAAATAAATTGATTTTATTATATGATAAAAACAATTGTACTTTAGATGGTCCATTATCTAACTCATCTAAAGAAGATACTAAAGCCCGCTTTAAAGCTAGTGGTTGGAATACCTTAGAAGTAACTGATGGAAATGACATTGATGCTTTAGACAAAGCTATTTCTTTAGCAAAAACTGCTAAAGAAAGACCAACTATCATAATAGTTGACACTGTGATTGGCTATGGCTCACCTTATCAAAATTCCAATGTTTCACATGGAAAAGCTTTTTCTGACAAAGAAGTAATTAAAACTAAAGAAAACTTAGGTTATAATTATCCACCTTTTGAAGTGCCTGAAGAAGTATATGAGAACTTCAAAGAGAAATTCATCTCAAGATCACAAACTATCTATAATGATTATCAAAGTGATCTTGAAAAATATGATGAAGAACATCATGAAGAATTTATGCTTTTTAAAAGCAACATCACTAACGATATTTCTAAGTCATTATTTACAAATGCACCTATTTATGATGAAAATTATTCTAATTCAACTAGAAATGAATCCCAGGAATATTTATCATTAGTAGCCGATGAAAGTAATACCTTATTTGGTGGCTCTGCTGATGTTCAAGGAAGCGTTAAAACAAAAGTAAAAAGTTTTACTGATTTTGCATTTGATAATCCTAAAGGTCAAAATATCAATTTTGGTATCAGAGAATTTGCTATGGCTGGTGTTGCAAATGGCATCTTATTACATGGTGGACTCAGAAGTTATGTTGGTTCATTTTTAGTCTTTGCTGATTACATGAAGCCAGCAATCAGAATGTCAGCAATGGAAAGACTCCCAGTTGTCTATCTTTTCTCACATGATACTATTGCTGTTGGAGAAGATGGTGAAACTCATCAGCCAATTGAACAATTAACTATGTTAAGAAGTATTCCTAACGTTACTGTTTATCGTCCAGCTGATGCTATTGAAATGGCTGCTGGATATCAGATTGCTTTTTCAAGTACAAATAAACCAACATGCCTTATCTTATCGAGACAGGATTTGCCTAATAATCCTGGATCATCTTTTGAAAAAGCTAAACTTGGTGGCTATGTTGTCTCCAGTGAAAAAAATGAAAATCAACTCACTATCATTGCAAGTGGTTCAGAAGTATCGCTTGCTATTGAGATTCAAAAATTACTCTTATCAGATGGTATTGATACCCGTGTTGTTTCTATGCCTTCTGTTGAACTATTTGATGCCCAAAGTGAAGATTATAAAGAACAAGTCTTTAATAATCCATATGATAAAAGACTATATATTGAAATGGGAAAATCTGATTCTTTATATAAGTATGCAAAAACCGTTTATGGAATTGATAGATTTGGTTTATCAGCTCCATTAAAAGATTGTTTAGACTATTTTGGATTCACTAAAGATAAGATGTTTGAAAAAATTAAGAAAGATTTCAATTTCTAAAAATATAAAAAATATCTTTCCAAACTATATTTATAGCGAGGAGAGATTATGACTAAACAAAAATTTTCTGCTTATATTTTATTGGCATCGCTATTTTTAATTGTGTTAATGACTTCTATTTTAAAAATTATCATCAAATAAAAAAAGCTATAATCTACTCATGTAAATTATAGCTTTAAGAATTAGTGCTTTCTACGAGCGTTTTCAGACTTGAGCTTACGTTTAAGACCCTTCTTTAAGAAGAAATCATGTTTGCGATAGTCAGCAATGACACCAGCCTTATTGACTTGACGCTTAAAACGTTTTAAAGCATCATCTAAAGACTCTTCGTTTCTTACTAATGTCTTTGGCATATTATCACCTCTTTTTCTATATATAAATATTGCCGATAGATATTCTACTAAACAAACTTTTTTTATTCAATATTTTTTATAATTTTTTTTCATCAAA
>CALBLI010000049.1 GCA_937896065.1 uncultured Caryophanales bacterium | reverse complement strand
ATTGCTTGATATATTCCCAGAATGTAATACCTTAAATTAAAAGTTACGGATTAAAAAGCTTTTATTAAATAAAAGCAATCAAAGAGCATAATATATACTTCCTTCATAATCGGTGCGTTTGTAATTGATATGTAAGGTGTTTAAAACAACAAGTGTTTCCTTTGATGGGAGAGAATATGAATTATTGCTTCCAACCGAAATGATTGCAAGCTCAGGGTTAACTTTTTTTAAATAATTTAAAGAAGAACTTGTTTTAGAACCATGGTGACCGATTTTGATAATATCAGCTTTTAAATCAGGATTGTCAGTAATTATTTTATTTTCAATTTCAATTGGTGCATCGCCTTGAATTAAAACTTTCTTATTTTTAACTTCAAAATAATAAACAGCAGAATTGTCATTTTCTTCATCAGAAACATGATAAATATTTAGATTTTTAATGGTCAATTCATCTATCATGTAAGAATAAGAATTACTTGATTTAAAATCAGTATTATAGACGACATTATCAATTTTGAAATTTAATTGTAAACTATTTAAAGCACCATAATGGTCATAATCAAGGTGGGTTATAAATACATAATCTAGTTTTTTTATATTTTTGCTTCGAAAATAAGGTATCAAACATTTGGTTGCTAGATCAACATTTGTTTTACCACCAGTATCAAATAGAATATTCATGTTTTTGTATCTCAGCAATGTACAATCACCTTGATCAACATCAATAAAAACTAATTCATCATGTTTTATATATAAATTAGAAGCAGTCAGTGAGAAAGGAATTAGATATAAACATAAGGCTGGTTTTATGAATCTAGTGTAATTATAAGTCTTTAAAATGCTAATCAATATGAATAAAAAGTAATAGATGATTATAAATATCATTAAATAATTAGAAGCAGGTATATAAAAATTAAAATTATTTATTCCTTTTAGAACAAATACTAAAAAGCTAACTAAGTAATTATAAACTATTCCAAATATAGGAATGAATAAAAGAAGTAAACTACAAATGAACAAAAAGTGTGAATATGGAATTATAAACAGTTGTGAAAGAAGAGATATTAGAGAAATAGTCTTTTTATAAGTTATTTGGAAAGGAAGTAAAAACAAAAGGATGAGCAGACTGTTTTTAAATTTGCCTTTAAAAGAATTTGTATTTAATGGAAAGATAGCAAGATAAAAAAGCAAAGAAAATGGAAAATAAAAAGAAGAATTAGTGACTCTATATGGCTCAAAAAAAAGTAGGATAAAACCAATTAGTGAAAGCTTACTTATATAATTAATTTTTTTATTATCACATAGTATAGAAAGTAAGCAACTGAGAAATAATCTTTTAAAAGAAAAGGCAAAAGAAGTAAAAAATAAAAAGAAAGTTAAAACAATAAGTTTTATATATTTAGCATATTTTTCTTTAAAACTATTTTTGCAAAATGATAATAGAAAATTAAGAAAAACATTTATGTGAAAGCCAGAAGAAGAAAGAAGCGAAGATAAGCTAAGTTCATCTAAAATAAAAAGATTACTAGACGTGATTGAAGAGGAAAAAATTAAAGATGAAAAAAGCTGTTTGCTATCAGCACTCAAATATTGGAATGAATACCTTTTTAAAAAATCAAAAGAAAATCTATTTATAAATATCTCTTCAGTTTTAGTTACATTAAATTTTAAAAATATTCCTTTACTATTTAGATATGATAAGTAATCAAAGCTGCCTTCATAATGAGAAAATGTTAATTTAGAAACATATCCATTAACATTGATAATTGAAAATATATTATAATCATTTTTATCATAGATATAATATTTACCTTTCAAGGTGAAAAGTGTATAAGCACTATTGCTTTTTTCAACTATTATTCCCGTTAAATTTGTTGCACTATTATCACCTTTTGGATAAATAAAAATTAAAACAATTGCTAGTATTGTAAATGAAATATAAAAAACTATTGTTTTGATATTTTGTTTTTTATACAGATTTAAAAATAATATTAAAGGTAGAAGTATTGAAAGAATATAGTAAGAAAATATCGAAGATAATAAACCAATTAAAAAGAAGATGAATGCAAAGAATATGTGATACATTAAGAGATGGTTATTTTAGTTCTTACTTTAGCATATGTTGACTTACCAATGCCTTTCACTTCTAATATATCTTCAATTGCTTCAAATTGACCATTGCTTGATCTATAAGAAACAATATTAGCAGCTTGTGATGCATTAAAACCAATTGAAATTAGGCTTTGCTCATCAGCTGTATTAATATTGACTTTGCTTATATCAACAACTGCACATGAAGAAGAATTTTCACTGCTTGGTGCAATATAAAATTCAGTTCTTGTTGAAATTAAAATAGATGAATTATAGGCTTTAGAATCAGCCTTAGCAGTTACTCCACCTGCTAAATAAATCAAATCACCAAGTGTTTTATCAGTAGCAATAACATAATCACCAGGATGATTGACTTCCCCAGATATATTAACTTTACTTTCTGATTCACCAACAACTAATGATGTTGGTTGCCCATTTATAATACTGTTTGAACTATTCTTTTTATCTAGTGAAATAAAAGTAGCGATGGAAACGACAGTAATGATGATGCCTATAACAACTAACTTGACCATAAAAAAATACCTCCGTGTACTAAATGTATAGTCTAGAAGGTATTTTTTTAAAAATAAATTATTAACAATTAAGCAATTTCAAGAATTTTAGCTTTATAAGGGATCTTTGCATTGATTTCAACAACATCACCGACTTGCTTGCCTAAAACTGCTTGAGCAATTGGTGATTTGTTTGAAATTTCATTTTCAAGAGGCTTAGCTTGGCTTGAACCAACAATTGTTACCTCATATGTTTTCTTGTTAGACATATTTTGTATTTTAATTTTTGAACCAATTCTAACAGCAGTAGCGTCAACAGGTTCTTCAACAATCTTAGCATGATCAATTATGTATTGAATAGAATTGATTTCATTTTCAATCTCTTGTGTCTTTTTAATTGCAGCATCATAATCAGCATTTTCAGATAAATCACCTTGTGATCTAGCAAGATTTAATTCATTTAAAGCTTGTGGTTTAATGACTTCTTGAAGCTCTTTTAATCTAAGCTTTTTTTCCTCTAAACCTTTTTTAGTAATTAGTTCATCACTCATTATAGTAAACCTCCAAATGTAATAAAAATTAATAGCCTAATAATTATAACAAGAAAAAAGATAAAGAGTTATTATTTTTAATTCATTTAAATGAAAGAGCTTTTATACTATAATTATTCTACCAAAAAAACGGAGGCTAATATGAATTTAAAACAAATTAATATAAAACAAGGACAAAAAATTTTAGATTTGCTTGATAAAAAAGAACAGAAAAAATACTTTTGTGCTAAAGTTGATGGAATAGTCAAAAGTTTAAATTATATATTTAAAGAAAATGGGAAACACAATATTGAATTTTTAGATTTAAAAAACCAAGAAGCTTGCAAAATTTATGAAGCTTCACTTAGATATTTAGCTACTCTAGCTATTAAAATGGCATTATCTGAAAAAACTGATGTCAGATATTATTACTATGTATCAAGAAGTATATATGGTAAGCTCATATCCAAAAATCAAATCAATTTCTCACGTGCTATTATTGAAAAAATTAAAAATAAAATGGACGAATTTATAAGTGAAGATATTAAATTTACACGTGTTAAGTTCACTAAAAAAGAAGCTCTTGATATTTATAAAAAGCAGCAAAATTTAGATAAGATTCAAGTTTTAAAATATCGTAAAGAAAATTATGTTCATTTATATAAAACAGTTTGCCCTGGTATAAGTGAACCATATTATGATTATTTATATGCGGAACTTGTTCCGTCTGCTGGTTACTTGAAAGATTATGAAATGTATCCATATGGGCCAGGTTTTATTCTTTCAACTCCCCGTTCTGATTTTAATGGTAAGATACCTGATTTTGTCGATGAAACAAAGTTTGCTGAAGCCTTGTCTTCTAATTCAAAGTTTGCTGAACAAAATTGCATTGACACAGCAGTTGGCATAAATAATTTTTTAAAGAAAAACGAAGACGTTGGATTAATATCAATCTCTGAATCAAGAATAAATAGGCAACTAGTTGAAGTGACAAACGAGATAATAAATTCACCAAAGGAAATAAAACTAATATGTATAGCTGGGCCTTCATCTAGTGGCAAAACTTCTTTTGCAAATAGACTCATGTATGAACTGATGTCACTTGGTAAGAAGACTATGAGAATTTCTATTGATAATTTTTATATTCCAAAAGATAAGATGAAACCTGGAACTGATATTGAAAGCTTAGAAGCAATCGATGTTGAACTTTTTAATGAGACATTATTAAAGATGATCTTTGGTTATGAAACCTCACTTCCAACATATGATTTCAAAACTAATTTAAGAAAATTCGGCCCTACTTTTACAACTGATGGTGATCAAATAATTATCATTGAAGGAATTCATGCTCTCAATTCAAATTTGACAAGCTCGATTCCAGAATATAGTAAATATAAAATTTATATTTCACCACAACCACAAGTGAATATTGATAATCATACACCATTATCGATGTCTAATCTTAGACTTTTAAGAAGAATAGCTAGAGATTCTAGAACTAGAGGAACAGCTGCTAAAGAAACAATCAACATGTGGTCAAATGTTAGAAATGGTGAATTTTTATACATATATCCAACCCAAGAAAATGCTGATTATGTTTTTGATTCATTTTATTTTTATGAACCATGTGCCTTAAGAAATGTTGTTTTACCTCTTTTAGATGAGATTTCAAGCGATGATAAAGAGTACACCCTTGCTTCAGAGTTGAAACAAGTTGTGAAATATTTCTTACCAATGGATGATAAATTTGTTCCATGCAATTCTTTGATGCGTGAGTTTATTGGTGGAACATGTTTTAAAGATGCTAAATAAAAAGTTATACATTTAATGCAAATAGTGGTATATTATTTGAGGTTTTAAAACGCATAGCGTTTGAAAGGATAAAATATTTTAATGAAAGGTCAAGTAAAAAACTTCAACAAAGAAAAGGGCTACGGATTCATCACAGGTGAAAATGGTAAAGATTACTTCTTCCACTATTCTTCATTAAATGTCGAAGGATTTAAGACAGCATCTGTCGGCCAAAAAGTTGAATTCGATGAAGAAGAAGGCGAACGCGGTCTTCGTGCTACCAATATCAATATTGTTGCAGATTAATAAAAAAAGGCTTCTACGAAATAGAAGTCTTTTTTATTTGTTTTTAAAACTATCAAGTGGCGATGTGCCTTTTAGATGCTTTTTAACAAATATATATACAATTAAGGATTGAATGATTGAGAGAATTAGTGGAATTAGATACGGCAAAATATTCGATACGTAGCTATTTAATATACTAGTCAATGTTTCTGCTAAAATCTTTTCAGTTAAAAACGACATCAAGATAGATGATAAATAAGCAGATAAGATAAGTAGTGTTATTGATAATAAATAAATGATAATTATTTCGTTTTTACTATAACCTATAGTTAAAAATATGCCGATTTGCTTTTTGTTTCTCTTTATAACGATATAGAAATTAATGAACATCAAAAAACTTGATGAAATAAACGAGACCAGTGAAAATGACAAAAAAAGCATCGATAATCTTTTTATTGTCTTACTTATCTCAACATTCATGTCTAACATTGGAAATGAACATTTAAAATTGTCATCATATGATGAAACAACTTTGATAATTTCACTATAACTTGTATGTTCTAGATTAAAATTTATAATTGCATCGCTAATAAATAATAATTCACTATCAATGCAAGTTGACGTAAATGAATAAATTAATGGAAAAAAATAATCATGATAAATAGCTAATGTATCATCAGCTACTACACCACTGATTTTTAATGATGATTGTGAAAAAATATTCTCATATTTGCTGCCACTTTTAATCGATTTATCTAAAGATAAAATATTTAATTTTTCAGATATAATAGAGCTATTTTTATAAAGTTTATCTTTTAAACCTTTTGAAATCAAAATTGAATCATAATCACTAGGTATATCTCCTTCAAGCAAGTTAATATTTTTATGATTTAATGACTTAAAAGAAATTGATGATAGTTGACTAGAAGATATCAAATCTGACTTGATGACGTCATCATCAACTTTAAAATTAGAAGCTTGAAAATCTTCTAAATTTTCCTCACTATAAACATAATTATCTTCGATTTCATTTAGCTTAGCCTTATTATTTGAAAAAAAGAAAGGTTTACGAAAGCCAGATAAATAACTATTAGCAGTATAAGTATAAATTGATGATGAGAAAGATATACCAGTTATATATTCACTATAGTCACTTACAAAAGAAGTGATTGAATTATAGTTGATATTATCAAAGAAATCTTTAAAAATCTTGATTCTATTGAATGTCTTTTTATTATTTTTTATATAATGAGGCTTAGAGTCATCAATTTTAAATAAATAGGTGGAATAGTCTTTATCTTCTAACATGCTTTTAAAAAATAAGGCTCTTTTATCGTTGTATAATCTAAGTCCATATATTTTATATAGTGTATAAGCTTTGTCATCATCTTCTTTTTCATCGATATGCTTACTTTCAAAATGGAGAATGTTAGTAACAAAGTATTCACTAAACGTTGATGAAGAATTGATAATTTTTGGATGATCGCTTATTGTAAAAGCAATTATTTTAAATGAATACTCATTATCATATTTCCAATCATTGATGCTCATCTTAACATTTAAGCTTATGTTTGATTCTTTTAAAAAAGAATTTAAATCAATAAGTGCATCGCTTGCAAAAAAGTAATTATATCCAATAATTGTTCTACCTAGAATTAGAATATCATTCTCTTTTAAAGCTAAAATAATTTCATCATTATTTGAGGTTCTATATTCAACACCATCTAAATTTTCTTCACTACATGTAGAGTAAGTAAGAAAATCATTTAAAGATAATGATTCAACTGGGTAGTGGGAATTTTGATAATCAATTGTAATTGCTTGATTATCGGAAAATATATCATCTAAATCAGTGATAAAATTTGTATATACATTTTCTACATAATCACTATATTCAGATGCTATATTATGTGCTTCTAAGTAAGAAACATTTTTACCATCGTTTGTAAAATATTCACTATTTTTATTAGTAATAACAAGTGAATTATTATCCATATACTTGCCTAATGAATCAGCAATTGAATTTTTAATTGAAGTTGAAAGAAGAAATGAAATTGATATTGAAAAGAAAGCAATAAGTATTGCAAAATAAGATAGTGAAAAAAGTTTATTTGATGATTTGATAATGGAGAATGAATTTGCAAATAGTTTTTTTAACGTTAATTTAGATCTGACAATTTGCGACTGATTTAAATTATTAATGGTATGATATGTAATAACTTCATTCAATTTTCCATTCAGCAAATTTAAGACAGTTGAATTATTAGGTATTTCATTTTTTTCATGAGTTATAACAATTACAAGTCTTCTTTTGCTCTCTTCAATTAAAATACTAGTTACCATTTGACGATATTCTTTATTTAAACCTGCCAGAGGTTCATCAGCTAATAATATTTTTGAATCTTTTATAAGTGCTCTAACTAAAGCGATTCTTTTCTTTTCACCACCTGATAATTTTTTAAATTTAAAATATTTTTTATCTAACAGATTAATTTTTTTTAAATAAAAATCTATTTTGTCATCGGCTTCTTTTGCAGTTAATGATGTGATATATAAAACTTTTTTTAAATTAGAATAAACACTTTCATTTTCATCATTTTTATAATCTTGGAAAGAAAACGAAATATATTCAAATCGGTATATTTCTTTTTCTTTTTCAGTTAATATTCTTAGTTCTTTATTATCAACTTTTATACTTCCTTCATACTCATAGTCCATAGTTGCAATAAGTGATAATAAAGTTGTTTTACCTGAACCACTTTTTCCAGTTATAAAATATAAACCAGTGTCATTAAATTCATAGGAAATGTCGTTTAAAATATATTCAACGTTTTGACTATATTTTTTAGATAGTTTTTCTATTTTTATCATTTATTCTTCTCCTTGAAGTTCATCTTTGATCCTTTTATCATTAATTCTTTTTAAAGGAATAAAAGAAGATAGAATTGATAAGAATAAAATTAATATACTTGTTATCAATAAAGCTTTGAAATTAAATGATAGAGTAAATAATGATAAATTATTTTTTTGCAAAATAATATTTAATATCACATTTGCAATAAATGAAAATAAAGAAGTGATAACAAAAGCAATCAAAAAAAAGGTAAAAGCATTTGCTAAAAATAATTTAAAACTATTTATTTTATTTTTAGATTCAACTTTTATTAATGCAAATAATCTAATATTTTCATCATAAAGAGAATATACACATAGAGTTTCAAATATAGATGCTGTTAAAATAGTTAAGCTTAAAAAAAGTAAAAAGACATCCTTCATTGAAGTAAATATGGAATTAAAAGTTTCATCAAAAGAGATTTTTTTAGAAGAGATGATCACTTTATCTTTATAAATAGACTCAGCTTTTTTTAATATGTTGTCAATATCATCATTTACAAAATATAATTCATTGCTTTTGAAAACGTCTTGATTATATAATTTGTCTTCAAGCAAAGTTGACATATAAACATCATGATTTAATTCTTTGGATATATTATCTAATCTAATATTTGATAAATAATTTGAAACATAATTGTAACTATAGTAAATAGTCGGCGTGTTTAATAATTCAATTTCACTTATAACATCACTTATTTGGAAGGTGATATTAAAGTCAATATTATCAAAATTTAAAAAAAGAGAACTATTTATTGATATATTACGATTTATATCAATTTTTAAATTTGATTTATTATTAATATCAAGATTGAACTTTTTTAAAAATGAAGAATTAATTATTATTTTATTATCATCATAATTATCATCAACAATCGGTAAAAAAGTCACAGTTGATTCAATTTGATTGATAGTAAGAGAATAATATTCCGGGATAAAATATGATAGTGAATAGTAATAATTATCGATATTTAAGTTGGACAAAATTTCAATATCAGGAATGATATATTTATCTAAAGATATTTTATTTTCTTTTGCTATTGTTTTTTTATATTGGACCTTATAATGATTACTTGCAAAGAAAGTATCGTTTATATTTTTAGTCAAATTAGTAATTGAAAAATTAAGATTTAAACCTAGATATAAAAATGTCAAAGTCAGCGATAAAAAGAATGCTGAAAGAAATACTCTTGTCATTTTTGATTTTAAAAATTTGATCGTTATTCTAATTGCTTCTAAAAATTTAATTGATACTTTTTTATCATTCAATTTATTTGTGATTTTTGATTTATTTTCGGCATTTTTAATTTTATCAGCGATTAATTTAAGTTTTTTATCTTCCAAGATATAAAGTCTATCGGCAAGCTTTAAAGCATTAACTTCATCATGTGTAACTAAAATTAAGAGTTTGTCTTTCGAAAGCTTTTTAAATAAATCATATAGAATTTGTGAATTTTTATCATCAAGTTGTCCTGTCGGTTCATCTAATATTAATATATCAGAAGAGGTTACAAGTGCTCTAGCAATTGAAACCTTCATCTTTTCTCCACCAGATAAAAACATAGGTGATTTATTGAAATCAATTTGAAAATTGACTTTATTTAAAGCCTCTTTTGCAGTCTCTAATGCTTTTTCATATTTAAAATTCTTGATAAGCAAAGGGAGCATGACGTTTTCAACAACTGAAAGATAATCTAAAAGAAGCGAATCTTGAAAAATAGTAGAAATCTTTCCATCAATTTCTATCTTCCCTTTTTGGTTTAAAAGAGTTCCATTTAAAAGGGAAAGTAATGTGGATTTACCAGATCCAGATTTACCTAATATGATAACAAGGCCAGAATTTGGAAATGTAAAAGAAATATCATTTAAAATCAAATTGTTATCATATGAAAAACTAACATTTTTAAAATTTATCATCACTATTTATATGGTAAATAGTGTATATTTTTTTAATCTTTCATATTTTTTCCACGTGGATTTTTATTTAAACCAGGCATAGCAATAATGCTTCCGGACATTGGGACGATAAATTTAGCACCATGAAATACTCTCAAAGAATTGATATGTAAAATATTATGTGGAGCATTAATAAGTTTTGGATCATCACTTATAGACATAGGTGTTTTTGATATACAAATTTTATAATTACTATACCTAGTATCTTTTAATTCATCTAATTGTGTTTTTACTTCATCAGTATAGATGACGCTATCTGATAAGTACATGTTTTTACTGATGATTTCTATTTTTTTATAAAGGTCCATATCATCAGTATAAATTGGTTTGAAATCACTATTTGAATCATCAATTTTATCAATAACTAATTTTGATAAATTAATACTACCATCTTGACCATCTTTAAAAGACGTGTTTAATGCATACTTGATATTTAAATCATCAAGATATGAAGTTAATGCATTGATTTCTTCCTTTGTATCACTATCATGAACATTGATAGATATGACCGAGTCAACATTATAACAACTGATGTTATGTAAATGATGTCTTAAATTTTCAGTGCCCGATAAAACGGCTTCTACATTATTTTTAGTGATATCTTCATAAGCAACACCGCCATGTATTTTTAAGGCATTGATAGTGACAACAAGAACAACCAGTTTTGGTTTTAAATCAAATTTAGAACAGACAATATCAAAGAATTTCTCCATTCCTAAATCAGAACCAAATCCTGCTTCAGTGACGACATAATCTGCTAATTTTAAGGCTAAATCAGTTGCAATAATTGAATTGCAGCCATGAGCAATATTTGCAAAAGGTCCACCATGAATAAGACATGGGCTACCATAGAGTGTTTGAACAATATTAGGCTTAATTGCATGTCTAGCTAATTTTTTAATTGCATTTTCTAAATGAAGTTCTTTTACATAGTGTGGCATATTATCAAAAGAATAACCAATTAAAATATCATTAACTTTATTAACAAAATCATCTAAATCTTCAGCTAATGTAAAACAAGCCATTATTTCACTAGCACTAGTTATGACAAAAGTAGATTTGTGCTTGGGACCTGATTTAGATGATAAACAAGTTTCTATTTCTCTTAAGCTTCGATCATTTACATCAAGGCAACGTGAAAAACAAATTCTATCAGGATTTAAATTTAAAGGACTATTTTGAAAGATTTCATTATCAATAAAGGCAGCTATTAAATTATTGATAGAAGTTATAGCGTGAATATCACCTGTAAAGTGAAGGTTGATATCTTCTTCAGGAATAATGATAGCTTTACCGCCACCTGTTCCACCACCTTTTAAGCCAAATACAGGGCCTAAAGAAGGTTCACGCAAAGTGACTACTGCTTTCTTCTTTAATTTATTCAAACCATCAACTAAAGAGATAGCAGTTGTGGTTTTCCCTTCACCTGCTTTAGTTGGAGTAATAGCAGTGACAAGAATCAAGTTCCCTTTTCTAGTAAAATTTTTATAGTTAGTATAATCAATCTTAGCTTTATCATTTCCGTATATTTCTAAATCTTTTTCATCTATATTAATTTTCTTTGCAATATCTATAATATTTTCCATATATTAATCCTCACTTAGTATCATTTTAATAAAACTGGAAACAATTGCAAGACCACCACCATTTGGGGCAGTGACAAGTGAGCCAATAGTTTTACTGTTTTTTTCTGCTTTCATTCTCGCATCAAGAGGGAAAACGGTGTTTATATTATCAATATCATTTTCATTAATCCCTCTATTTTTTAACTCCTCTCTATAGGCTTTAACCATATGTCCATTTGTTTCTTTTAATTTACCAATTTTTATTTTGGTGGAATCTAAATGAAAGCCAAATCCCATGGAAACAATCAGCTTACAATTATCTTCTTTAGCTTTTAAAAATAATTCAGCCTTTCCTTTAATATCATCAATACAATCGATGATATAGTCAAACTTTTCATCTTTTAATTCAAATCTATCTTTAATAAACATACTTTTTGAAGTTATATTAAGAAGTGGATTTATTTTTAAAGCTTTATCTTTAGCAATCTCAGCTTTATTAAAGCCTATATCATAATAATCAAATAAAAACTGTCTATTTAAATTAGAGACAGCTATTTTGTCACCATCGATAATAGTAAGATTGTATATTCCTAAGCGTACAAGCGAAAGAAGAGTGATTCCACCTACTCCACCTAAACCAACAAGTAAAACACGCATGTTTTCAAATTTAGGCATCTTATTTTTTAATAAAATCCTAGTTCTTTCCTTGCGATAAAAATCATTTTCAATCAGAGTATAGATTTCATCTTTTGATTTGCATATTACATTATCAAATTGATGTCTGATAAATGTTCTCTGTTTTTTAGCGAGTTGATGAGTATGAATCTTGATAAGATTTTTGCATTCATCAAGAGTTATCTCTTTTTTTAAATATGAGATAACTTCAGGGTAACCAATAGCTTTAAAAGCAGGTAAATTATAGTCATAATCATTTATTAATTTTTTAACTTCGTCAGTAAAGTGATTTTCAAACATCAAATCAACTCTTTTATCAATGAGCTCGTTTCCAGTAATTATATCAGTTTCAATATTGAAGAAAAGACAAGGATAAATGGGAATATTATTGTTTTTATAAGTTGATTTTAATGCTTCTTCATAATCATTATCAATAAGTCTTAAAGCACGAATGACACGGCGAGGATTAAAAATATCAATGGAATTATATACATCGATATTTTTCTTCTTCAATAATTCTTGCATTTCATTTAAAGATAAGTCTTCATAATTATCATCATTTTTTTCTTCTTTGAATTCATAATTAAAAAGTAGAGCTTTAATATATAAGAAAGTCCCACCTGTGACGATGATATCTTTTCCAACTTTTAAATATTTTTCAATCAATTCTCTGCCTTGCTTTTGAAATTCAAATACTGACATTTTATAATCAGGAAGATATTCATCAAAGAAATAATAATTGATGCCTTCTACTTCATCAGCTTTTGGCTTATCAGTTCCAATTTGCATCATTTTATAACATTGATAAGCATCAGCTGAAATGATAGGAAGAGATAACTTTTTTGCTAATTTTAAAGCGAGCGAAGTTTTACCACTAGCTGTTTGACCTAAAATTACGTATATCAAAATCCGCTCCTCCTGAATATCTTTTCAATGTCTTTTTTAGACAACTTGATGAGTGTTGGTCTACCATGCGGACAATTGGAAGGATTTTTACATTTTGCCAAATCCTTAATTAATCCTTCCATTTCAAAAATGCTCATCACCTTATTAGCTTTAATTGATTTTTTACATGCAATATTAGCAATTGTTAAATGAAGAAGTTCAATTGGATCAACCTTGCTATCATTTAAGCAAGAAGAGATGATGTCTTTGATGAGGATTTCATCATCACTATCAGTTAAAAAGACAGGCACCTCAATTACTTTTAATGTTTTATCTCCAAAAATTTCAACTTTTATACCTAAATTGTCAAGTTCCTCTATATGTTTATCATCAAAGTTAGAATATTCTTTGAAAGTCATATCATATGTAATTGGAATTAAAGGAATTGCTCTTTTTTTAATAGCTCTAAATAATGCTTCTGTTTTTTCATAATTGATTCTTTCAGCTGCTGCATGTTGGTCAATTAAGTAAAGTCCATCATCACTATCACAGATAATATAAGTGTGCATAACTTGACCAAGTGGATGCATGTCAGCAAGAGAAAAAGAAGTCAAGTTATCAAAGATAGTTTGATAATAATTAGCTGCACTATAAGATGCCATAGGAATATCAATGTTTTTAGATGTGTTTGAAATATTATTCGATGGTTGACTAAAGATTGTTTGTGCTCTTTCAAATGTTGGTTGGAAATTCAAACTTTGAGGCTTGTATACTTCTTTCTTATCGAATTCATTATATAAAGAATTGTCATCTTTTTTTTCTTCTTCATCTAATGTTAAGAAAGCTTCATCATCTATTTTTAGATCATGTTTACTTTTAATATCGCTTGATGAATCATAAAGGGGTCTTCTATTTTGAAGAGTAAGCAAAATTTGATTTTTTAATTCTTTAATAATATCATCTTCTAATGAGATACGGACTTCTTTTTTAGAAGGATGAACATTTACATCAACAAGCGATGAATCTAGTTTAAAATTGATGATAGCAAATGGATATCGCAGTGGCGGCAAATAATCAAGATATGAATCACAAATAGCTTTAGTAAATTTAAAATTATAAATATATCTTTGATTTAAAAAAGTAATTATTCGATATTTTTTAGAATAATTGATTTCTGGTTTAGCAATATAGCCATCAAATGAAAAAATAACTGATTGATAACTTACAGGATATAAAGAAGATACAATATCGTTTCCATATATTTTAGAAATACATTCTAAAAGATTTCCTCGACCATTGGTTTTGAAATATGTTTTATTATCGATTGATAGTTCAAATGCAATACTAGGAAATGACAATGCTAAATGTTCAACAGTTTCAATAATTGAAGAAACTTCAACTTGATTGGATTTTAAATATTTTAATCTAGCAGGTGTATTATAAAATAAATCACTAACTTTAAATGAAGTACCACCCATAATAGCCGCATTTGAAATTTCAAGCTCTTTATTAGGGATTGAAATCACTCTGCTTCCAACATCATTATGAAGAGAAGTGATAAGTTCAACTTTGCTTACCGCTGCAATTGAAGGAATAGCTTCGCCTCTAAAACCTAATGTTCTTATATGATTTAAGTCGAATTCACTTTTGACTTTACTTGATGCGTGTCTTAAAAAACAATTAATAGCATCATTTCTATCCATTCCAGTTCCATTATCTTTAACATATATTTCTTTTCGTCCAGCATCAAGAACACCTATAAAAATACTAGTGCTTTTAGCATCGATTGAATTTTCAACTAATTCTTTGATGACTGATGAAGGGCGTTCAATAACTTCGCCAGCAGCAATGAGATTAGCTAATTTCTCATCCATCAATTTGATATCAGACATTATTTGATTTCCTTCTTTAAATTGATAAGATAATTCAAAGCATCAAGAGGTGATAAAGATAAAGGATCAAGTTTTTTTAATTTTGAAATAACTTCATCATTTTTATCAGATACTGGTTTAATTTCTTTAGTAATTGATTTATCAATTGTTTTATTGTTCTCTAAAAAATAAAGCAAATCAGTTGCTCTATTTATAACTTCATCAGGAAGAGAAGCTAACTTAGCAACATTGATACCATAACTTTTAGACATGCTACCTTCTTTCATTTTATATAAAAAAGTTACTTCACCATCATTTTCTTTGACCATACAATGGATATTTTTAACATGTTCAATTTTTTCAGAGAGCTTAGTTATCTCATGATAATGAGTTGAGAAGAAAGTCAAATTTTTAACGTATTTGACAATATATTCAATGATGCTTTGAGCAAGTGACATACCATCATATGTAGCCGTCCCTCTTCCTATTTCGTCGAAAAGAAACAGAGAATTTGAACTAGCATTTCTTAAAGCATCAGCAACTTCAGCCATTTCAGTCATGAAAGTTGATTGACCTTTAATAAGATTATCACTTGCACCAATGCGGGTACAAATAGAATCAAAAATGGTGGTGGTGCAAGATGAAGCAGGAACAAAACAGCCTAGTTGGGCTAAATATGAAAGAAGTCCAAACTCTTTCATATATGTTGATTTACCACCCATATTAGGACCAGTGATGATGATTACATTATCATCTTTAGAAAAGATATAATCATTTCTAACAAATAGTTTTTCAGGATTAGCTTTTTCAATTATTGGATGTCTAGCTTCTTTAATTTCAATGTTTCTATCATCTGAAAAAACAGGTTTAACATAATTATTTTCACTTGAAACATATGCAAGTGATAAATAATAATCAAGCATACTGATTGTATTTGCACTTATTTGTACATCATAAGAATATGAAGAAACAATTTTTCTTAATTCTTTAAAAAGTTTTGTTTCTAAAGCGATTCTATTATCTTTAGCACGCAAGATTCTTTCTTCTCTTTCTTTAAGTTGAACAGTTATAAACCTTTCACCAGTTTTTAAAGTCTGTTTTCTAATATATCCATATTCTTCTTTAACTTCTGATAATTGACCAGCTGATACTTCAATGTAATATCCATAGACTGGATTATAACCGACATGCAAAGTTTTAATTCCTGTTCTTTCTCTTTCTTTAATTTCAAGTTCACTCAGCCACTTTTTATCATCATCAGTAAGTGATAATAGTTCATCAAGTTGCTCATTATATCCTTGTTTAAAAATATTACCTTCAGTGATAGTTAATGGACAATCTTCAGATATAGCTTTCTCAATAAGTTCACTTAAAGATGTGAAATCTTTTAAATTATCATAGATATCTTTGATTCTATCATCATTTTTTAAAGCCGAAAGATCATTTTTTAAAGTTGGAATAACTTGAAGTGACCTTTTAAGCTGGAGCATATCTTTGCCATTGACACTCTCATATGACATTTTAGCAATCAGTTTTTCCATGTCATAGACATCTTTTAAATCATTTCTGAGTTTCTCTCTTAAAATGAAATCATCAACAAATAAAGAAACAATATTTTGAACTTTTAAAATATCATCTTTATTAGCTTTTGGCTTATATAAAGCAGATTTTAAATATCTTGAACCCATGGAAGTTATACATTCATTTAAAAGCCAATAAATGCTGCCAGTTGTTTTACCATCAAGTGTTTTAAAAACTTCCATATTGGTTATAGCTTGATAATTTAATTTCATATTTTTATCATTTGACATACATTTGACAGGTTTAAAATATGTCAGCTCTCTTTTTTCGAGAGTAGTCAAATAATTGTAAAGTCTACAGAAAGAATTTATTTGCTTGTCATCTTTTAAATTAGCAAATAAATATTCAATATTCATTGATGAAGAAGTGTCATTAAAATATGATATGACAATGTTTGAATTATTCTTAATAAATAAAATCAAGTCAGCACTGATTGAAGTAGATACAACAAGTTCTTTAGCATCAATAAAGAGAAGAGTTTCTAAAATTTTCTCTTTACTATTTTCACAATTTAAAGCAAAAGATTCACCAGTTTGTAAATCAGCATAAGCAATGCAAGCAACATAAGAAAAAATAGAAAGACTTGCAATATAATTGGCTTCATTTGTATTGTTATCGATATTAGCACCAGGAGTTATTATTTGAATGACATCTCTTTTGACAAGTTTTTTAGTGGCCTTAGGATCTTCTATTTGTTCACAAATAGCAACTTTATATCCTCTTGAAGTCAATTTATTAGCATAGCTTAAATAAGCATGATGGGGAATTCCACACATCGGTATGAAGTTACCATTTCCACTGGCTTTTTTGGTTAAAACAAGCTGAAGTTCTTTACTAGCTTTCACAGCATCATCTAAAAATAGTTCATAAAAATCACCTACTCTAAAAAAGAGCAAGCAATCATTATATTTTTGCTTAAACGATAAATATTGAACAACCATTGGTGACATGGTTTCTTCATTTTGAATTTCTTTTTTCATGATTAAAATTATATCTAAAAATCGCTGCACGTGAAAGAGTTAAGCAAAGATTCAAGTTCTTTTTTTATCGCTAAATAATTGATAACTAAAGGTGAATTATTATATTCATCATTTAATTTCTGAGCTAATTTTAAAGCGTCTTTTTTCTCTTCAGTCTTAAAATATTTGAGCTTTTTTTGAAGAGTGTCACGATCTCTTTTTAAACCTTGCAAATATGAATCAGTTTCAACTTCTTTTTTAAGCAGTAAGTAATCATTATATAAATCAAGAGTTTCAAAAGCTAAAACTAAATCATTGGCTTTCTTTTTTAACTTTTCTTCTTCATTATTCATCAATAACTTCTCCTATCAGTGAAAAAGTATGTGAATTTAATATTTTAACTGTTTTTATCTGACCAAGAAGTGAACTATCTCCTTTAACATGAACAAGCTTCCCTTCTTCAGTATAACCTGAAATCATAGTTTTATCTTTTTTAGAAACAGTATCAAATAAAACTTTGCATTCTCTATTAACAAATTTGGAAGCCGATAATGTTGTTAAAGAATCAACTAAGATTTTTAATCTATCAAAACGAGCATGCTTAGTTTCATCACTTATATGATCTATTAATTTACTAGCAGGTGTTCCGGGTCTTTTTGAATAAATAAATGTGAAAGCTGCATCATATTTGACTTCATTAACAAGTGATAAAGTATCTTCAAAATCTTGATCACTTTCATTTGGAAAACCTACGATGATATCAGTTGTTATATAAACATGTGGAATTTTTTCACGCAGTGATTTGATAACTTCTAAATATTCTTCCCTAGTATAACGTCTATTCATCTTTTTTAAAATGTTATTGCTTCCAGATTGAAGAGGCATATGAATAGAAGGCATGATGTTTTTATATTTAGACATAACATCGAATACTTCAGAATTGAAATCAGATGGATAAGGGGTTGTGAATCTAATTCTTTCAATACCAGTTGCTGCTACTTTTTCAAGAAGAGAGGCAAAAGCATATTTTTCACCTCTATCTTTTCCATAGGCATCAACGTTTTGACCAAGAAGAGTGACTTCTTTATAGCCTAATTCTTTGAGTTTTAAAACTTCATTTATAATGTCTTCTTCTTTTCTACTTCTTTCTCTTCCACGAGTATATGGCACAATACAATATGTACAATATTTATCACATCCATACATGATGTTGACAAATGCTTTGATAGTTGATAAACGACTATCTTTACTTCCAATTGGTTCTTCATAAACATCAAAATCATTTGATGAAACATTGACTATTCTTTTATTTGATTTTATTGAATCTTCTAAGATTGAATAAAAAGAATTTATTCTGCTTGTTCCAAAGATGAGTCGAACATGTTTTATATGATCAAGAATAAATTTAGTTGCTTCATCTTCTTGAACAACGCATCCACAAACTGCAATGATCATATCTTTATTTTTTAAATAAGAATTTTTGCATAAACCAAGTTCACCATATAGATGATTTTCAGCATTTTCTCTAACAGCACACGTGTTAAATAAAACAAAATCAGCACCTAAAAAATCATCTTGTTCAGTCATACCAATATCTAAAAGATAATTTCTAATTATCTCAGAATCTCTAACATTAGCCTGGCACCCGTAAGTTCTGATACAGAACTTTTTATTTTTTCCCCAATCCATCAAAAAAGAGGAAGGAAGCATGACTTTTAAATTGTTATAATCAAGTTTTGTTTTCTTACTAGCTTCCTTTTGATTTGGTAAAGATATGATTTCAGTTTTCATTTATGTCTATTAATTTTCCTCATTTTTTATATTAGATACATTGCTTGTTTCTAATTTATTCTCTTCTTTAAATTCGCATTTTTTAAGATGCAGTGAAATAGAAGTAATCATTCTTTGATCTTCATATTTGTCACTTGCTACTTTTTGACTGGCATATTTAGGGAAAAGTATAATATCACTAGGATTTTCATCACTTTGCAAAAATTTGCGAGCCAAAATAATTGCTTTAGTAGCTTGATAAAGACAATTTGCTCCGATGACAGATATAAGAACTTCATCATTGATTCTTAAATTAGAAGCAATAGCACCAGCTAGAGCATGAATGTTAGTTGTTTTACATACTTTTAATGTTTCCATAATTTCACCCCTGTTTATAAAACGACACCTTTAATTATATAATAATTAAGAGTTTAATTCTATATTTTAGAGGGTAGTATAAAAATAACAGAGTAAAATATATATCAAACTTATAGTTAAAATAAAAAGTTTTTTATAAATTAATCCAGAATCTCTGAATAATTTTATTTGATGATGGTTCTACTATTTCATTTTCAAATATTCCACCATTTTTAACAATCGTCTTTCTTGAAGCAATATTATTTTTATTGCAAGTCATAAGAACTTTATTTATATTCAATTTCTTAGCCTCTTGTAAAGAAAGATAAACAAGTTTATTTCCATATCCTTTATTTCGATAAGTGGGTCTTATTCCATCACCTATATGTCCACCATAATTTAAAAGATATTCATTTAATTTATGTCTTATATTACTAGCACCAATAAATTTATTATCATCTTTATATAAAAGAAAGAAAACCGAATCAGATACTTTATCATCAGTGTCAAATTTGATTTCTAGTTCATTCAAATATTTATCAAAATCATGATAATCATTTTTAAAGATTGCAAATGGTGAATCACTATTTGTATATGTATACCATTCATCCATCATTTCAAATAAATGTTCTTTAAATTGATATGATAATTTAACAAGTTTTACATTCATAAACTGTTTTTGTATAGTTCTTCTTTTAAAATGACTTCATTTAAAAGTTTAAAGGAGGTAACTTTTTTACTTTCTTTATCAATGTCTAAGATGACACCATTTAATAGACCATCACCAGTTTCATTTGTTTCAAATTTAGCTGGCATTAAAGTCACTGTTTTATAGATTGAATTATCTTTTATAGTGCCTAAAACTGAATCGTATTCACCATTCATGCCAGCGTCAGTTAAGAAGAAGGTACCTTCTTTTAATAATTTAGCATCATTTGTTTGAACATGAGTATGGGTTCCAATAACAGCACTAACTTTGCCATCTAGATATTCAGATAGAACTCTTTTTTCGGCAGTAGCCTCAGCATGAAAATCAACAATATGAATCACATCTTCTTCATTAGTTAGATTATATAACATGTAGAAAGGATTATATTGAGCTTGATTTAGAAAAACTCTTCCTATAGCATTTGAAACTCTTATTTTAGTATTATCTTTTAAAGTGAAGATTTCACTTCCTTTTAAAGGGCAATCTTCATCAAAATTGATAGGTCTAATCATAGATGAAAAATTATATTCATCCTTTAAATAATCACGATTTTCAAAGAAGTGATTACCAGATGTCAAACAATCAACTCCTGAATTAATCAATTCATTATAATGGTTAAATGAAATTCCACGACCATGTGTTGCGTTTTCACCATTAGCAATTACAAAATCAATATTTTCTTTTTCTTTATAGTAATTAAGATAATATTTGACTACTCTTCTTCCAATAGGTCCAACAATATCGCCTAGAAAGAGGACACGAACATTATTTTTTGGCAATTTCAACAGCCCTCATTTCTCTGATAACGGTGATTTTGATTTGGCCAGGAATATTGACCTCGTTTTCAATGCGATCTTTTATTTGACTTGCAATGACCTTAGCATCTTCGTCGGATATTTTTTCAGGTACAACCATTACACGGACATCTCTACCTGATTGTAAGGCATATGATGATTGAACACCATCATAACTTTTACATATGTCTTCAATAGCTTCAAGTCTCTTGATATATGTCTCTAAGGTTTCACTTCTTGCACCTGGTCTAGCAGCTGATAAAGTATCAGCAGCAGTAACAATTTCAGAAATCAAATATTTCTTTTCTACATCGCCATGGTGTGATTCAATAGCGTTGATAACTTCATCGCTCTCACCATATTTTTTAGCTAAATCTCTACCTAATTGAACATGGCTTCCTTCCATTTCACAATCGATTGATTTACCAATATCATGGAGTAAACCTGCTCTTTTTGCAAGAATTGGATCTAATCCTAATTCACTTGCCATAACAGATGATAAATATGCAACTTGAATAGAATGATCTAAAACATTCTGACCATAACTGGTTCTATATTTGAGTCTACCAATATAAATAAGCAAATTAGGAGAAATACGAGGTAAACCAAGTTTGAAGATTGTTTGCTCACCAATTCTTTTAAGTGATTCATCAAATTCAGTTGAAATTTTTTGATAGAGTTCTTCAATTCTACCTGGTTGAATTCTTCCATCTTTAATCAAAGCTTCTAATGTTAACTTGGCTTTTTCTCTTCTTATAGGGTCGAAGCAAGAAACGGTTATTGTTTCTGGAGTATCATCAATGATTAAAGAGACTCCAAACAATTGTTCCATTGATTTGATGTTTCTTCCTTCACGCCCGATGATTCTACCTTTCATTTCATCGTTTGGTAAACCGACAGTTGAAGTAGAATGTTCAGTTGTGACTTCTTGTGCGTATTTTTCAAGCGAAAGAGCAAGCAATGTTTTAGCTCTATCTTCAGCTTCATTTTGGGCTTGTTCTTCCATCTGTTCCTTATAAAGAGCAATTTTTTTAACTTCTTTTTCTTCAACTCTTTTCATGAGTTCGTCTTTAGCTTCATCAATAGACATATGAGAAACTTTTTCAAGTTGAGATAAGACTTCATCAATTCTATTTTGAAGCTCAACTTTCTTATCATCAAGAAGCTGTTGTTTATCACTCACTGTTTTAAATTGATTATCCAAATCAATTTTTCTTTCTTCTAAGATGTTTTCTTTAGTGATAAGTGATTCTTCCTTCTTATCTAAAACAAGTTCTTTTTTATCTAGGATATCTTGTTTAGCAACAATTTTTTGTTCAGCCTCATTTAAATAAGCTTTCTTTTCATCAAATTCATGCAAGAAGTTGGCTTTAATTTCTTCACCTTTGCTTTTAGCTTCTTTTTCAGCATTACTTATAATTTCACTGGCTTTATTATTAGCATCAGTTATGATTTTATTTGCTTCTTTATCAACTTTAAATTGATTGTTTGTTTGCTTTCTATGGTAAAAATAAAAAGCAACACCAGCAATAAGAGCAGTAACTATAAAAGTAATTGCAATTGAAAGACCAGCAGTAGCACCAGTGCTCATCAGTATAAGATTTGTTTTCATATTAAAACACCTTTCTAGTAATTTTTAGGTAATTACTAAAACCTTATCTTAAAAAATTATTTTGAAAAAAAGATTATATAAATTACTATTTAAATTGATGAATATTTTATTTTTAAATAATATATAAACAAATTTTATCTTTATTTCACGCATCAAAAGATGCATAGTTATTATACTAAAAATGATATTATTTTTAAATATATTAGGATAAAAATAGTATGCTTTTTGAACTATAATTTATCTAAATGTTGTTTGTATTATCACTATTATCATCATTTGCATTGTCAACTATAGTAGTGCTTGCAGTTTCTAAGCGATCATCATCTTCCTTCTTTTTATTTAAAATCTTATCTAGATAAACTAGACCCAATGACAAAGAAATACCAACAACAAGTAATACTCCACCAACAATGTAATCCCAATTTTTAATTGAATTATCTAAATACTTAGGATAAATATCAGCATTGATAAACATTGAAATAGTTGAGCCAATAATCAAACCTAAGATGGCATAGAAAGTAGAGACACGATAATCTTTTAATAATTTTTTCATCAGTTTTGATGAAACGATCAAACCAAAGATTGCACCAATAATTAAAACTAGCATAAATAAAATGGCAGTTATCAATCTATTATTATCATGATTTTTAAAAATAGATTTATCACCGATGAATAGTGAAAGAATTGGTTGATATAATCCAAATATCATCAAAGTCATTGAACCTGATATTCCAGGAACGACACAAGCAAAAGCAGCTAAAAAACCAGCAATTAAGATGATAGGATACATCCAGTAAATGTGAAAATCCATGTTAGCTTCTAACGATATTTTACAAAGAGCAGTTATAATACCGATTCCAGCAGAGACTATCAAAGATATAATAAACGACAAACTGAAAGTGATTTTTTCCTTAGTATTATCAGCTTTACGTAGTTCTTTTATTGCAATAGGAAGAGATCCTATAACTAAACCTCCAAATAGACC
Organism: uncultured Caryophanales bacterium; assembly: GCA_937896065.1. GTDB lineage: Bacteria > Bacillota_I > Bacilli_A > RFN20 > CAG-288 > Enterosoma. Next base: position 42,458 of record CALBLI010000049.1, on the reverse strand, counting down.
AGTCAATGTAAAAGGTGCAACCTCATATCCTTTTTTGATACCAATAAAAGCACAGATAGCACCAATTAAAAGGCCAATTAAATAAGGTAGAAGAATAAAAAAGTTTTCCTTAGGTTTCTTTCTAAAACCACTCATCGAATCAATGATGGTATCATAACATCTTTCAGAAACAGCAATAGTACCAGCTGATAAACCAGGTATAGCAACAGAGACACCTAAAGTAACACCTTTAACTGTATCGATAGTAAATCTTTTAATCTTATTATCATTCATATAAATAGACCTCTAAAATAAGTAAATTATATCAATTAATTTTGATGATTGATATTCATTTTATCAATCATTTCATAAGTGATTAATGAATCGGTATCTAATTTATCCATTTCCATTTTAATGGCATTAATTTGAAAATTATCATATGTTTTATAATAACAAATCTTTTTATCAACGTTATAACATGAAGAATAAATAGTTATTTCATATTTATTATCATCAAGTTTACAGCAACCTCTTTGCTGCTCAACTGAATTTAAAATATGAAAAAATTGAGAAACAGATTCATTTTCATCATCACTATTCACAATTGAATTTTCCTTAGTAAAGACAACTTTTATAAAACGTGATGGTGAAGATAAATCACCTGGAAGTGATATGCCACCCATTCCTCGTGAATATTGCTCTAACTTTAAATTTTTAGAAAAAGAGCTTTCTTTATTTTCATTACTTACGCCTTGATACATATTTAATAAAAATCTTTGGATATTAAAAGGTGGATTATTAGTTAAACAACCAGTATCATTTTCATATATATGTAATCCATCTTTCATCTGTTCTAAAACAATGCATCTATTTTTATCAGATATTAAATAATGTAGTTGACTCGGTTTAAATTTATCATTAAAAGGAGTATCTGTAATATTTAAATCTGGCAAATCCTTTTCTAATTCATCGATTGATTTATAATTGGTTAAAATAAACGGTATAAGCTCATATTGAGCAACATTTAATTTATCTTCTTTATTTTTAAAGAAATAAGCGTTGTTTACAAAATTTAAACCTGCAACTGCCAGTCCATGTTCATTAAAACCATCATAAAATAAAGGATAGTTATCAAAAATGTGAGCAACACCCATCATTGCATAATGAACAGAGAAATTTTTTAAAGTTGAATATTTTAAATTAAATTTTCTTGGCATAAAAACAATATTTTCACCATATGAGAATTCATAATCTAAATTTCTTCCAAAATAGAAATCTTTATTTTTAAAACTGATAGCAGTACACATAATATCCTCCATGTTTATATATACGTATATTATAAATTTTAGCATGTACAAATACTATTATTTAAAGATAAAACTATCAATTGTTTCGTAGTAATAACTATTGCCATGTCGATAAGACTTTCGTTCAGTAGCAATATGCAAAAAGAAAAAGAGTCATATAAAAATGCCTTTTGGCATTTCTACAAAACTCTATAGCTTGTTAGAAAAAAGGTACAAAGGCTTCTATTTGCAAAGAAAAAAGGTCTGACACAATTTTTATCAAACCACTATGTAAGCGTTAATAGCATGGTAGCAAGGTTAGCACCATACTTTTAATCGTGTAATTTATTAGCACCCTTGAGGTTAAATCGTGTAAAAGCGAGATAAAAAGCTGTCAATAGAGCCTCTAAATGAAGCCTACTAACAGCTTGTGAAACTAATAAAATTCAATTTTCAAAGCAAAATATCGTATTTTAAACGTAAATTACGTTATTTTTGCAATAAAAAAGCCTGATAACACTTATATCAGACCTATTTTACTATAATGGCGGAGCGACAGGGATTTGAACCCTGGCACAATGTTACTTGTCTATGAGCTTTCCAAGCCCACCCCTTCAGCCTCTTGGGTATCGCTCCAATTAAGCATTATTATTTTAATGATTTAGCCATTATTGTCAAGGTAAAAAAAGATTATGTGCTAATTTTAATTCAGTAAAGTACCAAATTTACTAAATTAAAGGCACTTAAGTGATATAATTTTTTTGATGGAATTTACAATCAGTAAGCTTGAAGCTAACCAAAGAATCGATAAATATATTAAAAGGATGCTAAAAGATGCCCCTATATCTTTTATATATAAAATGTTTAGGCAAAAAGATATAAAAGTAAATGGTAAAAAAGCAAATATAGATTACATATTAAAAGAGAACGATGAAATTAAAATATATTTAAAAGATGATCTTCTTCAACAATTTAAAAAAGAACAAGTTTTAAAACCTATCAAAGCTAATTTTACTATACTTTATGAAGATGAGAATATCATTGTTGTTGATAAGCCTAAGGGTGTTCTAGTTCATGATGATGAAGGACATAATTCAATCACAATGCAAAAGATGGTACTGAGTTATTTAAATAAAAAAGGTGAATGGGATCCAAATAATGAAACAGGGTTTATCCCTTCTCCGGCTCATAGGCTAGATAGAAATACCGCTGGCGTCCTTTTATTTGGAAAGAATCTACCAGCTTTGCAACAACTTTTTGAATTATTTAGAGAAAAGGATAAGATTGAAAAAAAATATACTCTACTTGTAAGAGGAATGATAAATAAAAGCGGTGTGATTGATGCACCACTTTTAAAAGATAGTGAAACTAAACTTGTTAAAGTTGATAAGAAATCCAAGTTTGCTAAAAACGCTTTGACTGAATATAAAAGATTAAAATATTACGATAGTGGTTATTCACTTGTAGAAGCAAAACTTCTTACAGGTAGAACTCATCAACTTCGCGTTCACTTTGCTTATATTTCTCATCCGATTGTCGGGGATAATAAATATGGTGATTTTAAAGTCAACAAAGAATTTGCGTCTTTGTATTCATTGAATAGTCAGTTTTTACATGCAACTTATTTTAAATTTTTAGAAAATGTTGATGGTGTTCTTTCTTATTTAAAAGGCAAATCTTTTGTATCAAAATTAACTGAAAAAGAGATGAAAATATTAGAAGGAATCAGCTGATGACATTATCCTTGTTACTTATATTTATCTTTGTGTGTTCACTTTTTCCAAGCATTTTTCTACCTTCAAACAAAATAAAGACATATATCTTATCAGCTATTGCTGGTTTTATAATTATCTTCTTTTTATATTTTTTATGTTTGAATTTCCCATCACTTGAATATTCATTAGGTAAATTTTCTCATCCTATGTTTGCTTTTTTATTAGATGGATATATAGAATTATCTCTTGTTGAAAGATATCATATATCAGCTTGTTTATTTATGCTATTTATCTTCTTTCTTTCATATATTATCTCATATACATTTGTAAAAATATTTTATATAGGAAGCAATCCTAATATCCATAAAGCTACAAATGTTATTTCAAGAACACTATTATCAGTTCTGTTTTTAAGCCTTTCAGCATTTTTACTTTCGGTTTTTCTTATTGAGATAAGATTGATAATTCCATTGCAAGATGGGCTCTTTTCTAAAATGTTTCAGTTCATTTATAAAATAGAGGCATAGTATGACTGGTGAAATGAAATTATATCTGCTTGCAGAGTTAAGTGGTTGGAACTGTACATCTTATGCTTATTCATATTATGATTATTTAAAAAATAATAAAGCATATCAAATACTTGAAAGCAACATAAATGAAGTAAAAAAACATATTTCTAGGAAAGCTGAAGCCATAGTTGATGCATATAACGAGATCACTTTTCAACCAAGCAATGTGAAAGAATGTTTCTTAATTGAAAATGCAATCAATTATGTCGCTTTGCATTCATTTGAAGAATATTATGTTAATCCACTAACAATAAATCCAAATTATAAAGGTAGGCTTTTAACAATAGGAGAACTCATTTTTGATTTCAAGGGGGAAGAAAGACCATTAAATGACATCATTTTAGATGAAAGTTATTCAGATGAGTTGAAAAAAGAAGCTGTTTATCTTCAGCTTGAACAATATCTAGATGATGCAAATGATTTGGTTTATTCGTCACTTGAAAATGTTAAAAATGAAGCTACATATAAAATAAAAACATCTGTTTATAAGGTTGCTTTTGAATGCTTGCTTATCATTATCTTCAATGTTTTATATGCTTTTATGCTTTGCTATCCATATAAAGATTTTCAGTATTTTTTCACTGCTTTTGAAAGCAATAAAGTAACATCATATGTTGTTCTTTTATTCTCTTTTTTCTTATTTGCATATGATCTTATTTTTACTATCTTTCATTCATATAAAGCAATGATATTAGAACCATATAATTATGCAAAACGATTTTTAAATAAGCATGCTAGCAAAGTTTTTGACGATTTATATGATACTAAAGAAAAATTATATAATTATATTTCTGGTGCTATTAAGGAAAAGATAGTATTAACTAATGATATTAAAGACTTTTCTAAACTATCTTCTTCATACATTGATTTTGAAGCTGTCTTAAATGCTTCAAAGTTGAAAGGAAAAAAAACATATAAAGTATTAAGAACAGCCGACTTATCTTTTTTAACTTTAACTTCAATTATTGCTTTACTTTCATTTATAATTTATTTGGTAAATTTAATTTTTAAATCAATAGTATGACAAGTTATATTTTTCAGGATGTTGAATATGAGAACATCTTCACATTAGCTAAAATCATTTATAAGCACTATGATGAATTTGCTTATCTTTTAAAAAGTGATGAACAATTATTAGAATTTATTAAAGATAGTGATGTTGAAAAATATGAAAAAATAAATAAATTATCTAAATTAGCCTATCCAGATGAAGTATTTGTTTTTATGTCCAGCTACATTTTAAATCCGTATATGACATTTAGAATCAAAAATAAAGAATTTTTATCATATGAGAATATTGGTTTAGATATTTTAAAATCATGCCCTAATATTGATTCTTCTTTATTTCAACTTGTTCAATATAATTTGATCTCATATCAAATGGAAGCAGCTTCATTTGATCAAAAAAATTTTAAAATGTATGAAGATATCAAAGAAATTGAAAGAATAGAAGATAAACAATATGCTTATTTTAAATTAGCATATTACTTGTCTAAGAAGGATGTCATAGTTTATGATAAAAAAGAATATAAAGACATCTATTCGTTTTGCTACTATATCATTAAAGAATACGCTGATATTGAAGCATTAGGAAATAGATTATCAACTTCTGCTTTTTTAAAAGCATATAGTGATTACACTAAAGATAATAAAAGTGTTATAAGTTATATTCATATATGCGAAGAATTAGAAAAAAACGAAAAGAAATTGAATGACTTTTTAGAAAGAAGAGACGAGAAAAATTATGAACATTAATAATAGTGATATCATTATCAATGATTTTAAATCAGGGTATAAATTAAATATAAAAGATGATGAAAACAAATTCAAATATATCTTAAATAAGATAGTTGAATTTTTAAATCGCCGATTTGATATAAATGAAAAAAAATATAGTGTTATCATATCTTATGATGATAAAAAGACAATTGAAAATTCTTTAAATATTTTACAAGACACATTCACATCAAATGGCTATGATGTTTATATCTTTGATGATGCTTATCCTAAATTTGTTCTATCATACATGATAAGGAGAATTGAAAATGCAGTTTTAGGTGTGATGTTTTCTTTCTTAGATGATGATAATTATTTATTTAGAATCTATGATGAAAGTGGTCATGAATATATAAATGAAAGACTTGTTGAATTGTCATATCTTTTAAAAGGTGATGATCAAAGAAATATTTTTCAAAAGCAAACTGATGATGGAGTAGTTAATGTAGTTGAGGATGAACTTATAAATAGGTTTATCGATAATGAAGTTTCAACATCATATTTTTTTAACATATATCGTGGTGAAAGAAAAACCAAGCTTTATTTGTTATCACAAAGTGGAACATATTTAAGATTTATGAAAGAAGCATTAAAAAAGACACTATATGATGTAAATATAGTTGAATTAGATGGTAATATTGAAGAAAAATTAAATGTCGAAGAAATATCAAAAAGTGATGCATATTCTTTATTTGTAATTTTAAATAATAATTGCGAAATTGAAAAAATATATTATAAAAATATTGATAAAAATTTAAAACTGATCACCAGTGAAGAAATTATAATGATGTCTTCTTATTTTATTAGCCAAGTCATTTTTAAAAGAAATGTTTTACCACCAAATGCTTTTATAAATACAACGATCAATATAAATGAAAAAGTGAATAAATTTTATGAAAGCACTTCTCTTCTTTATGAAGAATCAGGATTAGAATTTAAATATGTAACCAATATGATTAAAGAAAGTAAAAAAAAGGGATTCAATTCTATTTTGGCTCATGATAATTCATATACTTTTCTAGTTGCTGACTTTGTCAAAGAAAAAGATGCAATTCAATCACTTATTTTGATTTTAGATTTAGTTGAATATTTGCAAAGACAAGGCAAAAATATAAGCAGTTTAGTTAAAGAATTAGATAAAGGAACTGATGAATTTAAAATAATTGATGAAAATTTAGAAATAGTTGATGCGAATTCATTTATTAATAAGTTGAGAAGAGAAAAAATACTCAGCATTGCAAATAAAGATATTTCAAAAAAATTAGACTATTTCACCAAACGAATAAATGATTATTATCTTGATGCTTATTTACCATTTGAAGATGAAAATCAGTTACCTATCAATATGATAAAGTATATTTTTGAAAATGATGAATATATAATACTGAGTAGTGATTTGAAAAATAATTTGCTGATAACATGCTGTTTAAATATAAATCAAGATATTGATTTCAAGTTGAACCAAATCAAAGAAGATATAAAAAGAATAGTTTATAAAGACTAACCTAATATTTTCTTAAGTTGTCTATATACACCTTCTTCATTATTTGTATATTCAGTGACATGTTTATTTTGTTGTTTTAATTTTTCAGCTCCGTTTTTCATTGCAAAAGAAGTTGAAGCAAAATCTAGCATTTCAAAATCATTGTTTCCATCACCAAAGGCAATGATGTCTTCTCTTTCGATGTTATAGTTTTTAGCCACTTCTTTTAAACCGACTTCTTTTGAAATATTAGCAGGATAAAACTCACCAAATTCAGGCCTATCATACCAGAATCTGACTTCTACATCCTTGTGTTTAGAAGTAAATTTTTTAATTTCATCTTGATTGTTATCATATGTTTTAAAAAAGAAGGCTTCTAAATCATTGACAATAGTATAGGGCATTTGACCTACCACTACTTGAATGCCATCTGGATGCAAAAAATCGTCAAATAAAATATCAGCGACATTTAAATAAAGATGACTCAAATCTTCACCAGCTATATAGGGAAATTTATAGAAGTCAAAGTGTTTAAAAAAGCAAGATATAAAAGAGATAGGTATTGATTTAAAAACGGTTGTTTTATCTTTTAAAACATCATAAATTAAATCACCATTGTATCCAATAAATGGACTATTTTTAAGCCCGATATCATCGTAATGAGGCTTAATGGCACGAGGTGGCCTACCTGAAGTGAGGCATATAATATGTCCTCTGTCTTCTAATTCTTTTAAATACTTTTTTGTATTTGATGAAATGTTTTTTTGATCATCAAGTAAGGTGCCATCTAAGTCTAAAGCAATAAGTTTTCTATTTTTCATAAAAATATTTTACCTTTTAAATACAAAATAAAAAAATGTAAACGGTATCTATTTATTTAAGATGTCATTAAAAGCTATATCAATGGCATCAAGAAGCATATAAGGAGGATTATAACCTCTTTTAACAAGTATACCTTTTTCTTTAAAAAATTCATATTTAAAACCTGGATGATGTTTTACCTTGATTTCATCTAAGATGATACTTGCTTTTAATAGATAAACTTCTTGTTTCATTTTAAAAGAAACTAAAAAGAAACCAATACCGCCCATTTGGATAACTTTCTCAAGATGAAGATACTGTTGTTCTCTAATCATTTTATAAGGAATTGAATTATGAATGGTTTCTTTGCATTCAAAATCAATATATTTTCCTTTATATAAACCGACATAATCGGTGACTGATTTCTCCTGAAAGTATGCTTCTTTGATCATCTGCCTTTTAACAGTATCCATTTTGACTACTTTAATAGGTGTTGGTCTTTTATAGATGAGAGCTAAATTTTGGTTTTTATAGTATTCACATGATTTGCTGACATCACTTTCAAAATTCATGCCCATATTTGCTTTTAAATAGTGTTCTCTATTTATTTGCTCTTCAGTTTTATTTTTATGTTTTCTTTTATCAATTTTAGTTTCATCTTCTAAATATATTTGACCATTTGGATATTTTATCATTCTATAGTTGCTCCTTTAAAATCTCTTTTATTTCTATTTCAGTATAATCTGATGATTCTTGTCTTTTATAGATAGGAAGATTTTTAAAATTATTGAAAGCATCAGTTAATATCTTTTCATAATTATTAAAATAGGCATTAAATATCTTAACCATTGCTATTGAATCATCTAATGCTGAATGAAATTTAAAATCTTGAGTGATATTTAAATAATCTGATAGTTTTTTTAAAGATAGGATATTACCATTTTCATCTCTTATTAATCTAGCTAAATATTTTTGAACATCAAGAAAATTTCTAAGCATCAGTAATTTTATTTGTTCTTGCTTTAAATTTTTATTATCAATAGCATTTTTTAAAATAGCTAAGTCATTTTTACTATAGCTTAAAAATAATTTAGATGGATATTTTGAAAATAAGGTAGCCAAATTATTTATTACATTAATAAATGTAACACCATTTCTATCTAATATATCTTTATCAATACCAGTCAATTCAGTTACATATTTGCCAATTTTGTCATCAGTTTTTATATATGTTGAATAAGTTTCAATAATATTGAAATGATAATTATTGAAACTAGTAAAGACCATCGACAATTCAATGGGCATATGAGTGAAAGCAGTTGCTTCAAAATCAAAGAATATAAAAGTTTTATATCTATTTAAATATGTATCTAAATAAGGATATTTACTAGCCACCGAAAGTAAACTCCTTCAATTTATTAGACATAGATTTTGGATCTAAAGCTTTTTTTACAAGTGAAAATAATGTATCGATTTCTTCTTGAGATAACACAGAAAACCAACCTTTTAATAATAATTCAAGTTGAGTGTTACATAAATTAACGTAATTTTTGCCTTCTTCTGTTAATGAAACAAATATTTGCCTTCTGTTAGTTTCGTTTATAACTCTTGTTAAATAGTTTTTGTTTTCTAAATTTTTTAAAGCGGCAGCTGTATTTGATCTTGTCAGTGACAAAGAAGAAGCAATATCGGATGGATGAGCATCATTATTGTGTAAAAGATAGTTTAAGATTCTAAAATCGCTCTGGTTTATTTGTTCAAAAATATCAATTATTCCATCTTCATATAACTTGTCAATCAAATTGAGGAAAGCTTTTATATTTTCTTTTAATTTATCATCAGACATAATTATCTCCTTAATTATTAAATGGTTAAATTATTTAATATTAAAACAATTCATTAATATTATAAAGTTTCCTCAGCTTCAATCAATATCTCTTTTAACTCGTTTTTGTCGAGTTCTTTTATAACTGGATATAAAGGATTAGCTTCTTTATAGGCGTGGTTTACTAAAAAGACTAAATCTTCTTTCTTGATTAAATTATTAAATTTGCTTGGTATATTCATTGAATTATTTAAATTCTCAATCCACTTTATAAAGTTTTCAGCTTTTTCTTGTTCAGAAATGCTTTGGGCAGTCAATTGTAACATATCAGCTAAAAAAGCTAATTTTTTATATGCTTTCTTTCCATATTTTTTTAGCACGATAGGTAGAAGAATACTATTTGCTAAACCATGTGCCACATGATATTTTCCACCAAGAGCATGAGCTAAAGCATGAACATAACCAACATAGCTTCTTGTAAAAGCTACACCAGCAAAATATGAAGCTTTTAACATGCTTTTTCTAGCTAAATCATCATCTTTATTTGAATAAAAATTATAAAGATTGTTATATATTAATGTGATAGCAGTTGTTGCACAATATTTAGTTTTTTTAGTTAATGCATTGCCAAGAAATGCTTCAACAGCATGTGTTAAAGCATCCATTCCTGTTGTGGAAATGATTGATTCTGGTAATGTTTTAAGCAAAGTATTATCTAAAATAGCATAATCAGGAATGAGTTTAGGATCAGTTATTGAATATTTATCATTTTTTTTTCCATCACTTATTACTGAGCAAATAGTTGTTTCACTACCAGTTCCAGCTGTGGTTGGAACTAGAATTAAAAAAGGCAATCTTTTTTTAACTTTTAATAAACCTTTGTATTTAGAAATATCTTTCTTTTTATTGGTTACAAGAATTCCAACAGCTTTTGCTAAATCTAAAATAGAACCTCCACCTATAGCAATAAGAGAGTCACATTCATTTTTTAAATATAAATTATATGTTTCATCAACTTGCTTGACGTCAGGATTTGAGCTAATGTTTGCAAAAGAAATTACTTCAATATCATTACTTTGACAATCATTAATGAATTTTAAATAATTTGGATCAGTTAAAAGATGATTAGATAATAGCAAAAGTGGTCTCTTATATTTATTTTTATTTAAAAGTGTAGAAATAGGATCAAAACAATTGTCACTTTCAATTGTCTCAGCTTCTTTTATTTTTAAAAATGGAAGACAAATTTTATTTAAAACAAATTGGTAAGTTCGGTAATAGATAACTTTAATAGGATTCATATTTACCTCCTAAATATATAGCTATTATAAAATTAAGTTAAGTGAATTTACAATTGAAAAGAATTGAAAATGAATAATATTTTATAGTTGCTTATACTAGTGTAGCTTTGCTAAAATAGATTAACTTCAAATGGACTACTTTATCTGATAGTAGAAAGGAGAAAATATGAAAAAAATCAAAAAAGTTGTAAGTCTGTTGCCGTTATTACTACTTGTTTCTTGTAACAAGAATACAGGTAATCAGTCTAATTCTACTGTTTCGAATTCACAAGTTGCTTCAAGCAGTGCAAATGATCCTAGTAAAAAAGATGATGTTGTCGTTTTATATACTAATGATGTTCACTGCCAGGTAAAATCATCTACCTCAAATGCAGGATATGCTAATGTTGCTTCTAAAAAGAAAGAACTTTTAAAAGAATATAATAATGTTGTTTTAGTTGATGCAGGAGATGAGCTTCAAGGTGATGTCTTTGGTTCACTTACTCAAGGTAGTGCAATCGTTGACATTATGAATACCGCTGGATATGATTTTGCTACCATGGGAAATCATGAATTTGATTTTGGAATGGAGCAATTTTTAAATTTAGCAGGTAAAAATACTACTTATAATCAAACAGCTAGCAATATAAGAGCTAAATATAAATATTTATCAGCTAATTTTATTGATAAAAATAAAAATAGAGTTTTTGATTCATATGAGATTAAAACTTTTGGAGATAAGAAAGTTGCTTTTGTTGGTGCTACAACACCAGATACTTATACTTCTTCAACTCCTGCTTATTTCAAAGATACAAATGGTAATTTCATTTATACTTTTTCAGAAGGAGCATCAAGAAACGATCCAAGTCAATTTTACAAATCAATTCAAGATGAAGTTGATAAAGCAAAACAAAATGGTGCTGATTATGTAATCTTACTTGCACATTTGGGTATTGATAGTGTCAACTCTCCTTATCAATCAACTGATGTCATCAAAAATACGAATAATATCGACGTTGTTTTAGATGGTCATTCACATTCAACAATTATAGGTGATAAATATCAAAACAAAGATGGTAAAAATGTCACATTATCTTCAACCGGCACCAAGCTTGCAAATTTAGGAAAACTCACTATTACAAACGGTGAAATCAAAACCGAACTTATCAAAGCTAGTGATTTGACATCTGAAGATAGTGAAACCAAAGATGTCATTGATAAATATCAAAACAAATTTAATGATAAGCTCAATGAAAAATTAGGAACAAGTGATTTTGATTTAACTATAAATGATCCTGATGCTAATGTTAGAAGAGTTAGAAAAGCCGAAACTAACTTAGCTAACCTTGTTGCTGATGCGTATGAGAATTTTGATACAAGTGCTGATTTTGCTGTTATCAATGGTGGATCTGTTAGAACAACTGTCAAGGCTGGTGAAATCAAGTACCAGGATGCAATTTCCGTTTCACCGTTTGGTAACAAACTTTGTACATATCAAACAACAGGCAAAGTAATCTTGGAAATGCTTGAGTATTCTGTATCTAAATTAAAAACCAATTCAAAAGGTGGAATAACACTCAGTAAAGATGTCAATGATGAATTTGGAGGATTTTTGATTCCATCCAGCAAATTAAAATTTGAAGTTGATACTTCAATTGAACCAGGACTAAATTATGATTCAAATAAGAATCCAACATCATTGAAAACTGACGCAAATCAAAGAAGAGTCAAAAATGTTAAAATCAATAATGTCGCTATATCTGAAAGTAAAACATATAAATTTGTTTCCAATAATTACACCATTGACTCTGGTGGTGATGGATATTATATGTTTAAAACCAAAGGCGATAATCAAAATACAACTGATGTAACCCCAAGTTCAATAACAACAACTATCGATAATGATGTTTTAGCTAACTACATTAAGAAACTTTGTACAAATAATGGCGGTAAAATACCAACTAAATATAGTAACTTGAAAGGCGAAGGAAGAATAACTTATCCTACAAAGTAAATAACGGATGATTAAAACCGCATTTTTAAGGAAGATGCGGTTTTAATTTGCTTTCATTTTAAACATTATTTTATATGTGTAATGTGTAATAAAAAGTTTACTATCATCATAATATTTGATAAAGTTAATTGATATTTTGAGGTAAATATATGGATAGAAAGATAAAAATAGGCTCATTAATCAATGCAAGAGATTTGCATGGACTCAAAAACAAAAACGGATATACGATAAAAAAAGATAAATTATATCGAAGTGATGCCCTATGCCGAATCTCTTTAAGTGATTTAGAAAGATTGGAAAAGGAGAAAAATTTAAAAACGATTATTGATTTTAGAGGGAAAGATGAGCTGAATGGAAACGCTCTAGATCCTATAAATGATGATATTAAACATTATTATTTACCAGTTAATGAAGGTATCAGAAATAGAGGCACAAGACCACACAAAGATCACTGCAACAATAAAGACTTAGATGGAATGATAAATTTCTTCTATTATTTAGATGAAAAAGGCGATGTAACATATGCTACTGAAAAGATGTATAAAGAATTTGTAACAACACCTATTGCTCTTACTAATTTTTCAAAATTTTTAGACTTGGTTTTAAATAATGATGGTTTACTAATTTACCATTGTTCAGATGGTAAAGATAGAACTGGAATAGCTACCATGCTCATATTATCAATTTTAGATTATGATTTAGATACTATTTTTTATGATTATTTACTAACCAATGAAAATGTCAAAGAAAAAGCAATCAAAAGGAGGAAAATGCTCATTGATGGTGGAATAAATAATGAGATACTTCTCCATTCATCTGATATTATGGCGGGGGTGTTAAAAAACTGGTTAGAAGCTGGTATAAAAGAGATTGAGTTAAGATATAATTCAATCAATAATTTTATAACTAATGAGTTACATTTTGATAAAAATAAACAAGAGTTGTTAAAAGAAAAATATTTAATAAAGGAGTAATATATGAACAACAAATTAATTGAAGAATATGCAAAGCTTATTGTAGAAGTAGGTATCAATTTACAAAAAGATCAGTACGTTTTTATTCAACTTTTACCTGAGCTAGAAGATTTTGCTACTATAGTGGCTAAACATTGCTATTTAAAAGGTGCGAAAAGGGTAATTTTTAGTTATTATTCTCAAAAGCAAATGGTTGTTGAGCAAAAATATTCAACTTTAGAAAATTTATCAATTGTCACACCTATTGAAGAGAGCATTCAGCAATTTAAGGCAGATAATAATCCTTGCTTTATTTGGTTAGATGGAGACGATCCTGATGGATTAAATGATATTGATCCAAATAAATATGCTAAAGTCAGGCAAAATAAAATGAAAATTTTAAAGAAATATATTGATCAATGTAATAATAAATATCAATGGACAATAGTTGGTGTACCTACTAAAAAGTGGGCTAAAAAAGTATTTCCCACTTTAAATGAGAATGAAGCAGTTGAAAAATTATTTGAAAAGATTTTATTTGCGTCAAGAGTCAGTGAAAATGATTCAGTTGAAAACTGGAAAAAACATCAAACAGATTTGCAAAAAAGATATGAATATTTAAATAGTTTAAATCTAGTAAAACTTCATTATACAAGTAAAAAAGGAACTGATTTAACTATCGGGCTTATTGAAGGTGTCAAGTTTTTAGCAGGTAGTGAAAAAGATTTATTTGGTCATGAATTTCAACCAAATATACCTACCGAAGAATGTTTTACCTCTCCTAAAAAAGGTGAAGCTGAAGGAATAGTTTATGCTAGTAAACCGCTTGTGTACAATGGACAAATGATTGAAGATTTTTCAATCAAATTTGAGAAAGGAAAAGCAGTTGAAGTTAAAGCTAAAAAAGGAAAAGAAGTATTAGAATCTATTTTGTCTTTAGATGAAGGTTCAAGTTATTTAGGTGAATGTGCTTTTGTTCCTTATAATTCACCTATCAATCAGACTGGTATTTTATTTTATAACACTTTATTTGACGAAAATGCTGCTTGCCATCTAGCACTCGGTAAAGGTTTTACAAATTTATATCCTGACTATGAAAAATATAGTGATGAAGAGATTCACAAATTTGGAATCAACGAGTCATTTTCACATGTTGATTTTATGATTGGTGATGAAACTTTATCGGTTGTTGGAACAACTAAAGATAATAAAGAAGTTGTCATCTTTAAGGATGGTAACTGGGCTTTTTAAAATAAAATTATAATAAGAAGATATTTAATTTCTTTAAAGCAGTAATATCTTCATCACTCCATATTGATGATTGAATTTCACCAATATGAGCTTTTTCCAAAAAGAACATACAGAGTCTTGATTGGCCAATACCTCCACCAATAGTGTATGGTAAAGACTTATTTAAGATAGCTTTTGAAAATGGTGATTCTAATTTAAAGAGCTCATTTTTATATTCTAGCTGTTTGACAAGTGAGTTCTCATCGACTCTGATTCCCATTGATGATACTTCAAAAGCAATATCTAAAATTCTATTGTATAAGATGATATCGCCATTTAGATTGTAATCATCATAATCAGCTGCTCTTCCATCATGAGGTTTATTATCTGTAAGTGGCCAACCTATTTGATATAAAAAAACAGCTTTCTTTTCTTTAGCAATTTTATTTTCTCTTTCTTTTCTTGTTAGATTGGGATAGAGTTTTTCAAGTTCACTTGTTGATATAAAGAAGATATCATCAGGAAGTTTTTTACTAAAACAAGGATATTTTTTATTGATTTCATCTTCTTCATATTTTAAAGCTGAGAATATTTTTTTTACTTCGTTAAATAAGAAATCTAGATTTCGTTCTTCTTTTAAAATAATTTTTTCCCAGTCCCATTGATCAACATAAACTGAATGAAGATTATCTAAATCTTCATCACGTCTTATAGCGTTCATATCCGCATATAAACCTTCATGATTTAAAAAACCATATTCATTTAAAGCATATCTTTTCCATTTTGCAAGTGATTGAACTACTTCAAGCTCTAAAGAAGGTATTGCTTTGATATTAAATGATACCTTTCTTTCTACACCATTTAAATCATCATTTAAACCAGTATCTTTCCTTACAAAAAGAGGAGCAGATACTCTTTCTAAATTTAAATTTTTAGCGAGTTGTTTTTGAAAAGTGTCTTTAGTAAATTTAATAGCTTCTTGAGTTTCTTTGTTATTAAGTTTGCTACTATAATTTTTAACTTCTAATATCATAAATAAAGCCTCCTAAAACATTAATTATTATAAAAACTTTATTTTGATAATAAATAAAAAATTATGGTTTTTTCTTATTTTTTATTATCAAAGGGCTTTCAATATGTGCTTCTTTGCTTGCTAAAAACAATCGATTTCTTTCGCCTTTTGAATAATAGAAGGACACATCATTTTTAACATCTTCTTTATGAGTATTTATAGCGTCGATAAACATACCTTCAAGCTGCTTTACACAGCTTTCTAATGAGAAAGTTTTGCCATATTCAATATATAAAGGAGCAAGTCTATTCAGTTCATCTCTATTTTCATAAAAATATTCAATGCGTTCTTGCAAAGATTTGTAGTTTCCTTTTTTAAATAAACATTTTTTATCTAAAGCAAAGTGATTAGTTGCTGATACTTTTGAATCTGAGATGATTGGTACTTTCCCGCATGAAAAAGCTTCAATACATGATATAGCTTCACTTTCAGCATCACTTGCATGAATATATAAATCAGAATAATTGATGATATTTCTTAAGTCTTCTTGATTACAGAATTCAAATCTGATTGGATTAGTCAAATCTTTAGCAAGTTTTTGATATTTTTTCTTCATTGGACCATTTCCGCATAAGATAATCTGCATGTTCTTTTCATATTTGGAATTACTGACTGCTTTGATGATGAGATCTTGCCTTTTTTCAGATGATAGTCTGCCTATCATCAAGATAACAAATTTATCAGTAAGTTCATCAGGTTTTTTAACTTCCATTGGTTTAAAAAATGAAGATACTCCATTAGAAATAGCATATATTTTATTTTTATAATGATGCTTGATCATTTGATCTTTCATCATCATAGATGGAGTATGAACATATTCCACATATTTATACATCCAATTATAAAACATTCGATATATCCATGAATTGATAAATCCGATTTTACCCATGCCTAGATTATAAGAGACATTTTCAGGTTGAACATGCATGGCACAAGTTACAGGTATATTCATTGCTTTAGCAATTGGTCTTACTTGTCTTTCAAGTTTAAAAGGCATCAAAAGATGGACAACATCACTTCCTTTGATAAAATTCCTAATCATCGGATAATCTTTCTTTTCAAGTTTTCCAATGTACATACCATTAGAATCGACTAATGAATTGAATATAAAAAAGTTAACTTTCAAAGCATTATAAATTTTATATTGTTTTGTAAGTTCATCATTTTTTCCTTTAACGATACATATAAATCTAACTTCATGACCGAGTTCTTTAAGTGTTTTAGCAGTACGCATTGCTGTTACTGTTGTACCATTATTTTTTGCTCCTATCATATCAACAACAAAAGTTATTACCATAGCAAACTCCTACAAATATAAGATATTCCATTTAATTCAATATAACAATAGTTTAATCATTTGATTATTTTAAAAATAAAGGTTTAACTTTAAATTCATTATTTTTTAAGAGAGGATTATTTATTTTTAGATAATAAGCATTAAGATGCATGTATTTACTATTATCAGAAGCATATTTTTTATCACCTACAAGAGTTAATTTCAGTGACTTTAAAGCCACTCTTATCTGATTTTGTCTACCAGTTTCAATCTCAATATCAAGATTAGTTGATTTATCATTATTATAAGAGTTAAATTTTATTTTGGTTATTGCCTCTTTACCTATTTTTTTATTTGATGTTACAAAAGATAAACCACAAGCTTTATTATAGAAAATGAATTGTTTTATGACTTTATTAAATTTAGAATCAACTGTTTCTTTAACAACAGCTTCATATTTTCTAATTACATTTTTATTTTCAAATTCTTTTTGAAGCAGAGTTTTAAATTTGATGTTTTTAGCAAAAAGAACAATACCTGAAGTATCTTTATCAAGTCTATGAACTATAAAAACTTTTTCATTTTTATTATTTAAATAAACTCTAACATAATGATATAAAGTTTTGATATTTTCTTTTTCAGTTGCGATAGTTAAAAGATTATTCGGTTTATTTACGGCAATAATATTATTATCTTCATAAATAATATCAATATTATTTTTTCTTTTCATCATTTGCAAGTGGTGGTAAAGGTCTATCTATTTTAATAGTATCAAATATTTTAGTATCAGGATACTTGCTCATGATACTCTTATATAATTTTTTAGTATCTTTTTTCTTTAAATTTTTAAAGCCGCTATCTTTATACCTTCTAAAGCACTCAGTTAAAAATTCTTCAGTGCCATCAGTCATATAATAATGCTTTTTAACATCATTAAAGTAATTTAATGCAGATTCAGATTTAAAATCTTTTTTATTATAAGTTTTACTAGCTGATAATACATCAGCTACATATTCAAGTGAATAGACATAAGGCATATTGATACAGATGATTCTTCCAGCTAAAAAATCGGTGTAATATTCCCAGTGATGCTTATTTCTTTTGGTATGGTGTTGGCAAACTTTTGAATAATAATTATTATGAAGTCGTTCATAATAAACTGGTGAACCATTGCCTTTATAATATTTACTAGATGTAAAAAATTCAGCAGGTGAAAACTTAGATAAATCATGCCTAAAGCAATGAAAAAAGATACCTAAATGGAAACCATTTCTGATGACTTGATGTCGATGTTTTATAACTAATAAAAAGTGTTTAAATGGGTGAGAACTCATATATATGACCTTTCATAAAGCTAAACGCAATGAATATTATAATTACTTTTTATAAATTTTAAAATCATTTTAAAATAGCAATCACTTCATCTTGATGACCGCCTACTAAAACAGGTTCAAAATTATCATCGATATAAACATCAGTTTCAAGTCTCATGCCAAAATCTTTATAATAAATTCCGGGTTCTAGTGAGAAAGCGATGTTTTTAATGATTGCTCTTGTGTCTTTTGATTCATAATCATCGATGTTAGTTCCTTGACCATGAGGTGATAAATCATTGAAGATGCTATGACCAGTGCGATGAGTAAAATAAGACCCATAAATGGTTTTATTTATTTCATCTCTTATCAAACGGTCAACTTCATATCCTTCAACTCTTCTTTTTTTAAGTTCACTTTTTAAAAATACAACAGCTTTATCAACAGCATGCCTTAATATTAAAAATCTCTCACTTACTTTACTTGAAATAGTTTCACTCACTTCACCCATCCAAGTTATGTCAGAATAAATTGCACTTTCATCATTTAATTTAGCCCACATATCAATTAAAACAACATCACCTCTATTTATTCTCAAATGCTTGTTTTTACTTGGCCCATAATGAGGATTGGATGCATTTAAATTGACACTGACAATTGGTGCCTCATCAAAAAACATATTATTTTCTTGATATCTTTTGACGATAAATTGCTGAATCCTATATTCATCTGAATAACCTATAGTTAAAATATCTTCTTTTATCTTCTTAAAGGCTTCATCTTTGATCATCAAATTGAGCTTACAAGCTTCTTGCATCAATTTGTAGTTAGTCTTATTCAATCGACAATTATTGTAAACAAGCAAATCAGCTGATGATTTAATATTGATATTTAAATCAGCAATGAATTTGACTGTGCCATAATCAGCAAGAGACACTTTAGGAAGAAGACCATTTTCAGAAATATCCATGATAATAGTTTTATAGTGCTTAAATGATTGCTTTTCTAAATCTAACATCTCTTTGTAAGTGTTATACACTTTTAAATTAAAGTCACTTTGATCTTGTAAAAAAAGTTTATCAATACTATGAGTGATAAGATATGGTTTTTCTTCTTTAGGTATTATTAAAAAGAGTTTTCTAGTGAGCATCTTTCTACCTAATATTTTCAAAGTGAGCTCATTGTTATTTTCATAAGAAGGAATGATGTAAGCATCAACATCATTCTCAGTTAAATAAGTTTTGATATTTTCAATGATTTTGTTCATAATTGTTTCTTCCCTTTCATAAGTTCATCATAATGCGTTTTAGCATAATATAAAAATAAAAAACCAAGTCCTATGTAAATAAAAGAACTAGTAAGCGGAATAAGATAATACATGAGCGGATTAAAAAGCATAGCTATAGATAATATAAGATAAATAGCAGCAAGAAGCATACTTAAAATCTCAGCTAAGATAAACATTGGTCTTTGAGACATTAAATCATTTTTAGTGATATTAAAATTTGGTTTTATCAGTCCTAAAAAATAATTTAAAGCAGTTGATGCAAAAAGAAAAGAAACTGCTAAGAAGAGATAAGTTAAATAATACTGATAACTCAGTTTAAATAAGGCACATACAAGAATAGGATTTATAATTGAAACAGGTAAATATAAAATTATCAGTGATAAAAATTTATTCACAAAAATATTCAATTTTCTAGTTGGAAAACTCATCAGCATGAAGATATTATTGCCTTCTAAGTTGTATGAATTGAAAGTTATTTGTGGAAAATAAATACCTGAGATTGAAAAGTATCCCGCTATTAAATATAAGATGCCTGGATCAAGGGAAGCTATAAAACTTGAAGTTGAAAACACAATAATTAAAACAAGCGATATAAGTGATAATCCTGAAGTTATGAGTGAAAAAAGAAAAGAAGGCAAAAAAAGTTTTAACTCTCTTATAAGTTCAACTTTAGAAATGTTTTTCTTTTCTTTGACAGCACTTTTAATATCAACATCCAGATTATCTTTATTTTTCTTACTTTTAAATAATTTTAATTCTTTGTTTCTATAAGTGAGTGTTTTAGTATATGATTTTTTGGTATACAAGTTTAATAAAAAAATCAAAGCGACATCTAAAACTACAGAAAGTGGCATGATTGCATAAGAAAAAGGTTGAGTAAGAAAAATTGTTTCTTTATTTAAATAACCCATTGGTGCTAAAAATTTATACTTATCTAATTTAGAAACAATTGTGCTTGAATTCACCTCAATTAAATCAGAATAAGATGATATATAAATAAAATAGATAAAAATTAGACCTGCAAGAATAGTTAAAATAAGCATAAATGCAGAAGAAAATATTTTATTTGTTGAAAAATGAGTCTTGCTTTCTATAAAAATTAGAATGAATGAAATGAGTGCAAATATTGCAACTAAACTAGACATTGAAAATATAGTAGAAGAAATATATGAATAAATTTGTAATTTTATGTTACTTGCTTGACTTAGCCCGGCAAGCACAAAAGTGTTCATGATTACTGGGAATAAAGTAAATGAAGCAACTGAGATTATTCCAACTAATATCTTAGAAAAAAATAATTTGTTACCTGATAAAGGAAAGACAAGCAAATTTTCAGTTTTATTATATATACCATAATTATAAACTAAGATACCAATCAGAAATATAGATAATAAAGATGTAACTGCAAATACATTATTTAAATAATTAGAATTTATATAATCAAATTTTTCTTTATTGAATATAATAAGAGCTGAATATATATAAAGAGAATAGATGATTCCAATAGATAAGTATACAAAAAATGATAAAATTAAAGCAGCAATCGTTTTCTTTCGTATATTTTTAGTATTTCCTATTTTGATATCGGAATACAAAATGAATTTTACAAGTGATGAAAAATTTTTCATTTAGTAAGCTCCAAAAATAGGGACTCTAAATCAGCATCTTTATTTTCTAAGTTGCGTAAATCATTTATAGTTCCAGAGTAAAGAAGATTCCCTTTAGAAATTATACCAACTCGATCACAAATTTTTTCAGCGACATCTAAAACATGAGTTGAATATAAAACGCATTTATTATCCTTTGCTTTTTCACGCATAAGATTTTTAATAAGAAAAGCAGATTGTGGATCAAGACCAACTAAAGGTTCATCTAAAATCCAGTTTGTAGGATTATGCATAAGAGAGGCGATGATAAATATTTTTTGCCTCATGCCATGTGAATATTCGTTGATATAATTATTTAAAACATCAGTCATTTTGAGCCTATTTGCTAAATTCATTGCTTCTTTTATTGATTCACTTTGATCAGTTTTATAAATTGATGAAATAAATTTTAAAAGCTCTAATCCTTTCATTCCTAAAAACATATCAGGATTATCAAATACAAAGCCTATGGTTTCTTTAGCTTCAGTTGGTCTAGAGGAAATATCATTATTATCAACTAATATGTTTCCTTCGTCGATTTTTAAAATACCAGCAATCATTTTTAAAGTAGTTGATTTACCGGCACCATTAGGTCCAAGAAGCCCAAATACTTCACCGTTATTGATAGTTAATGATAAATCATTAATCACTTTATTTTTACTAAAAAATTTAGAAACTTTTTTTATTTCAATCATATTTATCTCCGACTTTTAATTATATAACAATTTATCAGTTAACTTCTATTTATTGTTGATTATCAAATGATAAAATTAAACTATTTTAAATTAAAACAAACTAATTGACTTATTTTGAATAAAAATGCTAAAAAAATGTTTAAAATAGCTTATAATAATAGATAGAAAACTGATATGGATAGACCACGAATTAGAACGTTTTTGTACACATCGATTGATGGAAAAGTGGATGGCAATTTCAAAAATGAAACCGGTTCACTTTCTTCGAGATTTTTCTATGATGATGAACTTAAAAGATATCATTCATCAATAATAGCTGGAAGAAGGACAACGATGATAAAATATGGCGATAATTCAATATCATTAGATGAATTCAAAACTGATAAATTAGATAAAAAAAATAATATATCCTATCAACCAGATTTGAAATATTATTTTTGCTTAGATCGAAAAGGAAAGGTTTTTTTAAATAATAATAAAATCACTTTTGGGAGTGATACTTACAAAGTTGTTGAAATTTTATCAAATAAAGTTGATCCACGATTTGTTGAATATTTAAAAAGCAAAGATATTGAATATTTCTTTGTTGATTATAAAAATGATATCAGTGAAGCATTAGATATTATAAAAAAAGAATATCATATTGATGATATGCTTTTAATATCAGGCCCCACTACAAATGGTGCTTTTTTAAATATTGATGCTATTGATTCTTTATCATTAATTATTGCACCGTATATTGAAGGCAATAGTAATTCAAAATGCATGTTTGATACAAATAGAATATTTAATAATTCCAAATTTGTTCTCAAAGAAAGTCATAATTTGAGCGATGGAGGAATATATTTAAATTTTGTTAAAGAACAAATAAATAATGAAATATATTAGAAAGGAGAAAAAATATGAAATTTGATGTCAAGAATTATCCAAATGTGAAGGTATTAAATCATCCTCTACTTAAGCATAAAATAACTTTATTAAGGGATGTTAACACAGGTACCAATGAGTTTAGAAATTTAGTTAAAGAAATATCGATCTTGGAAGGTTATGAGGCTTTAGCAAATTTACCAACTGAATTAGTTGATGTTACAACACCTGTTGAAAAAACAAAACAGCCAATGGTGTCTGGTAAGAAATTATGCTTTGTACCAATACTTAGAGCTGGATTAAGGATGGTTGATGGTCTTCTAGAATTAGTTCCTTCAGCAAAAGTAGGGCATATCGGCTTATACAGAGATGAAGTTACACATATTCCTCATGAATATTATTGTAAACTCCCTAGCAATTTAAAAGAAAGAGATGTTTATCTATTAGACCCAATGCTTGCTACAGGTGGCTCAGCTATTGATGCTGTTAGTATGCTAAAAAAACATGGTGCTAAAAACATCACATTCATTTGTATTATCGCTGCTCCTGAAGGTGTTGATGCTTTCTGTAGGAGTAATCCAGATGTTCCTTTATACATTGGTGCATTAGATAGATGTTTGAATGATAAAGCATATATTTGCCCAGGTTTAGGTGATTGTGGCGATCGTATCTTTGGAACCTTCGATCATTAATCTTTTTTAAGAAAATGAGCTTTATATAATTTACTTATATATTTAATAAATATATAATATATTTTGTAGTAATCAAAGAAACTTAATAACAACATAAAATAAGGAGAATAGTCAATATGAAAAATAAATCTAAATTCTTATCTGCTCTAGCAGCTTTATCTTTAGTAGCTGTGCTCCCTAGTTGTAGTAAAAAAGTTACTTCTTCATCAAGTATCAGTTCATCAGCAGTTGTCAAAGATGATGATGTTTATACCTATGAACTTAAAGGTGATGGAAGTGTTGAAATTGTAAGTAATAAAAATACAAATGCTGTCAATTTAAGGATTCCTGACACTTTAGGTGGTAAAAAAGTCACTTCTATTAAAACAGATGCTTTCAAAGATTCTAAGAAAATTAAAAGGCTTTATATTGGTGATAATTTAGAATATTTAGATGGTTCATCATTTGCCGGTAGCAGTTCTTTAGAATTTATTGAAATATCTAAAAATAATCCTTATTTGTATGTTAAAGATAATTGTGTATTTTCAAAAGACAAAGATGACCAAGGTAGGAATTTGATGCTACTTGGTTGCAAGACTTCTATTATTCCTACAGATATTGGAACAATTGCAATTGGTCCACATGCATTTTATGATTCAAATGTTGTTGACTTATTGATTCCTGTAAGCGTTAGTTATATTTATCCTGATGCATTTATCAACAATCAAATGTTAAAAACTGTTACTGTTGAAGCAGACAATATATACTATACTGCCATTGATAATGCTTTAGTTTATAAAGCGAATGGTAATGGTGTTTTAATTACTATGCCATTTAGTCAAGATATTCCTACAAATGCTAATGTCAAAAGCATTGGTCAATTTGCTTTCTATAAAGCTTCAATTACAAGTATTAAAATACCTACTAATATTGGCAGCTTTTATGAAGATAACTATAGTAAAAACTATGCTTTTAGTTATAGTGAAATTAAAACAGTTGAATTCCTTCACACTTCAGCAAATGTATTAAGTGATATAAAAACTGCTTTTTCAAACACTAATATTGAAGAATTTTCAGCACCAGTGACTTTAGCTTCATTAAATGCTAATGCATTCTTGAATTGTACATCATTAAAAACTATTAAATTATTTGGTGATAAAATTGCAACCATTGATAGAAAAGCTTTTTTAGGTTGTACATCTTTAGAGAGAGTGATTCTATTAAAAGATAACAACTATTTTAAAACGGTTGATAACTGTCTCATCCGTATTTCTGATAAGTCAGTCGTCATTGGCTTTGGGAAAAATATTGTCATACCAGCTGATGCAACTAAAATTGATCCATATGCTTTCAGTCAAATTAAAGGTATTGAGTCTGTTTTATTAAATACAACTATCACTTCAATTGGTGAGCATGCTTTTGATAATTCGGAAATAACTGATATTTTCCTTAATGAAAACATTACTTCAATCGGTGAATATGCTTTTGCTAATTGTAAGAATTTAGATTCAATATCTATCCCAAATAATGCTAACGTCACTATTTCTAATAATTTGTTTGATGGTTCACATTTAAATGAACTTGTAATCCCATCAAAAGTCGTAAATTATACAAAAAAATCATTTGCGAATATGAGCGTTGATAAAATTACATTACCAGTCGCTAGTACGGTTTTTGCTATCGATGGTAATAGTTTATTGACTTTAAATAAAGATTACCTTCTTAAAGTTTTTGGAAAAGAAGATTATACTCTTCCATCTTCAGTGTCCAGTATTGAACCATATGCTTTCTCAGGCAGTGAAATTAAGAATGTAACTCTTTCAGAAAAGATATTTAGAATTGAAGAAGGCACTTTCTATAATAGTAAACTTGAAAATATTACTCTTCCAAATTCACTAATATTCATTGGAAAGAATGCATTTTCTAAGACCAATTTGACACAGCTTAATATTCCAGCAAATGTTTCAACTATTGAAAACTTTATTGCTTATACACCTCTT
Organism: uncultured Caryophanales bacterium; assembly: GCA_937896065.1. Taxonomy (GTDB): domain Bacteria; phylum Bacillota_I; class Bacilli_A; order RFN20; family CAG-288; genus Enterosoma. The sequence continues at coordinate 16,719 of CALBLI010000049.1, read as the reverse complement.
TCATCATTAACAATTGATGAAAATAATAATAGTTATAAAATTGATGGCAATGCGGTTGTTTCAAAAGATGGGCAGACACTTGTTATTGGATTTTCTAATTCTAATATTCCAAATACTGTTAAAAGAATTGATTCATATGCTTTCAGTGGTGTCAATTTTGCAAATACTAAACTCTCATTACCTGATTCAGTTACTGAAATTGGTGAATATGCATTTAGGGATACCAATCTTGTTGAAGTGACTTTGTCAAAGAATGTTGCATCTGTTGAAACTGGTGCTTTCAGTGATACAAAGTCATTGCTAGGTGTAACTATAAAGAATCCAAATATGGTGCTCTCCTCAAAAGGAAGTGATATTGCATCAAATGTTTTTGAAAACTCAGCAATTAATTGTCTTGTATTTGAAGGAACACTCGATCAATTTAAAGCAATGTTTGCTTCAAAAGAAGTCAAAGCTGTACCAACTGATTTAAAAACAGCAAAGCTAGTTAATAGTGATGGAACCATAAATAGAATTATCTTAGCTAACTTAACTTATTAATAAACAAATTAAAACCAAGCTATCCGAGCTTGGTTTTTTTAAAATAAAAAAGTTTGATATGTAATATCAAACTCAGATTAAATATTTAAAGTGGCTGGGATACTTGGATTCGAACCAAGGCATAACAGATTCAGAGTCTGCTGTCTTACCGCTTGACTATATCCCAATTTTCTCAAAAAGTATAAATAAATAAGCTATTTTTGTCAAGTTATTTGTCATAAGTTTCATTATTTATCATTTTAAATGAGCGATATACTTGTTCGATGGTAACAAGTAGTGAAAAATAATGTGTAAAGGTCAGTTTCGATAAAGATAATTTTAAATCAGCTCTATTTCTTAATATATCACTTAGACCATAGGAAGAGCCAAAGATAAAAGAGATATTCCCGTTTTTAGAAATTGCTTTTTCAAAGCATTCTCTAAATTCTGATGTGGATAATTCTTTACTATGTATATCAATAAGAATAATATAATCATCACCTGCATTTTTCAAAAAAGAAATTGCTTCTTTATCAAGAGCAGTTTTGATTTCTTTTTGATTTATATTGTTTACTTTTTCTTCATCAATATAAATAATTTTAGCTTTGCAGTATTTTGATAATCTTTTAAGATATTCATCAATTCCAGCTTCAACAAATGTTTTTTTATTCTTGCCAGGGATTATAAATTTAATATTCATTATTTGCCGCCTGTTATCATCTCATAAAAAGAAGAAATTTTTAATTTGACATCAGGGATGTATCCTAAAATTGATAAACTAACTGTTTCAAAAGAAGACTTTGCAATTTCTTTAGTATTGCATTCTTCTGATAAGTGAGCCAAGACAATCTCTTTAGTGTTATTACCTAAAAAAGTTGATAAATAATAACTGGAGTCATTATTTGACATATGACCTTTATCAGACATGATTCTATTAATAAGATATTCAGGCCTATTTGATTCATATAACATTTTAGGATCAAAATTGGATTCAAAAATATAATAATCAAGATTATCTAGATATGGAAAATTGATTTCAGGAATGAATCCAGTATCAGTAATATATGCTAATTTTTCATCACCATCGTCAATTACAAATCCAAAAGTATCACTTTCTTTACAATCATGTGATAAAGGAAGAGGTGTGACTTTGATATTTTTAATTTGAACTTCTTTAAATGATTCAAGCTGATGTGATTTTTCTAACGATTTATTAATTGAATTGATGCTCTTACATCCACAATAAATGAGATCGCTATCGGCTTTAGCAATTGATAAACAGTGATCATGATGAAGATGGGTAAAAAAGAAAGCGTCTATTTTATCAAATGAAAGATTATAACAAGCAAGAGCATCACTGACTTTCTTTTTAGAAACTCCAAAATCAAAAAGAAGCACGGTATCTTTGCTATAAATCAAAAGTGAATTACCTTTTGAACCCGAAGCTATTAAATTGTATTTCATTATTCAGCACTATGATCAAAATCGGTAATTATAAATGAGGAAGTTTCTTTGTTGAATTGGAAATCAACTTTACCGATACGACCATTTCTGTTTTTTTGTAGTGATAAAGAAACATGTGAAATAGGATTATTAGCTTGTTCTTCATCAGTCTTTTGATAATCTTCTCTTGATAAGAAAAAGATTTTATCAGCATCTTGTTCAATAGATCCTGAGCCCCTTAAATCTGACATGGTAAGTTCTCTTGATTTATTTCCTATATTATCTTTTTCAGCAGCACGTGAAAGCTGTGAAAGAACAATTATTGGAACATTTAATTCTCTTGCTAATTGCTTTAATCCTTTAGAAATATTGGTGACTTCATCGACAGAACTTCCACCATATGTTGGGCAAGAAATAAGCTGCATGTAGTCAATTGCAATAAGACCAATTGGCTTAGTTGATGAATTACATACTTTTTTAGCTTTTGATGTGATATCCATAAGTTTTGTGCCAGGATTGGCATCAATAAAAATTGGCAAGCCTGCAAATTCCAAAAGGCCTTGTTGTAAGACGCTTATTATTTTAGTATTTTCAACACTATTTGGATCAGCAATAATGTGCTGATATGTTGAACCATGTTTGTAAGCAATTGAATCAATAACTTCACTTGGAAGTTGAGTTATATTTGATAAGATTCTGCGGCCAATTGATGCTTCATCCATTTCAAGTGAGAAAAATAAGACAGGAACATCTCTTTTAGCAATGTTATAAAGCAATTGTAAAACAAATGCAGTTTTACCAACACTTGGTCTAGCACCAATGATGATCATTTCTTGCTCACGCCAGCCTTTAGTTAATCTATCTAGTGATTCAAAACCGGTTTCAATACCAGTTACACCATTAGGATTTTTACCTTTTTTAATGAACCTATCAGTTTGTTTAACAAGATCATTTACGATCATATTTGCAACTGCTTGCATATCTAATACAGGTGTATTTCGACGATTATGAGTTATTTGAAGGATCTCTTCTTCACATTTTCCCATAAAATCAGATGGATCAGTTATAGGTTTGGTTTGTGAATCATAAACGATGCTTTTTAATTTTTGAACAAAAGTTACAAGCAAAGCTTTATCTTTGATATTGCTGATGTTGTCATTGATTGAACCTGTAAAAAGATTATTATTTGATGAAATTTCATCAAAATAAGCTTCACCGCCAACAAGATCTAATTGATGTTTGTTTTCTAATATATCTATTAGATTAACAACAGTGATTTCTTTATGAAGGCTTGATAAGTCAATCATTGCTTGATATATCATCTGATTTCTTTCATCTTGGAAGTCATTAGCTGAAAGCTGAGGAATGACATCTAATAATGTATTTCCTGTTTCATCTGAAAGGATAGAGACAATTAATGCCTTCTCGCTTGTTGTATCGATGGTATCACTCATTTGGTCTTTTCCTTTAATGAAACGTGAATATTAATCACACCAATAACACCTTTATATAAATCAACTTTCAATGTTGTTTTTCCAAAACCATTGACAATGACATCTTTTTCAACAATCATTTTTTTATCAATCTTGATATCATGCTTTTTTAAAGCTTCAATTATTTGCTTAGTAGAGATAGTTCCTATCATATCTCCACCTCTTCCAGCACTAGCTTCAAATTCTAATGTTATAGATTCTAATTTTTTGCTGACTTCTTTGGCTTCTTCTCTTTTTAAAGCATCAAGTCTTCTTTCTTCCTCTTCTTCTTTATGAAGGATTGCTAAATTTGCTTTATTATTTAAAACAGCTAGACCATTAGGTATTAAAAAGTTAGCACCATATCCATCTGATACGGTGACAATTTGTCCTTTTTTTCCAACTTTGTTGACATCTTTTTTTAAAATCACTTCCATAATAAGAACTCCTTTCTATTCATTATTTTCTTTATCATCGTCGTCTTCATTATTAGATCTGACCATCTTAACTGTAGCATCATCAAGATAGTCATTTAAAATAGCTAACAATCGTTTTTTAGCATCATCGACAGTAGTCTCATTTAAAACACATGCGGCCATGGAGAAATGTCCTCCTCCACCCAATTTTTCAAGTAACATCTGACAGTTAACAGTTCCATCACTTCTTCCAGATATTTTAATTTGATGTTCAGATATTCGACCAATACAGAAAACGGTTGATACTTCACTTATTTGAATAGCCTCAGTTGCGACAATAGCAAGCATAGTATCTGAGACTATCTCATCATCTTTATTATCAGCAATGATGACACCAGGGTAAGGACTATCAGCGGTATTTAATATTGAAATCTTTTGCTTAAATTCTTCCCATCCTTCTTTTAAGAATTCTTCTACTTTGCTAGAATCAGCTCCAAATTCTTTTAAAATCGAAGCAGATTCATATGTCGATGAAGAAGCATTATATTTAAATGAACGAGTATCAAGGGCGATGCCTGATAGTAAGAAAGTTGCAATTCGACTTGGTATTTTTATTTCTTTCTTAGTGTAATAAATAAATTCGGTGATGAGCTCACTAGTTGATGAAGAACTGGTATCAATATCTTTAAATAAAGTATCGCTGACTGCTTTTTGATCAGGCCTATGATGATCAATTATAATAACGTTTTTTGCACGTTGAGTGATTTGAGGATACATTGACATGTAAGCTGAGTTATGGTCGACTAATACAAGAAGTGTTGAATCGTCAAAGAATTGTTCAGCTTCTTTAGAATCAACAAAATAGGTGTCCATTTCATCTTTAGTGAATTCGAGTTCAACTGATTTGCGGCATTTTGCTTCAACATAACTTGGTTCAAAAGCAACACGGATGCTTTTCGAATGATTATCATTTGTGTAATCTGCTAAAACATAAACACCTAAAGCTGCACCAATAGCATCAAAATCAGCATTTATATGACCCATAATAAGAATTTTGTTAAAGTTTGCAATAGTAGCAATAAGAGAGTCGCCAAAAGTTCTCATCTTAACTTTATTTCTAGAAGTCTTAAGTTCACTTTTACCGCCAACATAAATGAAGTTCTCTTTAGCAGGATGAATAACAGCTTGGTCACCGCCTCTAGACATAGCGATATCATTGGCTGAAGAGGCTAGTTCAGAAATTTTACTATATTCAGGGAAGCCATATCCTATACCAATTGATAAGGTGAAACCGCTCTGATTTTTTCTGACGGTTTCCATGACACTAAAGTTGTCATCAAGCATGGATAAATATGAATTTTTAGTTGTAATGAACATATATCGATCTTCTTTTAATCTTCTAAGAAGAGCACTTTTTTTATTAAAATATTGGTTGATTTGAAATCTAGTATTGTAAAAAAGTTCAGTGAATTTACTATCATCAGTTGATGATTGTAAAATATCATCATAATTATCGATATTTAAATAGCCAATAACTGGCGAGTTACCTTCGTTTAAGGCAGTCAAATTTGTTAAATCTGTGACATCTTTAAAGATGAACATATTACCATCCTTTAAATACTCAACTTGGTAATTGTGATTTTCACTAGTAATTGAGGCATATTGTTCTTTTTTATCTTCATTCAAAACAAAATCTTTTAAATCAGGGAAGATTTCAAATAATGATTTATCAATGACTGATGGAAAATTTAAAGTGATGTAATCATTTACCCATCTGATAGTGAAATCCTTATTGGTGATGATGATACCAAGTTGGGCAAAAAGATAAGCTTCATTCTCATTAGTTCCAATAAGTTCAGCAGAAGTTAATTCAGTACTATTCTTCTTTTTGGAAATGATGATGTTGAATACCATTGGTGTTATAAATGAATATAAAATGATAACACCTAAGAGAATATTTGATAATTGCTGAGTCCAGTTTTCATTTGGATAGTAAAGGACTAATAAAAAAAGAATCACCAGAGCTAATATTTCAGCTGCTAATGATATGTAAGAGATTTGACGTTGATTTTTTAATAATTTTTTCATATAAATTTCACCAATTCACTAATTATCTATTATAACCTAAATTCTTTGTATAATAAATATATATGTACATATATATTTACTATATATGTTGATTTTGAGAATTATTTTATTTTAAGTTCATCTATTTTATAGTTATCTAAAATTATCAAACCTTTGATTATACTAGGATTTTCTTTTTTTAAAACTTCTAGAGATTGCTTAAAGGTATTACCGGTTGTAAAAACATCATCAAATAGCACTATTTTCTTATTTTTCAAACTGCCTTTTTTAGAATCAATTATTGAAATTGTATCCTGATTAAATCTATCAGTCATTTTTAAATTTTTGTGTATTTCATTGCTATTTTTAGTTAAAACCAATTCATAATTAATCTTATTAACTTTTAATATTTCTTCTAAATGATCAAAGCCACGATTTTCAACGCGCATTTTAGATGATGGACAGGGAATAAAAAGATAATTTTTATATAGAAGTTTGATGATATTTAAAAATGGCTTTAGAAAAACTTTAGCGAGTTCAACATCTTTATATTCTTTATAATTCATCAAGTATGATTTCATAACTGATTCATACTCAGATAAAAATAGAATAGATGTATTAAAAATTTTTCTTTTAATCAATTTGATGGGTATTTGACTCAAACAATTTGAACAAATCAATGGATTATTTTCCAAAAAATCTCTTATTGGTGTCAGATTTATTTCTTTAAAACATGTTAGACAATATTTTTTATCCATCAATTAACATATAGTTTGAGAAGTAAAATATTATAAATTATTGTTAAAAAAACAAGTTACCAAATTTATCATGTGTTCAATATCATTTCTTCCTAGTGTTTCATATGCTGAATGCATGGCAAGTTGAGGTAGGCCAATATCAACCATATTGACTGATATTTGACTTTGAAGAAGATTTCCCAAAGTAGAACCACCTCTCATATCAGAACGATTAGTGAATTCTTGATAAGGAATTTTATTTTCATTGCACAATAACTTGATGTAACTACTTGAAAGACCATCGCTTGTATAGTGAGCATTAGCATTATATTTGATTACGATTCCCTCATTTAAATAAATTGGCTTGTTTGATAGTTCCATATGTGAAGGATGAGAAGCGTGAGCATTATCAATACTTAAAACAAAGCTATTAGCGACGAATTTGAAATAGTCTTCATATTTAAATCCTAATGTTAAAACAACTCTAGTAAGAATATCTTTTAAAAAAGTTGACATTGCACCTTGTCTTGTAAGCGAACCAACTTCTTCATTATCAAAAGATGAATAAACAGAGATTGAGTTTTCATCATGCGAATTTAAAAAACCAAGAAGTGAAGAATATGTTGAAGATAAATCATCCTCTTTACTAGATGCTATAAATTCATCATTTAAACCGATGAATTTTGCTTTCTCACGGTTATATAAAAATAAATCATGTGATAAAAGTGTTCCATTTTTGCATTTGAGTAAATTTAATAGATATTTATCAAAGTCAAATGAGTTGTCATCAATTTTAACTGAAGCAAAAAGAGGTAAAGTATCGATAGCTGGATTGATGTTATTTGAAGTGTTTACATCTCTATTCATGTGAATAGCAACATTGGGAATGATAAGCAAATCTTTGTCAACATTGACTAGTTTTGATTTTAATTTTCCTTCTTCGCTATAAAAGACGCGTCCAGCAAACGATAGAGGTTTATCGAAGAAAGTATTATATATTCCGCCACCATATGGTTCACTATCAAGTTGAAGAAGATTTCCAACTTTTTTGACAGGGTGTGGTTTTAATTTGAAAGTTGGTGAATCATTATGAGTGGCAGTTATTCTAAATGATAATTCCTTTTTGATTTTATTAGGAATTTTAAAGGCAATAATGGAACTATCATTTCTTTTAACATAATAGTTTTTACCTTTAATTAGATTAAAATTTTCCGTTTCATCAATTTTAATGAAATTGTGCGCAGTAAGCTCATCTTCAATATTTTTAACAACATGGAAGACAGAGAAAGATGAATCGAGAAGATGCATCAATTTATCTATATTGTTTATCTTAGCAGTTTTTGTTTTCATAAATATTTACCTCTATTAGATTTTAGCACATAAAATTATATCAATTTGAATTGTTCTTTTTTAAATTGCATAATTTGATGGTTTTGATTGCATCTTTAATAGATGGTGTTTCTTCATCACTTAAAAAATAGACATCACCACAAGTTGCATCTATTTTTCTTCCTACTCTTCCTGCAATTTGAATCAATGCTTCAGCTGAGTAAATATAACTTCCAGCATTATAAACAATAACCTGAAGATTCTTTAAAGTAACTCCTCTTTCTAGAATGGATGTAGTTACAAGATAGTCGTACATGTTATTTTTAATTCTAGATATATCGATTGATCTATTTTCCTCTTTTGATGAGACAAAACTTCCATTTTGAAAAAATAATGATAAGAAGAAAAAAAGTTTTTTACCTTCTGATATTGTAGGTGTGAAAATGAAAACGGGTTTCTTCTCTTTAATAAATTTTAATAAATATCTTAAAATTAAAAAGAATTGTTTATATTTATTAGCTTGAATGAAAGCGGGAACTATCAAGTCATGTTTATGATAACGCTCAAATAAAGTGATAATGATTCCATTATCATTTTTCACTTTATTTATATCATCATTACTTGGTGTTGCTGAAAGAAGAACGTAATTACCCTTTACACTCTTTCGAAAAAAAGAAAATAGTAATTTATTACCTTTATAAGGAAAAGCATCAATCTCGTCTAAAATTAGTAAATCAAAATAATTAGGATAACGATATAACTGATGAGTTGTTAAAACTATAATATCGCCTGAAATTATTTGACTATGTTCACCATAAACTGAGACAACTTTTGCATTTTTGAAAGCTTCTTTTATTCGGGGGGCTAAATCTATTACAACATCTTTTCTAGGAGTTGCAAAGCCTACTTTTTTGCCCTCTTTTAAATATTTATGCATTGAATGATAGACAAGTTCAGTTTTTCCAGCCCCAGTTACAGCATGAATTAAAACATTTCTATTCATATTGAGGGCATTTAAAACATTATTTGAACATTCTTTTTGTTTCTCACTCAGTGGATAATCTAAAGTTAACTCAATATCTTTAGTAATACAAATATCATTTTCAACACTTTTGCCTTGAAAAGAAAGACATAGTCTACAATAAGGTTTGTTTTTGAAATAACCTATATATCTTTCATCTGAATTTCCACATCTTGGACACACATAACTCATAAACAATATATAGTTTATTAGCTATTATATTTGAATAATTTATCAATATTTATTGATTTTATAGATCAATAATGTATAATTTAATTGTCAATTAGAAAATTAGTTCTATTGAATAGCACACAGAAAGGCTCGTTTGATTATTAATTAACAAACGAGCTTTTTTCTTACTTGTTTAACACGTGCACATTAAAGAAAGTTGTTTCTTTTAAATTAGCACCGAAAATATTAAAAAAAATAATAAAAAACTTGTAAAAACTTGTCGGCTAGTGGTATATTATAAATGTTTTGGTGGGCATATATTTTTTAAATATATGATTTCTTAACGGAGGCAATCGAAAAAATGAGAATGCAAACCGTACAGAACAAGAGAACTAAAAGAAAAGCGATACGCATAGTCAATGCTTTGTTTATTGCAATTGGTTTATTGCTTATTGCTTATCCAATCGTCTTTCTAACTCCTCCAAGCTCAAAACTAGATAAGTTTGCAACCATTCCGTTCTTTGACGGTCTTGTAGCATTGATGCCTTCATTAGTTTATGAGCCATTTGCTATCAATATTGCGTCATTTGGTGATGTTAGTAAGAATTTTATTGCTTTTGTTTCTTTCTATCTTTGGTGCCTGGTTCTTGTTACATTAGTATTTCTTGTATACTCAAATGTGCTAGTTATCACGAATATCATTGATAAAAATGCTAGGAATAAACCTTCCAAAATAACCATAGAGATTATTGCATTTATCATCAATTTTCTCTGTTTAACTACTTTTCTTCTCTATTGTCTACCTCAGTCAATAGAAAATTCTATTCCATTTGTCAGTCAACTATATTCCACTATGGCTAGATGGTTTGATGGTGATGGAATATTGAGGAAATTTAACTTTTTTAAGAACTCGTATGTTTCAGTCGAGTTTTATGTAATTATCGTACAAGTAATAGTTAACTTATTTATTACTGGATATGTTATAATTACTAGTAGAGAAAAAAAATCAAGTTATGGTTCTCTAGTTAATGAAGTTAAGAAAGGCGGTAATAGACCTATTATGCAAGAAAAACAGGATTATCAAATTATTCCAAATGGTTTATTCACAAAAAAAGCTGAAAAATCCAATAAGAAACGTGATTTTTCTTCTGTAGGCTACAAAATGGCCACTGACTCTTTTGATGGTGATGATGATAAAAAAGTTTCACCAACAAATCAAGAGAGCCGTATTTTTGATTCTTTAGAACCAGTAAATTTGGACGCTTTAAATAACGATAACGCATTAACTAACAATGAACTTGAACAACTTATATCTTCAAATGAACTTTCAAAAGATAAAAAAGACAAAAAGAACAAAAAACATGATAAAAAAGAAAATAAAAAATTAGAAAATAATGTTGTTGCTTCTGATTCGTTTGACGATAAGGATATTTATCAAAAAGACGAAACTAAATTATCAAAAAAAGAATTAAAGAAACTTGCAAAAGAAGAAAAGAAAAATGAAAAAAAAGCTAGAAAAGAAGCTAAAAAAGTTTCAAAAAATAAAGACAATACAGTTAGTATTTCTAGTCAAAATGCACCTGATGTTGAAGATGGTGTGATGATTGTTAAAGGTGAAAATCCACAAATTAAAGCCACTGAAACTTCAATAAATGAGGTTCCTTTATCCAAAAAAGAATTAAAGAAGCTTGCAAAAGAAGAAAAGAAAAATAAGAAGAAAAACAAAGGCAAGAAGGAAGAACCTAATGAAACACCTGCAGTAAATGAGGAAATAGTTTCTGAAGAGCCTAATGAAGAAGTAATAGAAGAAAAGAAGGTTGAAAAACCAAAGCTTAGACCTGGACAGGCTATTCAACCAAACGATGATTATGAAACTACAATGTCAACTTTTGATCCTAGTGCTTTTAATGCTGACTTTGATGGATCTGATGCTGTATATGGTGATACATTCCCTGGTGAAGAAGATGATTTATTAAAAGTTGCTGAAGAAGATACTATTCCTGGTGACAATAATATAGGTGGTTCTGCTAAAGTTGTCTATGAGACTATCCATGAATATAAATATTCAACAGAGCAAACTACTTTATATAAGAGATGGCAAGATAAAATTGTCAGATTCTTTGACATATTCTATATTGTAATATTTACTTTACTTGCTTTAGTTGCAGTTTTATTATTTACGCCACTTAAAGATTTATATTTTGATGAACTTGTTTCATTCTATGTTGTAAGACAAGTTATCAATATGGTTCCTACTAGGTTCTATACACCATTTAATTTGACTAATCCACCACTTCCAAATTGGGGACAAAGTGCTGATTTCATGGCTATTGTAACATTATTTATAATAGTTACATGTACGGCTATTATGTTACTTCAAGTACATTTAGCTTGTGCTACTTTAAATCATAGTAAACGACGTGGTAAATCAGCCATGTGGTTTAGAACATTTGTCGAACTGCTCATTATATTAGCTAATTTATTTATCTTAGTTTGTTTCTATCTATTATGTTTTAGAAACGAACTATATGAAGTACCATATATGAATTATCTATATGATACCTTCGATTTAGTTGCTGAATATATTTCCTTAGATTCACCAATTGATGTGCTACGTAATTTCAACTTCAATTTGAATCCAAAGGCAATGACTCTTGTTTATTCACTCGTTGCAATTATAGTTGTTGATGGCTTATTCCATTTGCTTCTCATTTGTGGAAGAAGTCACCCTCTTGCCTTCAAGTGGAAGAAAGAATATCGTCGTATTGCTTCCGAATCTGGCAAAGTTGTCAAGCATATTGTTGGAAGAGGTCGTGGATATGGACTTGGTCTATATTCACAAGTATTTGCTAATGGCTATGGAGATGGTATTCCAACCCATGTTGAATATGAAAATTACAATGATAAACCTGGTGAAAAGAATGTTATCCTTGTCAAATACAAGCCAATTGCAAGTATCATCGCTACTATGTACAATGATGTACCCGCTAAACTTGCACCTGATTTGACTATCTATAATGAGGTTGTTGAAGTTGAAGAAACTGGTGAGAAGATTGTCCCAGTCACATTAGCTGATAATAATAAAGTTGATGTTAAGACCAGTGAACCTGAAACATATCAAAGATGGTTCTTACCTGTCTATGTCAGAGGCTTCTATCATGTCACTAGTGAATACGATGAAGTACAAGTTCACAACTTATATGTCTCCTATATCAGTTACATGGGTGATAGAGAAGAGAATATTGATGGTCTTGCTCGTGCAATGTCAATATTCTATTCAATTGAACTTGCATTGGATGCTCCATATGAAACTATCTATAATCCATGGGGTGAAAGGCCATTTGCTGAAGATAAGCTTCCTGAATTTACAACTCGTGCTCTTGAAATCTTTAATTCACTTGAATCAAGTAAAGATGCAGGCGATGTAATTGATCCTCATGAAAGTGATGAAGTATTAAAAGCTAAAGCTGAAGACATCTTATCATCTATAAATGATAATCTCTTATTTGATAGAGCTAAGAAATTATATGATTCTATTGAACTTTCAGATAATTTAAGTGATGTTTATTCACCATTTGAAGATACTAACAAGTTTATAGGCGATGTAATAGAAACTGAAGAAATTCTTGAAGATCAAAGAATAGGCGAATTATTTAAAGAAAGTCTATTTATGGATAGAGCTTTATCCTTATATAATTCACTCGATTTAATTAACAAAGTAAGCTACAATTTATATTCACCATTTGATGATGAAGAAAAATTACATAAACAATTTGAAGATGAGGAAAAAGAACTTGAAGATCTGACTCTTCCTGTTGAAGTAGTAGCTGAAAGAAGAGAAAAAGCTAGAGCTGAAGAAATCAAACAGTCACTTGATTATGATGGTGCTTCTTTATTTGATGAAGTTGATTCACCATTTGAAAAAGTTGATGATTCTATCAAGCTTCCAGACCCATGGCCTGAAATTGAGCTTGCAAAGATTGACTTATCAAAACTTGAAACAGTTGAAGATAAATCTACCGATGATCGAGCAGAAGAAATTGCTGATTCATTATCACCAAATAGTGAAAGTTGCGATATAAGCGATTTACAACAAGAAGAAGAAAAAGATCGTGCTGAAGATATAGCTAAATCATTATCACCAGATAATGAAGAATGCGATTTAACTGAACATGTTGAAATCACTGATAATGATATTGATGATCGTGCTTACTATATCTATTTATCACTTGGTGAAGAACATGATGGTGTCAAGCTTATCGAAAAAGAAGAAAAAGTAGTCGACCCATTTGTTGAAGAAGAACTTCCTGCTTCATTTGAAAATGATGAAAAAGAAGAAATAATTACTCCAGTAGATGAAACAAAATTTGATTTCTATGAAGTAGTTAAAGCTGAAGATTTAGCTGAAGAAACACCTGTTGAAACAATCAGTGAACCTGTCCAAGAAGTTAAAGAAACACCACAAGATGATACTATCTTTGACTTCTATGAAGTTGTAAAAGAAGAGACAGCTATTGAAGAAACACCTGTTGAAACTAAAGTAGAAGAAACAACACCTGCTATTGAGGAAGAAACCTTAGTTGAAGATGATGGTGAATTTGAAGCCTACGAAGTTGTTAAAGAAGATGAACCTACTGAGGAAGAACAACAAGAAGAGCCTATTGAAACTAAAGTAGAAGAAACTCCTACTGTTGTATCTAAAGAAGAATCTATTAAGGATGCAGAGATTATTGAAACATCAGTTAAACCTATTGAAGAAGAGATAACTGTTGAAGAAACACCTGTTGAACTTGAAGCATATGAGGTAGTTAAAGAAGACGAACCTATTGAGGAAGAACCTATTGAAGTTAAGGAAGAAGAGAAGGAAGAAGTTAAACAACCTGTCATCTCTAAACCAAAGAAACCAATAGTACCTGTTGCTCCAATCAAACATGAAGAAGAAACAGTTGAAGCTGAAGAAGAAAAAGTTCTAGAGAAAATCAATAAACCTCTCCATGATATTCAAGCTAAGAAGCCAGAAATTAAGATTAAACCTGTTGAACCAAAGCATGTTCCATTCAATTTGAAAGAATTCATGATTGATAAATATGATGGCTACTTAACTCCTGAAGAAGCCTTCACTAGAGGTATTGCTAAAGTTAGATCAACAGTTTCACCAGTTATTGCTAATCGTGGTAATACTAAAGCTGATGATATTTCTAACATCTCAACTGTCGATGATTTAAGCAAATATCGCAATCAACCTAAGTTTGTATCAACAGCTTCTCACTCTAAATCAATAAGAGAACTCAAGAAGGCTATTGAAGAAGACAAGCTCAGACAGCAAGAACTTGAGAAGCAGGAAAAAGAAAATGAAAGTAATAAACCAAATAAACCTATTACTCCAATTAAACCTGTTGCTTATGTAGCTACAAATAGTAGTGAAAATACTGAAGAAAAGAAAGAAGATGCAAATAATGATAATAAAGTTATGGCACCTGTCAGTATCAAGCATCGTTTAAATACTAAACCTAAACCAGTAATTAAACCTGTTGATCCTACTAAGAAAAAGTAAAATAAAAAAGATCAGAGTAAAATCTGATCTTTTTTAATGCATACATTATATATAGATAAGGTAGTAGTGTTTGAGTGATAAATTATTTTAATATTATGATATAATATCATTGTGATTGAGACGTCGTGTAGCTTGGTTATCACACTAGGTTCGGGACTTAGTCTTCACGGGTTCAAATCCCGTCGTCTCAACCATTTGTTTAGTTATTAATAATGATTATTTTGTGTTTCGATTATAAAAAGTTTACTATTTAGTTAAAATTACTTTGATTTAAAAAAATGAGTATTAAAATATATAAATTGATGGAGAATAACTGCTATGAATAGTAATGATGAAACTTTAGATTACAGTATGGATTATAAGTACTTACGAGATAAAACAATTTCCTATTTAGAGTATTACAATAACAGCAATAATGAAAACATAATCAATGTTGATAATGTTTCTTGTTCTACTAGTCCTACTTCAACTGCTGATGTGCCTGCAAAAAAAAGAATACATTTTTTAAACAGTAAAATTTTTTCTAACACTCTCATAAGTAAGATTATATCTTTATTGTTTATAATAGGTCTTTCACTCATATCTTATTTTATCCCTCATTATTTTTTAAAAGCGAATTTATTAGATATTTTGTCTATCAACTATAAGTTAGACTTTTTATCAAATCTCGATTATAAAAATTGGTGGCATTTTGTTTTTATTAAAGATTTTTGTGGAAATATAGTTAAATACTTACCAGCAATAGGTTTATTTAGCTTTTTATGCATTCCTTATATCTTTTTGTATGGCGAAAAATCTAAATATGCTACTTTAATTGATTGTACTTTTGGAGCTGGAATCTTAGCTGGCGTTATCTGTTATGTCTTTTTTAAGTCTTATATATATAGAGATTTAGAAGATTGTAAAAATTCTATTTCTTGTTATGCTATTTCAGCAATAGTTCTCTTTATTTATGCAATTAGAAATTATCAACGTATGTCAAGAAGGCATAATAGTACTGATTCTTACATGCTTATGGAATCTTTAACAATTCCTTTTATATTCTCTATGCTCGTATTGATTCTGGCACTAGTCTTTGGCACTATAGCTTATATTTTCTATAATTTTGCAGTACAGGCTTTTGTTATAATTATACTATTAATTTGCGGAGGTATATTTTCATCTTGTCCTGTATATAAAATAGTTAAATTACCTTATTATTGGATTTATTATTTTTATGATTAATTATTAAAACTATAAAAAGTGGTGCCATATTTAAATAAAAGTTACGGATTAATACTTCCTTTTAATATTTTAGATAGACTTTTATTAATTTTGTTATAATTAAAATAAGCAAAATCTCTAGCCATTTTAAATTCTTTTGGTAAATTTCTCATTTTTTTCATAGCAATTACGCATACTAAATATTTTTGAAGTTTTATAAGTAAAAATAAATAGTTTTTAATATATTTTGCTAATTTCAAAATTTTTTTTAATTTACATTATTTTTCATCAAAAAACGTAAGCGTTAATAACGTCAAAGTTATTGACGCTTACATTTAAAGCATCAGTTTCATCAAAGAGTCTTATAAGATTTGAATCATTATCATCATTATAAATTCTCTTTTCACTTTTTCTATTAAATAAAATATCTTTCCAATATTTAACACTTTCTTCAAGCTTAGTGATTTCTAAATTGTTTTTATTGATAATTTCTTGTAAAGAAGCATTATCATTTCTTAAAGATAAAATTATATTAATCAGTTCTTGTTTTGATGAATTTTTTAAATCAAATTTCTTATCTTTCATAACATAAATATTATACCATTTTTTATTAAAGAAATAAAGATTTTTATCGATAAAATCGATACTTTTTTTTGTTAAATCACTAAATTATTTATAGGCTTATTATAATGTTTTTGAATAATATCTAATCCATCTAAAAGCCATTCCATTTGTTTATAAGAAATAGTATTATAGTCATTATTTTTTAACCATCTAAACTTACCTT
>CALBLI010000048.1 GCA_937896065.1 uncultured Caryophanales bacterium | reverse complement strand
TCAGATTGAAATTTTTTAAACATTCTTTTTCATCAATTGATAAAGGACAATCTTTCGCCATTTTTTCACTATTAAACCATTCAAGCAATTTTTTAATAGCAGATACTTCAAGAAGTTTCTCTTTATCTTTAGTCATGATGGCTGTTCTTTCAATTTTTTCAAGCCTTTTCTTTAAGACCTCCATATCAGATAAGATGAGTTCTAAATTGACTTCATTTAAATCAACAATAGGATCAACGCTTCTTCCATTATATGTATTAATTAATGAGGAATCAAAACATCTGACTACATGAATTATCATATCAGTATTTCTGATATTTCCTAAAAATTGATTTCCTAAACCTTCACCATGACTTGCACCTTTGACAAGACCAGCAATATCAGTGAATTCAAAAGTAGCTTTGACTTGTTTTTTAGGTTTGAACATATCAACTAATGCATCAAATCTTGGATCATTTACTTCAACAACACCAGTATTTGGTTCAATAGTTGCAAAAGGATAGTTTTCAGCTAATACATTAGAATTAGTAATAGCGTTAAATAAAGTTGATTTACCAACATTTGGTAATCCGACAATGCCTGCAGTTAAACTCATATATACCTCACAATTAAGAAACAATTATATCACAAGAAGCAGCTGGAAAATAATTAGATAGTGTCTTTCCGCCTCTTATAATCAACGTTTTACCTTTTAAAAGTTTTAAATTATCAAAATCAATCAATGAATTTTTAATAGCATAATAAACATTTGAATTATTTTCAACAATGTATGGTTTGTTATTTGCATCATAGAAAGTTAATTTAACACCTTCTTTTAAAAGCATATAAATATTCATTTCATTATCTTTATCATTTAAGCTTATTGAAAATGGGAATGATATTTCCTTAGTCAGTTTGCTATCTAAATAATATTTATATGGTAGATAAATGACATCATTTATGATTATATGATTTGATAAAATGGAATAATCTTTCTTATCAATATCAGTACTTTTATTGATGTTGATTGTTTTAATTTCACTTCCATCTAAATTTAAATCAGCACCTAGATATGAATAAATATTTATTTTCATTTGATAAAGAAGTTTGATGTAAATGGTTATATCATTTGTTATTGTTGAAAAATCAACATCAACTTCTTTATTATTTTCATCTAGGTAATAAATTTTAGAGATAACAAAATCATTTTTTAAATCACTACTATTAAAATCATTTCTCATTATTTCAATTTTGCTTTCAATTGTATCTTCTTTTTTGATTAAAAAGGTTTTATTAGGTAATTTATCTTTTGTGTAATTATCAGGATAAGTAAAATTGATTGATAAACTCAGATCATCATCATAAATAGCAAGTAAGGTTATATCGTTACTTGAAAGAGGTAAACTAGTTATATATTCTTTATTATTCAAGGTGAAATATTTGAAACTTGTATTTGCTTTAGTTGGCGTATGCTTGAAGAAGAAATCATCATCTAAAATATCATTTTCATAAAAAATGAAAGATTCAGTTAAGTTATTATCAACTTTTCCACCATTATAATCTAAAGTTACATTCACTTGTTTTTCCCATTTAATATATAAATCTAAATTTAAATCAACAATTGAAGTATCAAGATAGAATTCTTCAGTAAACTGATTATCAAGGTATAAACCAGCATATCTTAAATTGTCATAGTAATGATATCCAACAGTTGAGAAGTCGACATTCAACCTTTCTTCAATACCTTTATAAATATCATCTTTGATGACTCTATTTTGAGCCTTAAACTGATATGTATTGATATTTGGAAGATTAAAATGAATAGTGATGGTTGGAAAGGAAGTCCACTTAGCATATAAAGTTATTTGCTGACTCTCATCATAGGGAAAAACCATATTTTCCAAATTGAATTGTTCTTCAAAACGATATATCCCGTCCTCTTTTGAATTATCAAGAACATATTTAGTTGAGACATCATCTTCCTGTTTGATAAGTGGTTTTTTTAAATACCAATAATCAAATGACATATCTTTAGCAGTAGCCGTTGGAAGATAATTACTGGATACTATTTTCATATTGGTGTAACCATTCAATTTATTATCTTGAAAATAATCAGCATAAATGGGATTAACAATTTCACCAGCATTATTTGCACCTTCTGTCAAATTGAATGTAAAAGACATACGAGGTTCAAAATAAGCATATAGCGTACTATTACCATATGGATAATAATAGTAAGAATTATTGTCTTCCTGATTGACAATCTTTCTAACTTCAATGAAGTTTCCACCTTCTAATTTTTCTCTCCACGAAACAAATGTATAACCTTCTTTAATTGGATCAGGAATTGATATTCTAACAGGTGTATTAGAAACACCTTCTAAGTATTCAACATTAAAATTTGGATCTGAAAAAGTTCCACCATTTAAATTAAAATAGATTCTTCCTTTAGTATTCTGTTTGCAAGAGGAAGAAAAAGAAGCTAAAAAAAGCATAAAAAATGATATGAAATTTTTAAATCTATTCACATGTTAATTATACTTCAATTGTGCTTTTTATTGAAGAATATTAAAGAAATAATAGACAATAGTTTTTAATAATGTATTTATTAAAATTTGCTTGCTTCTAATGTTAAATTTATAAAAGCAATAATGTATTTATACAATCACAATTAAGTGGTAATTTGTTATCAACTTGATTATATTTTTGAATCAAAGATTGACAAAGTTTCTATTTTTAAAATCTTGAATATCGAGATAAAAATAATTAGAGCTGAAGCATTATGTAATAAATTGAAGAAGCAATATTTAACATATTTGCAGGCTTATTATATGATGAAACACGATAATAAACCATTTAATTAAATATCTTTTATCACTATAAGAGTTAATAAGAATGATTTTATTCGTAAATTTATAATTATAAATAAGTTGCCTAATATTGCATATTTGTAATATAAAAGACAAATCTTATAAAAAACAGCAATTTTTATCAGTAAGTCAACAAGTAATAAAGCCTTTTAGTAAGACATTAGTTTTTATTTGCTATTTAAATTATCACCTTCCAGTAGAACCAAATCCACCCTCTTTTCGATCATTATTTAATTCTTCAACTAAGTCTACTTGAACAAAGGAAGAAAAGACTAATTGGCAAACTTTATCACCCTTTTTAATTAATATATCATCTGGTGTTAAATTGATTAAACAAGCTTTGATCTCGCCTCTATATCCACTATCAATAGTTCCAAATTGAGTGATTATTCCTTTGATATTATTACTAGATCTTCCACGAAGTTGACATTCAATTCCATCAGGGAGTGATATACCAAATCCAAGAGGAATAAGTACGGGTTTAAATTGCTTTAATTTATAATCATCTAAAGCAAAACAATCAAGACCAGAATCATTATAATGAGCAGCAAATGGAATTTTAACATCATCATTAAATTTAATAAATTTTATTTTCATAAATTAAACCTCAATAAATACAGATAATTTTAACACATAATTTATATGTGCAGAATCTTAATATTATATTACTATATAAAGATTTCATATTCTAATTAACTATTTTTTAATTATTAATGATATAATTAAACGTTTGTAATGGGGGCCTATTATGAAAAAGAAAAAATTTGTTATTCCATCTATGTTACTAATTTCAACAGTCGCACTTTCTTCATGTGCTAAGAATAAAATATCTGATAGCGTTGTTTCTAAATATAAAATAACTTTTGATACTGTAGGTGGTAAAATGCCATCATATATAGGCGATAATTATCAAAAAGAAGGAGATAATTACGTAAGAGAAGTCGAAGCTGGCGAAGTGTTGGGTAAACTTCCTTCACCTAGTAAAGATAATCATATTTTCTTAGGCTGGTTTTTAGGAAATGAAACAAGTGATGGTCAATTGACTTCAATCTCAACAGTAAATAGTGATGTGACAGTTGTTGCAAGATATAAAGTAGATACTGAATCTATTTATTTAGATTATGATGCTGAAGTCGGATTAAATGAAGTTTTTACAGTCACTGCTCATTTAGCTGATGAGCTTATAAGTCAAGGTGTAACTTTTGCAGTTGAAGATAATAACTGCGTTGTCAAAGTTAATGAAAGCTCTACATCTTTAACTTTTAAAGCAATCAAAGCTGGTAAGATTAAAATCACCGCTACAAGTGCCTTAAATCCAACTAAAACTGCTAGTTGTGAAATAATTATCAGCTCAGGTTATACTTTAGAAAATGTGATGAGTAAAATAATTGATTATGATAATTACACATATACTGGTTTCACTTTAAAAGAAGGGCAAGAACAGGTTGAATCCGTTTTAAAAGCAACTTCTAAATCAATTTCACAAACCGATTCACAAGGTTTAGCTGTTTTTTCAAAAAATAATATTCCTAGGTTTGGAATCACCTACCATACAGATAGCAATAATACAGCTTATTATATTGATTCTAAAAATGAGAAAAATATCAATGAAAGAACTGCCTTTAATACAACTATTTCACGAGTTTGTACTGATTATGGTGTTTTAAATAAAAATAATTTCCAAGGAGTCAACACTTCTAATTTAAATCAATCTGGTGATATATTTGGATTTAAGGCATTAAATTCTAAATGGTTTTCTAAATTGACTAGTGAAGAAAATAATAATGTTTATACAATTAAAAATCTAACCGATGTTAATGAAGCTATGGTTTCAGCAGCATTGCTTAAAATGACAAGTCCAGCCACTTATAATGATTTAGTTGGAATCAGAGTCAATGACAACTTCCCTTATTTTGAAATTGCTAAAAGCATCACCACTAAAATTACAATTATCAGTGATGAAGCTATTTTTGTTGAAATAGTCAAAGGCAGTGAAACACATTATGGAAGATTATCTAATATTGAAAAAACATCTCAAAGCACTGAGATAGCTTATTTTGCTGATAGTTATTCTAAGACATTTGCTAGTCAAGCAAATGCTGACTTAGAAAAACTAAGCGGCCTAGGTGGAATTAGAAATGAGGAAGTAACTGTTAATAGCACCAAGTACAATATTAAAACTTTTTTCAATCAATTCTATATCTACACCTATTATCCAGATGGATATATAAAAGCTGAAAATAGTAATGCTATTGTTGAATCTAAGAAAAGATATATCAAAGATGGCAAAGAATCAATAGTTGGTTATATGGCACCAAATAATCGTCAAGGTGTGTATTCTTTTACATTACCATATTATAGAAATGGTTTAGATAAAGAAGGTGTAACACGAGATGTTAATGCCTTAAAGTTTTCAGATTCAGCAGTCATGAGTGGAAAAATTAGTGCTAACTTCAAATTAGTAAGCAGCTCTGATTCTTTCTATAAATCAACAAATCTTAAATATACTTTCAATTCAAGTATGAATATTGAAGGTAAAAGTTATATTATTTCCTATAATGATGAAGTTTACAATCAATTTGTTTTGCCATCAGAAAGAGATACAACTTCCTTAAGAAGAATAACCGCTATTCGTTTTATTAAAGATGGAGACAATATAACCAGTTATGAAGTTAGAGTCGGCCATCTTGAAAATGGATATGCTGAAACATTTGATCACGTATATACTTTCACACAACTTGGCTCAGGATATATGACAAGTGATTCAACTGGCCTTGTTGATTTGAAAAATAATGGTACTGAAATTCATAACAAAATATATAACAATAATATATAAAATTATTTTTTTAAACTCTTATATATATCTTCAAAAGAATGGAATTTTCCATTCTTTTTATATGAAATAACTTTATCAAGGATGACATTATTTACTGCATCGTAGATATTGCTATCAGCTTGATTTTGACTTTCTTTTATCTTGTTTATTAATTTATCAACATCAAATAATTCTTCTTTATTCATATCTTTAAAAGTGAATGAACTGAATAGTTCTTCTTTTAAATCATATTTATGGCAGATTGAAGTTAAATCTCGCTTTTTTAAAAGAAGTGCAGGTCTAAAAATAAAATAACGTGCATGTCTTTCAATAGGTTTTAAAGCTTCTAATTTACCTTTATGTAAAATTTTATACATGATATATGTTATTTCTTCATCAAAAATATCTGGCAATATGAAAGATAAATTTTTAATGTTAAGTTTTTTAAATTTTAAAAATTCTAATATATTTTTAAAATCAGATTCCTTTTTATTCATTTTTATGAATTTAATATTTTTATCATTGAAGCAATTTATGTTTAAATTGCTTTCATTTAAAAAATTTAAAACAGTTAAATCAACGTCTTTATAAATATATTTTATTGATAAGTATGTTGAATATAAAATAATCAATTGACTTTCATCATTTAAAATAAAATAAGTGTTTTTTGAATATGAAAAGAAATCATTTTTACCTATTTCTTGTAAAAATTTTCCAAATACTTTTTGTTTATACAAAGTAGTAATATTAATAAGTAAATCGTTTAAATTTTTCATTCAATAATTATACTTTATTATTAAAAATATGAAAGCAATTTAATGATATGTATTATAGCCATATGTATAAAATGAAACAATGCTTAAAATAGAAACAGCGATAATAACTAATGATGATAACAAGTAGATTGTATCAATATTTTTTATTGTTTTTAATTTGTTAAAAATAGGAACTATTTTATTTTTATATTTGACTATTCTATAGATTGTAATGCTATCAAAAATAATAATAGTTATTAGACTGATATATCCTAGATAGTACATATTAAAACTGATGCCAGTGTTTTCATTTATCATAGGTATGCTTCCTAATATAGAAGCAATTAATAATATGATGTATAAAAATGTTAATATGTTTTCATATAGAAGATAATGCTCACTATTTGTTTCAAGTTCTTCTTCATTATATGGGCAAAGTGTCTTCATCATTTTAGAATTGTTTAATGTAAATAAAGCTTTGGATATAGAAAGTAATGCAATAGTTGAGATGATGGTTGAAGGTAAAAGGTAAGAGATATTGTAACAGAGTGAATAGATGACATTAGCAATTTGAAAATCAGGTTTGAGCTGACTTACATCACCTGTCCAACTTATAAGAACGCCAGAAAAGAAATGACATATAAATCTAAGTAGTCCAAATAAGATCATTGAATAGAAAAGAGATGATGCTTTATTTTGATAATATTGTTTTCTAAATAAAGAGCAAATGATAGAAGTTGAAAAAGCTAAAAAGTAATCAAGAATTAATGACATGAAATTATAAGAAAATCCACCATCAAAAACAAGATTGATTAAAGCAAAAGTCACTGATACAAATAAACCATACAATGGGCCAAGAGTTAAATTAGCAAGTGCTAAAAACATCATCACCAAAGATATGCTTCCACCATTTGGAAAGTGAAGCAAAGGAATCACATATTTTGATATAGCAGCAAATATAACACTAAGAGCTAAAAATAAAGCAGATAGTGATATTTGATAAATACTTTTACGATAGCTTTTCATATTATTTCCTCCATGTAACTAACATAAAAGAGAAAATAAATGATGATATTTACTCCCTACGCTAGTATTAACTAACAGGTTCAAAGCGTCAGATTTTAATCTTCTCAACAATAAGTTCCGCTGTAAACATCTCTATTATACTCTAACTGCACGATGATGTTAAATTAAATAAAAATAACCAATTAATAGCAATACAATGTAGATAAATTTATATTTATTTAGTATAATTATAAGGTTGAATACAAACAGGAGAAGAAATATGGAAAATGAAATTTCATTAGTAGATTGTGCTTACAATGTAATGAAAGCATATTATAAATCAAAAAAGAAAAAGAACACTGTCAAAGTGCCTTTTACTGAGCTTCTTTTAAAAGTTGGTGAAGAAAAGGGTATAACTGATCAAAATCAATTATTAAAAATGGCATCAAGTTTTTATACAGCTTTAACAGTTGATGGCCGCTTCTTTCAAAAAGAAAACAACAACTGGTCACTTAAAGAATATGAAAAATTTGAAGATATTCATAAAGTTAATGTTACAAGTGATGATGATATTGATGATATTCCAGAAAGTGAAATCATTGATGAAGATAATAGTGCCATCAAAGAAGAATTTGAAAATGATGATGACGATGATGGTGATGATAAAGTCACAAGTGCTGATTACAATATCGATACTAGTAGTGAAGATATTGATGAAAATAACTAATCAATCAGCTTTTAACTATTTGCCTAGAAAAAGATTCTAGGCAATTTTTAATTAATAGGAGAACAAATATGGATGTTGAAAATGAACTGATTAAGAAAATAGAAGAGAATGACTCAATTGTTATAATTGCACATAAAAATCCAGATGGAGATTCAATTTCTTCTTCATATGGCCTTAGAAACTTTTTAAGATTACAATATCCAAGTAAGAAGATATATTCAACATCAACTAGCCCTAAATATATTAGTAGTCTAGTTGAAGAAGTTGATGATATCACTCAAGATATTATCGATAAATCATTGATTATTGTAGTTGATGTTTCTGATATAGATAGAATTGAAGATCAAAGAGTTGTTAATAATAAAAATATGATCTGTTTTGATCACCATATCTTAAGTAAAGAAAACAATATTTTAACATTAAGAGATACTTCTTTTATTTCATGCACTTTGCTTCTTGCTGATTTTTTATTAAGGCACTATCAAAATATTGATAGTAAAACTGCCCATTACTTTTATTTAGGTCTTACAACTGATAGTGGGCGTTTTCAATTTGATTCTTCATATAAAACATTATCTCTTGCTAGCAAATTAGTTGAATTTGGTGCTAGACCAAATGAAATATATTTGCAGTTATATAAGCAAACATCAGAAGAACTCAGATGGCGTAGCTATGTCTATTCACATTTTAAATTTGATAAAGATGTCACTTATTTATGTTTCTCATTAAAAGATAATGAAGAATATCATTTTGATAAGGAAACAGTCAATGGGACTGTCAATTTGCTTTCAGCAATTGATGATCATTCTATCTGGGCATATTTTATTCAACAAGATGATAATTCAATTAAAGTTGAACTGAGAAGCAATAAAAGAAATGTTCAGAAAGTAGCTTTAAAATTTAATGGTGGTGGACACCTATTTGCAAGTGGATGCAAATTAGAAGATTTTTCAAAAGTACAAGATGTATTAAATGAACTAAATGAAAGTGAGATAGTATAAGATGTTAGATTTACAATTAGTATTTAAGAAAATGCAAGAAGCCATCATAGAAGCTGGCAAAGAAATCATGAGATTATATGAGAATAAAGAATATAAAGTTGATATAAAAAAAGATGATTCGCCAGTCACGACTGCTGATTTTAATTCCAATAGAATAATTCATAGTAAACTCGATATTTTTAGCGATATTGCTTTTTTATCTGAAGAAGATATAGATGATAAAAAAAGACTCAATTCAGAATATGTCTTTATTTTAGATCCACTCGATGGTACAAGTGATTTTGTAAATAGAGATGGTTCATTTTCAGTCAATCTTGCTTTAGTGTATAAAGGTGATCCCATCATTTCATTTATCGGTTTACCTGCTTTAAATTCATATTGTTATGCAATTAAAGATAAAGGATGCTATGAGGTGAATGAAAATAAAATTAGAAGGCTATATTGCTCTAAAAAAAGAGACGATTTGATTCTAGTTGAAAGTATGACGCATACAAGTAGCAAAGAAAAAGAAGTTTATGATAAAAATAGAAGTAGAATAAAAGATATTATCAAAGCTGGTGCTTCAACAAAAGCTTATTATATTGCAAGCCAAAAAGCCGATGTATCAATAAGATACACTTCAATGACTAAAGAATGGGATACATGTGCATGTGATTTGATTGTTAAAGAAGCTGGTGGATATTTTGTTGATACAAACTTAAAATCTTTTAAATATAATAAAGAAGATGTTTATAATCATGATGGATATTGCATGTTCAATATTAAAGAAAATATAGATTTGATTAAATAAATTATTTAACTATTTTAAGAGCGTCTTCTTTGAATTTTATAATGCCTTTGTCTGTTAAAGAATTAGTGATCATATCTTTTAAAACTTGGTATGGAATAGTTACAATATCTGAAGCATACTGAGCACATTTTTCAACTTGCTTAACATTTCTAATTGAGGCTGAAATTATTTCAGTTTGGAAATTATAAATATGCTTAATCTTAACGATGTTATTTAATATTTCAAATGCATCTTGATTATCATCTAAAAGTCGACCAATAAATAAAGAGACATAGGTTGCTTTACTTTCCATTGCAAGAAGTGCTTGTGATACTGAAAAACATAAAGTTATATTTGTTTTGATTCCTTGATTTGATAATTCACGGCATAGTTTTAATCCATCATAGGTCATAGGAACTTTGATTACGATATTTCGTGGATTGATTTTATAAAAATTTAAGGCTTGTTCAAGCATCTCATTATAAGTATCTTTAGTGACTTCAATTGAAATAGGCCCGTCAACAATTGAAGAAATATTTCTGATAGTTTCATCAATAGAACTATTAGTTTTACTGATCAGTGTTGGATTTGTTGTAACACCTTTTATCAATCCTAAATTTGATACTTCTTTAATCTCTGATATGTTGGCACTATCGATAAATAACTGCATAATAGTTTCCTCCTTTATTATAATGTTGGAGCTTGAGGATTATTTTTACCATGAGTAAGAATTGAAAATAATCCTAAAGATAAAAATGAATTATATTTAGCAGCTAAATTATTATATTTTTTGTATGGATAATTATCACTTTCACTATCGATAAATAGATATTTGTTAATATCTTCATAATATTTAGCAAATGGTTCTTTTTTTCTGATTCCTTTTTCTTTTAATAATTTTTGAAAATAGATGAGCAAGAAATCAGTTTGTTGTTTAGCTTTAGACATATCTACTCTTTTAGAACTTAAAAGATCATTTTGCTCATCAACAACAACCTTTATATTATCTTTTAAATGGTAATTAGAAGCTTCTAAAACAGCTACTAAATCATTTACAAATTGCATTCTCTCTTTTTCATAAACAATTAAAGAATCTAGTTCACTGAATGCTTTTTTCTGAACTCTTTTCATTAAAAAATAGATGACTAAAATTGCTATGACATAAAGACCAATCATAGAAAAGATAATGATTACTAAAAGTTCCCATGTAGGTAAAGAAGCAAGAGTTATCAAATTTAAATTATTCATATATCACCTCATTGATATAATTATTTTAACATTAAAATGATAAGATAATAACTTAAAAGTAAACATCTTATTAATTTGCTAGTTATTAAATTCGACACTGATATGTTAAAATTTATTGATACATGTATGAAAAAAGATAATTATTTGGTTTTGCTATTAGCAGGTGATGGTAATAGATTAAGAAAAGACATTGATGAAAAGAAACAGTTTCATCTTATTTTAAATAAACCATTATTTTTATATCCTCTTATTTCTTTTATAAAAAGCAATGCTTTTAAAAAATATCTCCTTGTCATATCAAAAAGTGATGAAGAGTTGGTTAAAAAAAATTTACAAGATAACAGAATTGATACAAAAGATATTATTTTTATATATGGTGGAAAGACGCGAAATGAATCGGTTAAAAATGCTATCAGCTATTTAACTGATAAAGCAAATGATGATGATAAAATTTTTATCCATGATAGTGCAAGAGCAATCATTTCCATAAAAACTATTTATAAACTTGTAGATGCTATAAATAAAAATGATTTTATAACATCAGCTTTTCCTATTTATGACTCAATCATTTTGAAAGATAAACTTGAATACATAAATAGAGATAATTGCTATCGAGTATCAACACCACAAGCTTTTTCACTTGATGTCATCAAAAAATGTTATGAAAAATATGATGACAAGGCAACTGATGATTATTCTAAAGCTATTAAATTAGAAGGAAATTATAAAACAGATATCGTTAATATACCTTCTATTTCATTTAAAGTAACAACTATTGATGATTTAATAATGCTTGAAAGCATAATTAAAAATAATAAAGAATATCAAATATAATGAATTAATGTTTAATTATTTTAAAACATTAAATAATAAACTATACAATCATTTATTAAATTTTGATATATAATATAATCTCAAGATTTTGGAGGTAGTCAGTATGGTGACTTTAAAAACTTATGGGAATGTCTTTGATAAATTAGACTTTTCTAAAGCAAATAGTAAAGCTAGTGAAATAGCTTCAATGATCGATAATAAAACTGGTGCTGGAAATGATTTTCTAGGTTGGACTGATTATGCAAGCAAATTGACTGTTGAAGAGATTGATGATATTGTTTCAACCGCTAAAAAAATTCGTGAAAATTATGATGCTTTAGTTGTTATTGGAATCGGTGGATCATATTTAGGAGCTAGAGCAATTATTGAAGCATTAGAAGGATTATATCCTGAAGATAAATTTGAAATAATCTTCTTGGGTAATACTCTATCCTCTACTTATACTGCACAAGTTTTAAAACATTTAGAAAATAAAAAGTTTGCAGTCAATGTTATATCAAAGTCAGGAACCACAACTGAACCAGCTGTTGCATTTAGACTTGTCAAAGATCTGATGATTAAAAAATTTGGTGTCAATTATTTAAAAGATGCTGTTATTGCAACAACTGATAAGAAAAGAGGTGCTTTAAGAAGTGAAGCTGATCAATTAGGATATAAAACATTTGTTATTCCTGATGATATTGGTGGAAGATTCTCAGTCATCACACCTGTTGGTCTTCTTCCAATTGCAGTAGCTGGTATTGATATTAAAGAATTCATTCGTGGAATTAAAGATGGTGAAAAAGAATATTCAGTTCCATCTCTTGAAAATCCAAGTTATAAATATGCTGCTACTAGAGAAGCTTTAGCTAGTCAACAACATTATCATACTGAATTGTTTATAACATATGAACCACAAGAAAGATTCTTCCAAGAGTGGTTAAAACAACTAATTGATGAATCTGAAGGAAAGGAAGATAAAGGCTTATTCTGTTCATCTGCTATCTTCACAACTGATTTGCATTCAATCGGACAATTTGTTCAAGAAGGAACACCAACTTTATTTGAGACTATCATTGAATGTGACAGCCCATTACAAGATGTTGTCATACCAAGTGATGAAAAAGATTTAGATAATTTGAATTATTTACAAGGTAAAAAATTATCATATGTCAATGATAAAGCATATCGAGCAACTTTAGATGCTCATTCAAATGGTCATACACCTTGTAATGTAATAAAGATTGATAAGATGGATCCATATAATTTAGGAAATCTTGTCTATTTCTTCTTTAGATCAACAGCTTTTGGTGCATATCTTATTGGTGTAAATCCTTTCAATCAACCAGGTGTTGAAATTTATAAGAAAAATATGTTTAAGCTCTTAGGTAAACCTGAAAAGAAATAAAATATTGAATTAGAAGTGATTTTGCACAAATTGTTTAAAAAATTTATTGCATAATCACTTCTAGTTTGTTACAATAATTCGGCTTGGAAATTAGGGATGCTTAGCTCAGCTGGTCAGAGCATCGCCTTTACACGGCGGAGGTCGGGGGTTCGAACCCCTCAGCATCCACCATCATAAGCAATTATTTGGGTAAGTAGCGAAGTGGTCAAACGCGACAGACTGTAAATCTGCTGGGAAACCTTCGGTGGTCCGAATCCACCCTTGCCCACCACTTATTGGGGTATAGCCAAGCTGGTAAGGCAACAGACTTTGACTCTGTCATGCAGTGGTTCGAGTCCACTTACCCCAGCCAACTAAATAGATGACTCGCTAGCTCAGTCGGTAGAGCACTTGACTTTTAATCAAGGGGTCAGGGGTTCGAATCCCCTGCGAGTCACCACTATTTGCCCAGGTGGCGAAATCGGTAGACGCGCAGGACTTAAAATCCTGTAGACTAATAATCTGTGCCGGTTCGATTCCGGCTCTGGGCACCACTCCTATATTTTTTTCATATTTTTTTGAAGATATATATCTTAATATCTTAGTTACCCTCCTTTCTATAGATATAGCAGATATATAAGTACTCTCCTTTGTACATATGTGTAGACCTGATACTTAGTATCAGGTCATTTTTAATATTTTAGATAAATCAAACAACTATGATTTATCTTATTCAAATATTTTTTTAAAAATAGCTATTGATAAATAGTGATGCCAGTTTTCCTTGCACAAATAATAACACTAAAATAAAAGATAGTGAAAGGCTTAATTCGACTATTTATTTTGATGATAAAAACATAATTGTAACAAGTGACATACAAATTCGAAAGCTTGTTGTTTGTTGAAAGAAAAACTCTTT
The DNA here is from genome assembly GCA_937896065.1 of uncultured Caryophanales bacterium. GTDB lineage: Bacteria > Bacillota_I > Bacilli_A > RFN20 > CAG-288 > Enterosoma. The sequence continues at coordinate 20,484 of CALBLI010000048.1, read as the reverse complement.
ATAAATCAGTCTTTAAAAAGTTATTTCCAGCTAATTTATAAATTAAAAAATAACTTGATATAAATAATAAAATCCCGAGAGTAAGAACTGAAATTTGAGTTAAAAGTGATGGCAAAGTAGAGTAATCATTTATAAAAAAAGCTGCTTGAGGAATAAGAATAAAAACCATCATTATTAGGACTATTAAAAACATAATTATAATAGTTGAAATAGTCGTAGGTAAAGCTGTTTTATCAATCTTTTTATATACCCAAGGGATAAGAATAAGATTGAAGATAGTATAGATAAATAATACTATTCCATATAAAGCTAAGTTGATGCCTAAATCATTTAAGATAATTGAACTAAGTAAATATTTTCTTATTAATGCAAAAGGGATAGAAATCAATATAGCGATGATTTCAATACACATAATATATAAAATCCTTGCTTTGACGATGTCTTTCTTCTTTATAGGAAGAAAAGAAGTATATAAAGGGTCCTGATTTGCACTACTTATAGGAAAGATGGTGATAATAGCAATGAGTGGATACATGAACGAAATTAAAGATGGCCAAGATGGAATGATTACAAGGCAAGCTAGAATTGTAAAAATGATAGTTTGAACATTAGTGGATAGTTTAAATTCTTTATATAATAAATTTTTCATCTTCATGACCTCTTTCAATAAATAACATGATATCTTCAAGTGTTGCTTCTTCAAGTTTATAATTTAAAAATAGCTGAGCATCACTTTTTTTAATAATACCTTCAAAGGTATCAAATTTTTTTCGGTAATGACCTACCTTTTCTTTTAAATTCTCATCAATATTTTGACCAATCACTTTTAAATAATCATTTTTAAAACTAAAAATATCACCAGTATATATTATTTTACCTTCTTTAATATAAGTAATATCATCTGCGATTTTATCTAAATCGGATATCACATGAGTAGAGAAAAGAATAGTTACATTTTCTTTAGAAGATATTTGATTGAAACAATCAAGTATCTCATCTCTGCTTATTGGATCAAGACCTGATGTTGGCTCATCAAGAAGTAAGATTTTGGCATTATGAGATAAGGCAATGGCTAGATTATATTTAACACGCATACCATTTGATAATTCTTTAATTTTCTTGTTTTCATCAATATCAAAAAAAGAAATCCATCTTTGATATAAATCATAATCAAATTCTTTATAAAATCTTTTAGTGACATCAGTAATAGCCTTAACTTTTTTATTTAAATAGAAAGAGAGTCCACCAAAAAGAAGACCGATTTCATTTTTATTTTTTTCTTCATTTTCTAAAATATTTTCACCACAATATAAAATTTCACCGCCATCAATTTTAATAAGATTATAGATGGCTTTCATGGTTGTTGTTTTACCTGCCCCATTTCTTCCAATAAAGCCCATAATTTTATTTCTTTTGAAATTGAATGAGATATCATTTAATTTAAATGAAGGATAAATCTTAGTTAAATGTTTAACTTCAAGAATATAGTCATTATTCATCATTGTTACCTTTTTCAGCTAAATCAGTGATGACATCGCTTTTAATAATAGCGATGCCTTTATTTTTATCAGCCAGAAGCACAAGTGAATCACCAGGATTAATATCAAATAATTGCCTAATATTTATTGGAATTACTATTTGACCTTTGCTGTTTACAACAGCGATTGAAACAATTTTATTATTTTTCATACTTCTCCTACTTTTCTTACTATTATAATTCAATAAAATTAATAATCAACAATATTCGCTGATAATTTAAAAAATAATTAAATTTAGTTGTACAAAAAAGCTATAAGCGTTATAATAATTAAAAAAATAAGGAGAATTCTTATGAAAAATATTTTTAAACTTTCAACTATTTTATTAGCATCTTTCTCATTATTCTCATGCGGTGAAACTGATAACACAACTACATTTGACTTATATATTAATAAATATAATGATGGAAAACTTGTTGAAGAAATTGAAAAAACATCGACTGATGATACATATGTTTATAAGATGGTTTTTCTTGCTAGAAATCACACTGGAAAAGCAGTTATAATTCCAACATCTGAACTCAATTTAAAAATTGGAGATAAAGAATATAAACCTGTTTTCTTTGCACTAACTTGGAAAATGATTTCAAATAGCGATGGTAAATCATCATATTATGTTGACACCTCAACTGAAACAGCTCAGATTGAATCAAAAGAGAATGAACTTCTTAATGTCTTCCCATGTTTTGAAGTTGATCCAACAGGTAAAGAATATACTATTGAATATAAAGGTAGTGCATTAAAACATTTTGGTGAATAGTAATCAATTATATTTATATATTAAATAAAAAAGGGGATGATTTAATCATCCTCTTTTTTTAATCTGTATGTAATTTATATATTTTTACTGAATCCATTCTTAAGAGATTCATACATATCATTTGAAGTTATTTCAAATGGAACGATGGCTTCATCATTAAAAGAAATAGTTTTAGAAAATTCTTTAATATAATTTATCGAATCCCAAACAGGGAAGAAACCAAATTTTACGGAATTGATTTTATATGATGTGCTACTTATCTTAGTAGCATTGATATCCATATATGCATCAATAGAACAGGTCATAAGCATTCGATAGAACCCTTTTTGATCATTAGGATAGATGTAATCTTTAACAGTTGTCTCATGATATTTATCAGCAAGTTTTACTTTGAATTCATCAAGAGGCATAAATGTCGATACACTTCCATCATATCTAGTTGTCCCCGTATAATTAGGTGCACTTAAATTTTTGATGAATTTAGGACTATTAGAATTACTAGTATATGCAAATTCATCATTCATGGTGAAACTATCTTCTTTAAAATAAAGGTTTTCTTCACCTTCTAAAGTTCCATTGTAGATATCACCTTTGTTATAAAAATAAGCTTTGCTTATAGCTTCTCTAAAATAAGGTAAGAATGTATTCTTAATAGATTTAGAACCATCATAAGTAAGCTCAATTTCCTTACCTAACTCATCATCATGAGTATAAATATCTGAGATTGAAAGTGGAAAATAACTCATTCTTCCAAGATATAATAAGATATGATCGTCGGGAGCAAATTGATACCTTGAAGCTAATGGAATATAAGGATAATAAGAAGTGTAATCTTTTTCGTAGACAATATGCCTTTTTTCATAGATGGGTTTTACTTCTAAATCACAATGTATATTTTCAAGTGAACTAGACCAAGAAGAAAAGGAATATTTGTAATCATTTTCAATATAATCATCTAATTGGTGACCATTATATTTAGCAGTTCCTAAATATGGGACAACATCTTTAGATAATTGATTATTATCGCGGTCTAAGAAAGTGACAGTGAAATAAACTGGTGTTTTAGGCTCTATCATTTCAACGTCAAAAGATATGCGATTGTCTTTAAACAATAATGTGATGTGTTTTTTACCTGGTGTTGAAATAAGTGATATTGCTTCACCTTTAAAAAAGGTTTCATCGAGAAGATATTTTTCAACTTGATAATTTACATAAGTGATTTCAAGAGCGATACCAGCTTCCTTAAATCTTCCAATTTCAATAGGAGATGAAGGAACGTTTAAGACTTCAATCTTAGTGATACCATCATTTTTACCGAATGTATTTTCATCAAAAATTAAAGTTGAAGATGAAGTGGAAGATCCATCTTTTTTACAGCTGTTAGTTGATAAAAGAAGTGCAGCTATCAAAAATGCTTTAAATAATTTCTTTTTCATTTTATTTAGCCTCCACTTTAACATATAAGGCATGAGCTTCAATATCTTTAGTTACTGAATTTAAATCAACATCATATCCGATGAAGATATAACCAGCCATATTTTTATCTCTGACTTTAGGATCTAATCCTTTAGCAGCAGTTTCGTTTAAAACTTCTTCTTCACCAACTTTATTGTTAAAGCCATCATAATAAGTGACTTTAAATTTTTGATTTGAAACATAGATAGATTTAAAATCAATATCAGTTTTACCCATTTTGTAAGTTGATGTATCAATAATATTGACTCCATCGATTGAATAACCTTTAAAACGGTATCCATCTTTAGCTTCAGGAATTTTAAATTTGACTATTTCACCTTCAACATATGCAGTTTTATCGCTTCCATCAAATGTGACATAATGTACGCCTTCTTTAACATAGTGGACGGGGATTGTTATTTTATTATCAGGTGAAGAAGAAAGTGACTTGATTGATACAATAATTGAAGAATCAAATTCGTTGAGTGATGAATTAACAATGATTTTGCCATCTTCAATTTTTAATTTATCATCACCTGGTACAATTGATGAAAAGAAGGGTTCACTTTTTGAATTTACTAAAAATCCAGATACATAAATTCTATTTGCTTTATACGAATATTTTTTGATAGTATGCTTAAATGAATTTGAATCAAAGACATTGAAGGTAAGCAAATTAGTATCATCAATTTTAGTTTCATTTTTATGAAGTTCAACTTTAATATCAGAGGCTAGTTCTTCAATTCTATCAGTAGAACCTAATTTGAACATAGAGCTTTTTATTTCACATATATCATAGTTGAAGGCATGATAATCAAATAAGATGATGGAGATAGTGATCCTTATAAATAAGCCAATATCTAAAGTCACACCAGCTTCTAAATTAAAAGTTTTTGATGTGATATTATAATTGATTGAGCCACTACCTGTGAGTTGCAAGTAAACTCCAAAATCAATATCAGCAGTTAACCTTACCAATTTTTTAAGACCAACTAGATATAAAGAAAGTCTAAACTTGAGATAAAAATCAATATTCAATTTTCCAAAGAAGGTACTTTCAACACTAGCGGCTTTTGAAATTTCAGGAGAAGAAGAAGCTGAAGAATCGCTATTTGATGAATTGGAGTATTGTAAACAAACCTGATGTTGACTCCAAGTATAACCAATTGCAAGACCAGCACTACCTGATAATGTTGCACAAAAATATACTTCTAAATCAATCATTAAAACCTCAGCAATAGGAATATTGATTGTTCCTAAAAGAACCATCAAAGTTGCTCCTTCCATATGCTGACTCATAGCTTCTGATTTTTTATCATCAGTATCTAAAGTCTTATCAAGATTAGCTACGGCGCTTTTAGCATCATCCCAATTTAAATCATTTGGTTCTTTTTCTTCAACCTTTGGTGAAACTCCAGACTTAGCTAAATAAACCTGAAGTTTGACACTTACTAAATCATCAACAGCATTAGCACAGCTAATTGATGCTCCATATGGAATACCAGCAAATTTTTTAATCTTGCAATCAGCAGAGACTGTCACTTTGCGAGAGTATTCAAAGCACAGATTAGCCATGATGACAAAACCTTTGTCTTTATGTGTGAAAGTTACTGATATTTTAGCATTGAGCTCCAAATTTAACGTATAAAATGAGATGATGACTTTAGCACTTTTCCAAAAGTCAATCCAGCCATCACCTAAATTATATGAATAGGCAATTGCAGCAGCATATTCTTTTAAGAAATCACTATTTAGAATTGACTTTTTAATTTCTTCATCACTGCTAGATTTAAAGTTTTCATCCATATTGATTTGCAATGAATCTTTATGAATTTCCAAATCTTCAAATATTTCCTCAGCACTTGGATCAGTGTAATTGATTTTATATTTACCTGAATCATAATTTTCTTGACTTAAAAATTTAATGTAAACATTGTTGTCTTGGTCATTTGTATCTTCAAATAAGACAATATCGCCTTTGACTATTTGTTCATTTAATTTAGAAGAAGTAATCAAATAATTGATATCTAAATTAGTATGATTTTCAATAATTGAAGAATAATCAGCCTTTTTAAAATCATTTTTATAAGTTATATTTTTAGTGTCTGATTTTTTTATTGAAAACGAAAGTCTTCTAATGCTTTCATCCTTGTTTTCAAAAAATAAAGGAGCTTCATTTTTTAAGGTGATTGAGTAACACTCACCTTCAATATATCCTTCTTTACTGGTTATTAAAAAAGCTGTTTGAGAATTTGATGATGATAAAGCAGTATCAAATGAAACGTTTTTATCATATTGATCTTTAACTTCAATATAAGAAGAAATATCACTATTTGATAAATAAGCACCTTTTGATACAACTCTGACAGCATAATCTTTATTAACATCCATAATAGATGATGATTGCTTGTTTCCAAGAGAAGTATCTAAATTAGTTAAATCTTCATCATATGATATAGGTGTGAATCTTTCTTTTTTTACACTGACATCAGGTAATGCATCATTTAGATTAATTTGAGGATCTGAAGATGAATTATTATCACTATTATTTTTTTTACATGATGAAAAAAGTAAAGTGAATGTGGTAAAAATAAGACTTATTTTTTTAAACTTTTTCATAAATAGAATCTCCTATTTAGTAACTTTAATTTAATTATACTCTTTTAATATAAATGTTCAACAATTTATTTAGAATATTTAGATAATTCTTTATTGTTATTTCATTTTTTGCTATACTTTTTGCGGTAAAGACTTAAAAACATAGATTATGGAAAAAACAATACCTAGTGATATCATTTTGAGGCTCAATGAAGAAGCTGAAAATAAAAGAAAAAGCGGTGTAAAAAACATTATCAATGGAACAATTGGTATGTTTTTTGATGAAGAAAAGAAACTTGCTTTTAGTAAAACACTATCAGATACTATTTCAAAACATAACAAGGAAGAAGATTTAGTCTATCCATCTGTTAGTGGAACAAAAGATTATAAAAATAGTATTATCAAATGGTTTATATCTCCTTATTATGATTTAGATAAATCAAATTTGAAGATAATATCAACTCCTGGTGGAACAGGTGCTTTATATTTATCAATATCACATGCTTCTAAAATAAACTCATTAGTATTGATTCCTAAAATATCATGGCCTAATTATATTTCTATTTCAAGGAGTGTTAATGCTCCTTATTTGATGTATGAAAATTATGATGACAATGATAAATTTAATTTAGAATCAATTAAAAAGATAATTGATGAGACTGATTATAAGTCAGTTACCATATTAATTAATGATCCATGTCAAAATCCAACTGGATATTGTTTGACTGAAACTGATTTTAAAAATTTAACAGATTATATAGTCTCAGTTAAAGATAAGAAAATAAATATTATTTATGACTTAGCTTATTTTGATTATTCAGATGATGATGTGAAGATAAATTTATATAAGAATATCGATATTTTAAAAGAATATGTTGACATATATTTATGTTATTCATTTTCCAAATCTTTTTCAGTATATGGTCTAAGAATTGGTGGACTTGCTCTGTTATCAAAAAATGAAGAGAGTGAAGATGTTGTAAAAGAACTGACAATCTTAGCTAGATCATCTTGGTCAACTACAAATCATATGGCAATGAATGTTATTGCTGATCTAGTAAGTGATGATGATAGTTTTACTAAGATGAAAAACAATATTCTTTACAATAAAGAATTATTAAAGCAAAGAGCTAATATTTTTATCAAAGAAAAAGATGAAATTGATTTGAAAATTTATCCTTATTCATCAGGATTCTTTATAACAATTCCTGTATATGATTCTTTGTCAGTGATTGAAAACTTAAAAGAAAAAGGTATCTATTTAGCACCAATTTCAAATACTGAAATAAGAGTTGCTTTAAGCTGCATATCTGAGAAAGAAGTGCATTCATTAGCTAAAAAAATTAAGGAGGCTATTTAATATGAGTGAGAATTTATTTTATGATGATGAAAATCTAGTATCAGTATCTAATTCAATTTTGAAATATTTTCATTTAGATACTTATCATCCATCGCTTAGAAGCTTAGATGATAGATTGAAGAGAAATAAAAATAAGAAAGTTGCTCTCATTTTACTTGACGGATTTTCTAAGCATATTCAAGAAGTCTATTATAAGTATTGCCCATTTATTAGAGAACATAATTCAATTGTCATTTCTTCGGTTTTTCCACCAACTACTGTTGCTGCAACTACTTCGCTGCTTTCTGCAAAATATCCATGTGAAACAGGCTGGTTAGGTTGGACTGAGAAATTAAACAAATATGTTCTTCCAATTGTCATGTTTTTTAATGTTCTAGCTGATAATAAAACTAAAATTGATGAGAAAATGAGTGATGTGCTTCCATATGATTCAATCATTGCATTGATGAATCAAAAAGGAATCAAAGCTAACATGATTCAATCATTTACTTATCCTAAAGATAATGTTAAAAAATATTTTAAAAAAGCAAGCAAGCTTATTAATGAAAATGATTTCACTTATATTTATCACACTGAGCCTGATTCATCACTTCATAGATATGGCGTTGGTAGTAAAAAGATACGTAAATATATTCAGCAATTTGATGAAGAACTTAAAAAATTAACAGAAGCTCATAAAGATACATTATTCATTCTTCTTGCCGATCATGGTCATAAAAATGCGACATATTTTAATATCAAAGAACATCAAGATTTTTATGATACATTAAAAATGAAAGCTTATGCTCTTGAAGGAAGAGCGGCTATGTTTGAAGTCTTAGATGATAAAAAAGAAGAGTTTGAGACTTTAGCAAAGCAGTATTATGGAGAACATTTCTATATCTTTAATAAAGAAGAAATTAAAGAAAAAGAAATCTTTGGTAAAGGCGAACCATGTGAAAAATTTGATGAACTTGTTTTAGATTATCTTTTGATATCAAAAGATGATAGCGTATTTAAAGATGACTACAGTGCAAATTTAAAATCTCATCATGCAGGAACAAGTTATGATGAGAAATATCTAAACGTGTCTTTATATAATTTTAACTAATTGCTATTATATTAGTGTATAATAAAAGGTAGGAGAAATATTGAAATGAAAAAAATTAAAAATTTATTATTAATACCACTATTTTCACTCGCATTAACTTCATGTGGCTCAAGCGATAATGGAGGTAATACACCAACATCAAGTGTTGCTTCAAATGTGACATCTTCTTCAGCTTCAACTTCAACAGTTAAAGAATTAAGAATGTATAAGAAAAAACTAGGTAGCGGATACACTTTAAGAGTTTACAAAGATGAGCTTCCAAATCCTGATACTTATTACGTTATGTTTGACTGCATAGTTTCTCGTGGAGAAGAAGATTTAACTTTCACAGTTGATCAATTTTCTACTAAAGTTGGCGAGAACGTTGTAAAAGCATCAAAATTTTTAGTTGGTCTTAAAGCATGCACCAATAAAATTGATGGAAGTAGAGTCCCATACGCTGTATCTACTACTGATTTTTTAACCGTCACTGAAAGCGATCCTGTTGTTGTCATGCGTATTGGTTTTGAAACAGAATATAATGAAAATTTAAAACTCTATTATGGAGAAACTGAGGTTAAAGATCAAACTGAAGTTTTATAAATAAAATGTCGCAAATCACCAAATATGCTTTAGCTAATTCACTAAAAAAGCAATTGGCTAGTAAACCATTAGATAAAATAACTATCAATGACATAACTGATGATTGTGGAATAAACCGAATGACTTTTTACTACCACTTTAAAGATATATATGATCTTTTAGAGTGGTATTTTTTAGTTGAAGGTGAAAAAATATTAAAAGATAAAAAGTCTTATTTCACTTGGCAAGAAGGATTTTTAGCACTGCTTGTCAATATGAAAGAAAATAAATCATTTATTATCAATGTTTATCATTCAATAAGAAAAGAATATTTAGAAAATTATATTTATAATTGGACTTACTCACTTTTATACGATGTCATTGTTGAGCAGTCAGCAACAATGACTATAAAAGATGAAGATAAAAAGTTTGTTGCTAATTTTTATAAATATGCTTTTGCAGGTTTGGTTTTTGATTGGGTTAAAACTAATATGAGAGAAGAACCTGAAGAGCTGATAAACAAATTATCAACACTTATGGATAAAACAATGATCCATTCTTTAGAAAATTTTAAATTTTAAAATCTTATCAAAAAATAAAAAATGATAAAAAAATATACAGTTTTATTTCAGTGATTAAAAACTGAACATTTAAAAGAAACTGTATATTTTTTTTAAAATATATTTTTTTATAATTTTGATGTTACTTGTAAAGGAGGTATCAAAGATGTTTTATTCTGCTGGTAACTATGATGCATTTGTACATGCAAGAAAACCTAAAGGTGCTGATAAAAAATCAGCTTATATTATTGGTTCAGGTTTAGCTGGACTCTCATCTGCTTTTTATCTAGTAAGAGATGGCCATGTTAAAGGAGATCGCATCCACATTTTAGAGAAACTTCCAGTTTCTGGTGGTAGCTGTGATGGAAGCAATAATCCAGATAAAGGCTTCTACATGAGAGGTGGAAGAGAAATGGACAATCATTTTGAAGTCATGTGGGATATGTATAAAGATATTCCATCATATGAAGATCCATCAATGTCAGTATTAGATTATTATTACTACTTAAATTTAGAAGACCCTAACTATTCTTTATGCCGTGCAACAGTCAATAGAGGAGAAGACGCTCATACTGATAAATTGAATGGTTTATCTGATAAAGCACAAGAAGAATTATTAAAGTTCTATATGACTCCTGAGAAGGACTTAGAAGATAAAAAAATATCTGATGTCTTAGATGAAGAATTCTTTAAATCTAACTTTTGGCTCTATTGGCAAACTATGTTTGCTTTCCAAAGATGGTCATCAGCACTTGAAATGAAAAGATATTTGCATCGTTTCATTCATCACATTGATGGATTACCTGATTTTACTGCTTTAAGATTTACAAAATATAATCAATATGAATCTATGATTTTACCTCTTCAAAATTGGTTAAAAGAAAAGGGTGTTCATTTTGATTTTGACTCTGATGTTAAAAATGTCATCTTCGATGTATCTGGAAATAAGAAAGTTGCTAAATCCATCGTTATGAAATCAAGTAATGGTGAAGAAAAAACAATTGATTTAACTGAAGATGATTTAGTGTTCATCACCAATGGTTGTTGTACTGATTCTACTTGCTATGGTGATCAAAATACAGCACCTGATTTATCAAAACTAGTTGAAGGAAAAGGTGAAAGTTGGGATTTATGGAATAATATTGCTAAGCAAGTAAATGATGGCAGTTTTGGTAAACCTGAAGTCTTCTGTGGAAATATCAAAGAAACTAACTGGATGTCAGCTACTATTCAAACATCAGATGATGAAATCATTTCATTGATTAAAAATGTTTGTAAAAGAGATCCACGACTTGGAAAAGTCACAACTGGTGGTATTGTCACTGTCAAAGATTCAGTCAATAATTGGTACTGCTCATGGACTATTAATAGACAACCTCAATTCAAATCACAAAATCCTAATGATATTTTAGTTTGGTTCTATGCTTTAACTACTGATAAAGAAGGTAATTATGTTAAGAAACCTATGAAAGATTGCAAAGGCTATGAGGTGGCTATGGAATGGTTATATCATATAGGTTGCCCAATCAATAAGATTGAAGAATTAGCAAAAAATAAATGTAATACAACAACCTCATATATGCCATATATCGATGCTTTCTTCCAACCAAGAAAGAATGAAGATAGACCTAAAGTTGTTCCTCTTGGTGCGGTCAACTTTGCATTTGTCGGTCAGTTTGCTGAGACTCCAAGAGATTGTATCTTTACTACAGAGTATTCAATCAGAACTGGTATGGAAGCTGTTTATACTTTGATGAATGTTGAAAGAGGTGTTCCTGAAGTTTGGGGTTCCGAATATGATTTAAGAGATTTACTTAAAGCAACATACTACATTAGAGATAAAAAACCAGTTGATGATATGAAACTTCCTTTATTTATCAAACTCGCTATGAAGATTGGACTTAAGAAAGTCAAAGACACTGATGTTGAACTTCTTTTAAAAGAAGAAAAAGTCATTAAATAACATTTAATAATTTATATAAAAAAGCCAGTATAATTTTTATTTATACTGGCTTTTTTACATATAACAAAGAAAATAATTTAAATAAATGTTACTTGTTTGATGATATTGAGGATTTAAAGATGAAAAGAAGAAAATACTAGTTTATAATATTTAAACTAAGAAAGATTATCAAATTATGTTTTGTTCACTTAAAGATTTATATAGAATAGGACCTGGTCCATCATCAAGTCATACAATAGGACCATATCGAATTTGTTTAGCATTTTTAAATGAAATTGATAAAAAGACAAATTATCACTTTGAAGTTACTTTATATGGATCACTTGCTTTAACTGGTAAAGGTCATTTAACCGATAAAATAATTAAAAGCACCTTGAAAGATTGTAACGTCATATTTGATTATAAAACACAGGTTGACTTTCCAAACACAATGACTTTAAAAGCTTATGTAAATGAAAAGCTTGTTAAAGAAGAAACATATTATTCAATAGGTGGTGGTCAGATTGAAAAGAAAGGTGGAGAAAGTGAAAAAGATAAACTTGTTTATCCTTTTTCTTCTTTTAAAGAAGTAAAAGAATATATTAAAAATAAAAATATTTCCTATATTGATTTTGTTAAGGAATTCGATGATGATGACATCATTGACTATTTAAAAAACATTCTTTTGCATGTTGAAAAAGAAGTTGAAGAAGGATTAGTAACCGAGGGATATATAGCTGGTAAACTCCATATTAAAAGAATTGCACCAACTTTATATAAAGAAACTATAGCTTGTAAAGATGATGATAAAAGAGATTTATATATTTCAACATATGCATATGCAGTGAGTGAAGTTAATACTTCAGGCGGAGAAGTTGTGACGGCACCTACTTGTGGTTCAGCTGGTGTCTTACCTGCAGTTTTATATTATTTAAAGAAACAATTAAATGTTAAAGAAGAAGATATAATAAATGGATTAATAGTTTCTGGAATCATCGGTGGCTTGATTAAAGCAAATGCAACTATTTCTGGTGCTGTTGGTGGCTGTCAAGCCGAGATTGGCTCGGCTACTTGTATGGCAGCTGGTGCCTTATGTGCTTGTAATCATCTTGGTTTAGACTATATTGAATATGCCTCTGAGATGGCACTTGAACATCAATTGGGACTGACTTGCGATCCAGTAGGTGGATATGTTGCTATTCCATGTATTGAAAGAAATTCAATATCAGCAATAAAAGCCTATAATTCATATATATTTGCCAAACATTTAGTTCCACATAGACAAAATACAATATCACTTGATGAAGTAATTGCTGTTATGAAAGAAACGGGTAAAGATTTATCTTCTAATTATAAAGAAACAGCAATTGGAGGTTTAGCTAAGATACACAAAGTGTAGTTTACATAATAAGTTTATTAATATAAAAAATAGTGAAGTTAAAAAAATAAAAAAATAAAAAGTGATCATTTAAATTGATCACTTCATCAGCGTAAGTGTGATAAACTTAAAAATTTTAAAAAAACATTACTTGAAAAAATGTTTATATAGTTTTAACATAAAAAGGAGGATTTAGATAATGGAAATATATCATGGCAGTAATCAAAGAGTAAATGTTCCAAATATCATTTCTGGAAGAAAAAATCTTGATTTTGGCTGTGGATTTTATACAACTAGTGACTTTGAACAAGCAAAAACCTGGTCTATAGTAAAAACAAATAGAGTTGGTTATGGTAAGCCAACTATCAATGCCTATAATTTAGATATTGATAAATTAAAAACATTAAAAGTTTTAGAATTTAAATCTCCAAATAAAGACTGGTTAGAATTTGTTGTTGCAAATAGAAAGGGAATAATTAAAGAGCATAAATATGATATTGTTATTGGACCAATAGCTAATGATTCTACAATTTTTGTTATTAATAGTTATATTTCAGGCAATATTGATGAAAATACTGCACTGGCTTTGCTTCTTCCACAAAAGTTAAAAGACCAATATGTGTTTCTAAGTGAAAAAGCACTTGTTTGTTTAAATTTTAAAAATGAGGTGATACTAAATGAATAATGTTGTTGAAACTGAAAAAATATATTGGCTTGAAGCAGTAGTGTGTTCTTATATAGCTGATGAAAAGAAAATTTCAAATATTGATGCGTTTGATTTGTTCTCAAAATCTAAAACACATTCAATGCTCATAAATAAAAATATGAAGATGTGGTATTTTAGTCCAGAAGCTATATTTCAAATTTGGAAAGTAGAAGAGGAAACAGGTGATCCTAGAAAATCACCTTATATAAAGGAAAATGTATGAATAAAGAATTTGATTTTTTTGTCTATCTTATTGAAAGTTATTCTAATTATAAAAACATAAGCACTAGTTCGGTTTTAGATATTTTAAAAAAGAACAATCTTACTCAGTTTATTTATAATATGTATGAGATTTACCATGTTGAAGATTTGCATAATGCATTTTTAGATATTGATACTTTAATAAATAATGAAAAGTAGACGTATGATAAATAATCATGCTTGGGAACAGCGTAAATTAGGAGAAGTCTTAAAGTCACAATCAATTAATATTGATTTTAATCCTGTAAAATTTGCTAAATATGAAGTAATTCAACAAGGGAATGAACCAATAGCAGGATATTCAAATAATGCTCCATTTAGAAATTATGAGCAAATAGTTTTATTTGGAGATCATACATTATCACTTTATAAACCTAAAAGTCCATTTTTGGTGGCTTCTGATGGTGTTAAAGCATATTTTTTAGATAATGTTAATGGCAATTATTTTTATCATTTATTGAGCTTTAATTTGCCTAAAAATGAAGGCTATAAAAGATATTCTTCAATTTTGAAGGATAAAGATATTAAATTAACATATAACAAAAAAGAAGAGGACAAAATATCCGTATTGCTTGATAACCTCGACACCCTCATCACCCTTCATCAGCGTAAGTGTGATAAATAAAAATAATATTTAAAGCGACTAATTAAGAAAAAACTAGACTATGTTAAACATCTTTATATTAAAATAACATAAACAATGGTGCCACCAAGAAGAATCGAACTTCCGACCTACTGATTACGAATCAGTTGCTCTACCGACTGAGCTATAGTGGCAGCTTTTATATTTTATTGGTTGGGCGACTTTTTTTCAATAAAAAGCAGTCAATTATTTTTATAATGCAATAATGTATATAAAATAATTATATAAATAACTTCTTAAAAATTATAAATAAACTAGGTTAATAGAAATACCGAACATTCTAGTAATAACGTTTAAATTTAATCTATTTGTAAATTGAGAGTTATTTTATTTTATTGTATAATTTTCATGTAAGAACATATGATAATATCAAATGATGATTTCTTTAAATTACTAGAAAAGCACATTAAAACTGGTGATGATTTTTACCTTTCACTTTTAGAAAACATAATTGATAATCCGCTCCGTTACTGTGGATTATTTAGACTTTCAAATGCTAAAAGTAAGGTTGTTCAAAATGTAACACAAAGTCGGGAAATCAAATTTGGTGACATATTTGAAGAACTAACATCTATTTGTATAGAAAGATTAGGCTATACAAATCTTATTAAAAAATTAAAAGTGAATGATACGGATGAAGTTCTGAATTTAGATCAATTTTTTAAAGATGATGATGATAATTATTATCTAGTTGAAATGAAAATTAGAGATGATCATGACAGTACTAAAAAAAGAGGACAATATCAAAATTTTCATAAAAAAGTAGAACTTGTTCGAAATACATTTCCAAAAGTTCATATAGATGCTAGTATGTGGTTTGTCGACGATTCACTTGTAAAAAACAAAAAATATTATCTTTGTGAAATGCAAAATGAAAATTTTGAAAACACTTTATTGCATTTATATTATGGCAGTGAATTCTTTGCATCACTAAAAGCTGGAAATAATGCATGGAATGAAATTATTTCTATACTTACTAATTATCGAAGTGAACATAAAAATAAAAATGATGTTGATATGCCAGATTTTGGAACAAGTCAACAAATTTTAGAAGCATTATGTAATCTTAGTTCCAATTACTGGAAGAAATTGATGTCTGATAATGAAGAATATAGACTCTTGAGAGACGAATTGTTTTCTTCTGGTGATAACTTACAAAAAGCAAAAGCAATGAGAGAAAAAAATGAAAATGAAAAGGTGTAAAAATTATGGAATATATTAATAAAATACTTAAGGGTGATACGATAGATACCATGAGGAAATTGCCTGAAAAATTGTTTGATTTTTGTTTTGCCGATCCACCATATTTTATGCAAATAGACCAAGGAAAGAAACTTTATAGAGTTGAAGGTACTGAGTTTGATGGGTGCGATGATGATTGGGATAAATTTCCATCAATGGATGCATATAAAGAATTTACAAAAAAGTGGCTATTTGAAGTAAGAAGATTGCTTAAAGATGACGGCACAATTTGTGTTATTTCTGGCATGCAATCCATTTATGAAATAGGATCAATACTTAGAGAATTAGGTTTTTGGGTAATAAATGATATTATTTGGAAAAAAACAAATCCTACTCCAAATTTTGGAGGAACTAGATTAAATAATTCTCATGAAACACTAATTTGGGCAGCTAAAAGTAAAAAATCAAAATTTACATTCAATTATAAGACAGGTAAGTATTTAAATGGTGGAAAACAAATGGGCTCAATTTGGGAGTTTCCTGTCTGTTCAGGGAATGAAAGACTAAAAGATGATAAAGATAAAAAACTGCATAATACACAAAAACCTGAAGCTCTTTTGTATAGAATAATTGCTTTATTTACAGAAAAAGATAATCTTATTTTAGATCCATTTGGTGGAACAATGACAACTGGCGCTGTTTCTAAAAGAATGGGAAGAAACTTTACAATGATAGAAAGAGATGACAAGTACATAAAATATGGTCAAAGAAGAATTAATGGTGTTAAAGAAGAAATAAGTGATGTTGAACTTGCTGTATTTGATATAAAACCTTTGAAAGTATCTGTAAAAGAAATGGTTAATGCTGGATACTTTACAATTGGTGAACCTTTTTATTTAAAAGATGGTCAAAATGCAATTTTAAGTGATGATACTGGCAAACTCACTTATAATGGTAAAACAAAATCAATGCACGATATTGCAGCTATTATGTTAAATAAAGATAGAAGAGTAAATGCATTTGATTATTTTTATGTAAAAAGAGGAAAACAATTAGTTTCTATATCGCAGATTAGAGACGAATATAGAGCATCTATCAAATAGAAAAATCGAGATTAGTTTATATATTTTTATTCAAATCATTTCCATGTCAATTTGATATCCAATAACAATTAAAAATAAAAAAAGATTATATTAATACCAACTAAAAGTTTTCAAGTTGCATAAAAAAACTTATGCAGTATTTTTTATTTAAATCCATTAATAAAATATTTTTAATAAAAAGTAGTCAATTATTTTCTAAAAAGTGATAATCATATATAATATTTGTATGAAAAATAGTTACCGCGTTATTTTATTTGAAGAAGAAAGAAAAAATATATCAAAAATGGAACGCTATTCATTTTTAAGTGATGATGAAGATTTGAAAGTTTCAAAATCTATTGATAGAATAATGTCAGCTAGTGAGATTAAAGAAAAAGAAAAAATAAGCTGGAAAAATAAATTTGCTAAATTCAAAAGATATTATCTCAAAAACTTTTTTTCTAGAAATAATAAAATAATATCTAAAATTATTTTTTATTTAGCTCTTATAATGATTAGCTGTCTAATCATTTGCTTCGTTGTCTTTACTTTGATGGGGGTTATTAAATGATGAAATATTATTCAATTGCTATAGATGGACCAGCAGCTAGTGGTAAGTCAACTGCTGGTAAAGGTGTCTCTAAACGTCTAAATTTTGTTTATTTAGATACAGGAAGCATGTATAGAGCCTTTGCTCTTCATATGATGAATTTGAATTATCCATGTGATGATTCAGCTTTGGCAACTATTGCTTTAAAATCATTTAAATTAGATATGAAGGAAGATGAAAGTATCTTTTTAAATGGTACTAATATAACAAAAAGAATCAGAGAATTAGATGTTTCTAAAAATGTTTCTGAAGCTTGTAAGCATAAAGATGTCAGAGAAGAGATGGTCAAGATTCAACAAGAATTTGCAAGATCAAATAATGTTGTTATGGATGGAAGAGACATAGCAACTGTTGTTTTACCAAATGCTGATTTAAAGATATATCAAGTCGCAACAGTCGATGCCCGTGCTCAAAGAAGATATCATGAGATGCTTGAAAAAGGTGACAAAGTTGAATATGAAGATATTGTTAAAGATATTGAAAGAAGGGATTATATTGATTCAACAAGAGAAAACTCTCCACTTACAAAAGCTAGTGATGCAATTGTGTTAGATACTTCCAACTTAACAATAGAAGAAGAGATTGATAAAATAATTGAATTGTTTGTCAAAAAGACTGGGTATAAATTAGAAAATAAATAATATTAATAAGGAAATATATTATGGAAAGTTATGGAAAAGTAGTTTTAGTTGGTTCACCATCCAGTGGTAAGTCGACTTTATTTAATAGACTAACAGGTACAAGAGATGCTATCACTTCTAAAGATAGAGGTGTTACTCGTGATCGAAAATATGGTTTTGTTTCTTGGCTTGATAAAACTTTTACGCTCATTGATACAGGTGGAGTAACCGGTGAAAATTTACCTTTTCAGAAAGAGGTTCAGGCCCAAGTTGAAATTGCAATCAATGAAGCAGATATCATCATTTTTGTAACTGATGGAAGAATAGGTTTAACAAGCGATGAGATAAACCTTGGTAAAAGATTAATTAAAATTAAAAAACCAGTCATATTAGCAGTCAATAAAGTTGATGATACTTCTTTGTATTCATTAATAAGTGATTTTTATTCACTTGGACTTGATAAAGTATTTCCAATATCAGCTGAACATGGTTTGGGTTTAGGTGATATGCTTGATGAAGTTAATTCTCTTCTTCCTAAAGAGAAAATAAATGAATATGAAGGAGCACTAACATTTGCACTTATTGGTCGCCCAAATGTTGGTAAGTCATCTTTAGCCAATAAAATAATCGGATATGATCGTGTAATTGTTTCCGATACATCAGGAACAACTAGAGATTCAGTTGACATTAAATTTAAAAAAGATGATAAAGAATACGTTTTAATTGATACAGCAGGTGTAAAAAGACCTGGCAAAGTTTTAGATGATTTGGACAAATATTCAGTTATTAGAACTGAAGATAGTTGTCATAGAGCAGATATTATTCTTCTTCTAATTGATGCCAGTGATGGTATCAAATCACAAGATATTCATGTTTCATCATATGCTGTTGATAATGATAAACCAGTCATCATTGTTGTCAACAAGTGGGATTTGCATTCTCATAATCAAGATGATCAAATCAAGTTTACAAAACTCATCAAAGCTGAATTTAAGTTTTTAAGTTATGCACCAATTGTATATTTATCAGCTCTTACTGGTTCTAATATTAATTCATTATTTAAAGCTATTGATGAACTTGAAAGTACTTTAACTAAAAAGGTACCATCGTCACTTTTAAATTCAATGATTATGAAAGCTCAAATGGATAATGAAGCACCTGACTTTAATGGTGGTAGGTTGAAAATATCATATTGTACACAAGTTGATGGTAAAATTCCTACTTTCATATTATTTGTCAACAATCCTAATTATTTTCATTTTTCATATCGAAGATATTTAGAGAATTTGATCAGAAACACTTTTGGTTTTAATTCTTGTCCATTAAAACTTATAGTAAGAAGTAAAAGAAATGATCTTCAAGAGATAATCAAATAGTAAAAAAGCCGATAAAATCGCACATTTTTAACATTTTTTTATTGTAATTATACTTTTTGTGTGATATAGTTTAATAGAAAGGTAGGTATGCAATATGGCAGACAAAAAAACATTTTTAGCTAAAGACGAATTAGCAGCTCAATTAGTTGAAAAGGTCAAAATGACCAAAGGTGATGCAACAAAGGCAGTCGAAGTTGTCTTTTCAGCAATTGCTGAAGGATTACTTGATTCCAAGAAAGATGGTGTCAGAATTCCAGGCTTTGGAACTTTTGAAGTTGTTGTTAGAAAAGAAAGAACAGGTGTCAATCCATCTGATTCCAACAAGAAAATCACCATTCCTGCTACTAAAGCTGTTAAATTTAAGCCAAGCAAAACTTTAAAAGAACTTGTTAAAAATAGCTAATTTCTTCAAGAATAGTTATTTACCACCTATAATATTATAGGTGGTTTTTTATTTGTGAAAAAAATTGAACAAGATAAGGTGATCGATTATGTTTTCTCATTGTTAAATGAGAAAACATATTTAGTTGGTGGATATTTAAGAGATGCTCTGTTAAATAAAAAATCTAATGATTTAGATTTTGTTACATCATTAAAACCAGAGGTTTTAAAAAACATTCTTCCATATGAAATATCTTTTATAAAAACGGGTAATTTTTCTTTTAAAATTGATGACTATAAAATCACAGTCACTACAATGAGAAAGGAAGGTGATTATAAAGATTTTAGACATCCTTCATATATCGAATTTATAAGTGATTC
>CALBLI010000047.1 GCA_937896065.1 uncultured Caryophanales bacterium | reverse complement strand
AATTCAACAGAATCTAGGCTATGTGTAATACCTTAAATTAAAAGTTACGGTTTAATTAAATTTTAATTTTTATTAAACAATTTGCGTTAAAATAAGTGTGCTTATGAAAAAAAGAAAAATATTATTAGGTCTTATATCATTAAATTTAACTCTTTTTTCATGTTCAAAAACTAATTCAATACCTCGTTTAAATGATGAAGTAGAATCAATACAAGTAATTGCTGATAAATTATATGTTGGAGTAGGTGATGTTGTTGATGTTGCTTCTTTAATTCAATACACTAATGATGTAAAGGTGTCTTTCACTATCGAACTTACTAAAAATAGTTTATCGAATGCTATTATCAGTGAACAAAATAATCACTTGATTGAATTTGTAAATCCTGGGAAGGTCATTGCAAAAATAATAACTGCTGATAAAAAGACAGCAACCTTAAATTTTGAAGTTTTTTCTAAAAAGAAATCCCAATTCATGAATCATATTTCTAAAATTGATAAAAAATATGCCTTTATAAGACTAGAAACAAATAATGATAAATTGACTCAAAAATTTTATCAGGTAGTTCACAATGAAAATTATACATTCTTTTATAGTGGTAATTCAAAAATAACAAAAACTTATAGTGGATATTTAAAAGATGGCAGTAATGAAAAAACATATAAATTTGAGATGGATGGACTTAATGGAACTGGACTACAAGTATTACCAAGTGACACAGGTTCATCACTAGATGACTATATTTTTTCAACAGCATATTCAATGGATCCTGATTTAGTAAGTACTATAACTAATGACGATGGTAGTGAATCTTTATATGTAGATTTGTCAAGTGATGTTTCTTTAGCGACTAAATATTTAAGAGGTCCGATGATGTTAATTGATCAAAGAAAATCAAGAATTGTTGGAACTGATTTTTATAATACAATTCAAGGTGATCACATAGTTATTGATTTTAAAGATGTTGAATTTCAAGATTTTCAAGGGAACACTGTGACTAAAAACGTGCCTGTATATACTGTTTATAATAGAATATATAATTTCTTACAAGAACAATATGATATAGCTGGTAATTACGCACTTATAAGTGATGAAATAGATTTAACTTCACAGGGTGTTGAAAAATATATAAGTGATAAAGAGGTTCCTGAAAAATTGAATGATAATACTTTATCTGAAATTGTAAAAAGCTTGCTTCCTTTAAGAAATTATAGTTTGACCATTCAAGGATTATGGTACGACAATTCAGGAAGACAATTACCTAATAGTTTGGTTCCTCAATCTGGTTCTAAAAATTTATTTGATAATTTCCAAAGCACCATCAGCTATAGTGATAGCAAGATTGAAGAAGTTATTGATTACGGATATTCAACTAAACCAAAATATGTTTATACAAAAACAACTGGTGAAAATAAATACCAAGGAAGTTATAATGAAAATAATCAAGAAATTCAAATGACTTTTTATTATAGTGAGAATGATAAGTCTTTTAAGTTAGAAATAGCAAATAAAGCAACAGGCACTACAAAGAGTCAAAATGTTACTAAAGAGTTAATTGACTCTACTTCTTACTATATAACCTATAAAGACACCACTAATGTTAAATTTAAATTTGTTGAAAATAAGAAAATGGGAACGATTGATATTTATAAAGAGAGCAATAAATTAACCACTTTAAATTACATCGGTAATGGAATTAAAATATCAACAAATGTAAAAGAGGATGAAACAATAGGTATTGATTTAATCGATGCTGGATATGTTTTAAAAAATGGTGATATTGATACAAATAATGATGTGCTTCTTTATAAAAATACCCTAAATGATTTGTATGTTGAATTTGATGATTCAATTGATATGCAAAAAGTAGTTGATTATACAGCTACTGACTCATCAACTGGTAAAACTAAAAGAACTATTGATATTCAATTTGCTAAGCCTGATTCAACCTTAAAAATGTTTGAAAAATTAGTAAGAAACTATCCAGTAACAGGTGATAGTTTGGCTACTTATCTTACAAAAACAAACAAGAATATTTATAACCAAGAATTCACCTACGCTTCCTTTTTCCAACCTGAAATTATCGTTGAATATGCAGATGAAAATGATACTATTCCAACTCGCATAATAGTTGATTATGTTTTTACATACTCATCGTTGGATTCAATTTATTATCATATAGGATTTGAATTTTCTAAATTTAATGGAGTGAAATGAGTTTTATGAAAAAGAAAATAGCATTAATTACATTAGTTTCTTTACTATCATTATCTTCATGCAAAAAAGAGAAAGCAACTGAATATACGTTTAATACGTATATAAGTTCAAATCTTACATCATTAAATAATCATCAAAACTTAAAAGAAGATGACGATTATATAGCATCTTTTACATCAATGGGTTTGTATTCTAAAACTTATAACTCTGATCATACAGGCTATGAATACAATTTAGAATATGCAAGTGAAAAACCTGTTGAAGTATCTTCTTCAGTACTAACTGATGATGAAAGAGAAATGTATTATGAAAGTGTTGGAAATCCCTCTAGCAAATCAATATATGATATCAATTTAAGAAAAGATGTGACTTTTCAAAATGGAAGAAGTATAAAAGCTGATGATTATGTTGAATCGATGAAACTTCTTTTAGATTCTAAATATAATAATGACAAAGCTTCATTATTTACAGATAGCTATCCGCTTGTCAATGCCAAAACTTATAATAAACAAAACAGATATCAACTTGTTTCTTATTATGACATTTATCAAAAACAAGGTGATTTTTCACCAATTGATGCTAACTATTACTTGAATATATATAAAGAAAATCAATTAATTTCCAACCTCTTTTCCTCAAATACTAAAGCTTCTTTATATACTCTCATATATAATTCAACTTTTGATAAAACTTCTACTGTATCATTAAAAGGTCAAAGAATAATTGATGCTTCATTATTTTTCTTAGCAAACAGTTTTTTTGCATATTATGATACGATAAGAAGCGATGGTAAAAGAAGAATAACAGATGATATGGAACTTCAATCATATCTTAATTTTTATAGTGCAAATAAAGAGTTTTATACAAAGAATTATGATGAATGGTTAAAATTAGTGACAATTGATAACAGTGAATTGATTGCTAATATTTCTGAATCTTTATTGGTTGATATGCCATATATCAATATGGTTGAATTTGATAATCATACACTTATTGTCAGAAAAGAAGCTAATAATTCAACAATAGCTGGGGATAATATTGAACCTTATTCTTTATCTTCTTTATATGATGATTTAAATTATTTTGTTAAAAACATATCATCGGAAGATATAACAACTCCATATAAATTGATGCTGAGTGTTAATTATAAAGATACAACTGAAGTTAGCTTTAATAAAGTTGGTATTAAAAAAATAGATGATTATAAAATAAGATTATATTTTAAAAACTCAATTTCACAAGACAGTGTAATGTCTCTTCTTGAATATAATTTCTTGGTCGATTATGATTTATATAATTCATTATCTAAAGAGAATGATGTTAGAAAGGTTAGTGAGTATCAACAAGGAAGTGTTGATCATTATAATTCTTATGGCCCATATAAAGTCAGTGAGATTTTAGCAGATAAAGTCATCTTAACTAAAAATGAAAAATTTTACAATAGTAGTGAGTATCAAGCTGAAAAAATTATTGTCAATTATATAAGCGACGATGAAAAGGCTAATGAGATGTTTTTAAAAGGGGAATTAGACTACTTGAATAACAATAATACTTTATATTCATTTCAGAAAAGTTCATCTCTTGTATATGAGCCAACAACAACAATTGAAAGACTTGTACTAAATTCAGATTATGATTCATTAATAAGCCGAGAAGGCGAATATAATAAAAATATTTTAAATAATTTGAATTTTAGAAAAGCAATATCACTTGCAATAGACAGAGAAAATTATTCAACAATTGATAATAAGATGACACTACCTTGCACGACTATTTATACTGATAAATATATTTCAAATAAATATACAGGTGAAGAATATCGAAAATCAATATATGGACAGACGACAACTGATACATTAACAAATGATTTACTAATAAACAGCGAGCATAGTGATGAAAAAATAACACAAGGATATAATCATATTTTAGCTCTGGATTATTTATACAAAGCAATCACTGAAGAATTTAAATCTGATAAAGTATCTGCATTAAAAAAAGGAGATACCATTTCATTAGATTGCATTATAAAAAATGATTCTAATTCTACTATTAGTTCAAACAAAGCTAAAGCAATTGAAAAAAATATTCAAGCTATGTTTGATAGTGTCAACAATAAGCTTTTATATAACGGTATTATAAATATTAATGAAGATATCAAATTTAAAATGAATATTATTCTAACAAGCGACTTTGATGATAAGATAGAAAAAGGTGACTTTGATATAGCTCTTGTCAAATCAGCAGGTAATTATAAAAATCCTTTTTCATTTATGAATTTATTTGCTTCATCTTCTTATCCTAATTGTTATGAATACGGATTTAAAGGTAAACAGAATGAAGAAAAGATTGCAGTCGACTTAGATGGAGATGGTAAAGCAAGTGATGATGAAATCAAAACATATGATGAATATTTAAATATGATGAATAACGAGCTATCAGATAGTAAATATTCAAAAATATCTAAAAGTGATGCAGAGTATCAAGAATATTTGATAACACTTGATAAAAGATTGAAGATACTATCAAGTTTAGAGTACAACATTTTGGCAAGATTTGAAACCATTCCACTAACATGCGAATATGATTCATTTTTTATTTCAAAGAAAATTTCAACTTATTCAAGCACTTATAATCCAGAACTTTTATATGGTGATATAGCAAAAATTAAATTTTTAATGAAAGATGATGAATGGAATAAATATGTCGAAGATAATAACCACAATTTATCTGATGTTTATAAAGGTTAAATAAGGAGGCATATATGAAAAGAAAAATAATACTTATCCTATTGTCAACAATATGTTTAACTTCATGCAATCATAAAACAAGCGATTCAACTATAACAAGAGAAGTTAAAGAGATTCAACTAACTTCTTTAACTAAAGCTGATACAACATATAATGATTCAGATTCGGTTAAAGAACTGAATATGAATACTCTCTACTCTAATAATGAAACACCTCATTTAAATCCAATTGGAAATCAAAATGTTTTAGTTGTTCCTTTTTCGTTTGAAAAAGATACAACTGATGTAAATGATACTATAACAAGCGATGCTTCTTTGCTTGAAAAAATCAGCACTACTTTTACAGCAAATGAAGAGGAAATAAATAGTAAGGGCGGTAATATTTCTGTCAAAGATTTTTATAATAAATCATCATATGGTAAATCTAATATTCAAATCGATGTTTTAAATACATTTGTTAAATATAGTGGCACCCCAAGTAAGTTTAAGCAAGATGTTGGTAGTAAAAATGCTGGTGTTTTTGCTTCATCTTACATAAGTGAATACTATAATACTGAGTATAATAAGGTTAATCATGGTCAACTAGGTAGTGCTGCTAAACCATTAACTTATTATGATAGTGATAAAGATGGCTTTATTGATTTGATGTGGATAGTTTACTCTTATCCATATGACCAAGGGGATACTTCTTTATGGTGGGCTTATGTTACTTATACTGGAAATAGTGCGGATATTGATAATCCAACTGTTCAAACACTAGGTTGGGCTTCTTCTGATTTTTTATATTCAGATTCATCAGATGGTTATGATGCACATACGTTTATACATGAGACTGGACATACATACGGATTAAGTGATTATTATGATTACAACAGAATGACATCTCCTTTAGGTGGTGTTGATTATATGGATCAAAATTTAGGAGACCATTGTGCTTACTCTAAATTTGCTTTAGGATGGATCAATCCATATGTTGTTAAAGAAGAAGATTTAAAAGATAATGATATTGAATTGAATTTAAATGCTCTTACAACTTCTTCTGAGGCAATAGTTTTAGCAAGTCCGTCATATAATAACACGGCGTTTGATGAATATTTTATGATTGAACTTGTAGCACCAGTGTCATTTGCAAAGAAAGATTATTTGGAAGGATATTCAATAGATGGTTATTCTAAACCAGGAATCAGAATCACTCATATAGATAGTAGGGTTTATGATTTAGATCATGATACTTACTTAAAAACTAAAGAAGAGGTTTTTTTTAATGGTAAAGCTCTCAGATTATCAAATTCATATTTAGGTAGAATATCTTTATTTTATGATGGTGACTACTTTGAAGTTGATAATGGCAAGCAAAAAAATAAGAGAAGCTATTCATTAATATCACTTATGGAATCAAACATTAAAGATATCAACACTACAAACAGTGCAAGTTATACAGCAACTAATGATTCATTATTTAAGCAAGGTGATAGTTTCTATTTGCAAAAAGATAACAAGCCTTCAATCTGGGCAAAAACTTATATGCCAAGTGAAAGTGCTTTGTACAATAAAAGTAAAACGATAACAGGATGGAAATCAACTACTGAGCAAGAATATAATATCGATGAAAATATGAAATTCCCTTTTAAAATTGATGTCTTAGATATCAAGGAAGATAATACATATGGTTATACTTCTAAAATAAAAATAAGCATTATACAGTGAGGTAAAAATGAAAAATAAAAATATACCTATTTTAATAACTTCTTTATTTTCAATAAGCACCTTTATCGGTTTTATTGTTGAACTTGTTGTATGTAATGGTAGCTTTAACATATGGTCTAGCATGTGTTTAGCATTATCACTGATATCTTTTTTAGCTATATTCATTTTGATAACATATTTTAAAGTAACTAAATATGATCACAAAGTAGACCAAATAAAAGCATGTAAATATTGTAATACTGCAAATGATTTAGATGCTCGATATTGTAAATATTGTGGTCAAAAATTCGACGATGAAATAAACAAGGATAATAATAGCTTGTAATTAAGGTCTTATTGCTAGTGAAGTTTTATCGGTTATTAAATCTTGACAGCTTCTTTCAGAAATAAAGTTCAAGTGGTCACCACATCTTTCTAGATTGCTGACTAAGTTGAAGAAAACATTACTATTTTGAGCTGAACATTGACCAGAAGAAAGTCTATCTAAATGCCCTTTAGCCATCAAAGTTCTCTGATTATCAATTTCATCTTCAGTAGTACGTGTTTTTTCAAGCAGTTCTAAACTTGGATGTTCAGTGATCTCTTCACATTGATTAAATTGTTTTTCAAGTAATAAAAGCATCTCATCAATTTGTGAAAAAACAATATCTGAAAAAACTAGTGATTCATCAACTTCATGCCTTGTATAGCCTGTGATATTATCAGCAACTTCAGTTAAACGGACGATATCTGAAATATCAAGCAGCATTCTTGATATCCGTTTACTTGAACCGCTTGAGACACCATTAGCCGAAATCTGGACTAAAAATTCAGTTAACTCTTTACTCATTGTTAGAACGTCCATTTCAATTTTAGTGACATCTTCAGATAAATTTTTGTTCTTTTCAGTAAATCCTCTAATGCTTAGTTTTAAATCAGCCATTGCTGAACTTGCCATTGCATGATAAAACTTGATAGCTTGCTCTAATGCTACTTCGGGAGTTTGAAGAAGTCTGGCATCTAAGAAATCACTTCCCTGATACATATTCTCAGAAAGTGGCAATAGATTTTTAACGAGTTTGTATTTTTTATTTTTAATATCTGCTTTTCTTTCAGGAATGAGTTTTTTAGAAAGGAAAACAAATACTTTTGTAAATGGTAAGAAAATAATGGTACAAGTGACATTAAAGAATGTGTGGAACATTGCAATCTGAGTTGCAGTTGATTCTGAAAAAAGCTTTACAAAAGTCATATCCATAAAGTCTTTCCAAAAATATAACATTATAAAGAAAATGATGGAACCAAATAGATTAAATAAAAGGTGAATGACAGCCGTTCTTTTACCATTGGTTGTTGAACCAATAGCTGATAAAATAGCCGTTGAACATGAACCGATGTTAGTTCCTAAAATAACATATAAAATTCCATTTCCACTGCCACCAATCATTGCTCCAGAAATAGCAACAGCTAAAAGAATAGAAGTAACAGCACTTGATGATTGAGCAATAATAGTTAAAATAACGCCGATCGCAAGAAGAAGAAAAGGATTAGAAATGGTGGTCAAAGCATTTTTAATAGCGTCATTTAAAAAGATAGCTTTCATATTAGTTGTCATCACGTCTAATCCTAAAAAGATGAGACCTAAGCCAGCTATAAAATTACCGGCCTCAGCAATTTTAGGAAACTTCTTTTTAAATAACATTTGAACAAAAGCACCAATAAATGTAAAGGATATTAATATTTGAGTCAGTGGGAAAGATGATGAAGAAAGCCCACCTAAAGCGACAAGTTGAGCAGTTATGGTAGTACCGATATTGGCACCCATGATATAACAGGTTGCTTGAGTTAAACTCATAACCCCAGCATTAACAAAGCCAACAACCATGATAGTGGTTGCACCAGATGATTGCATAATCATTGTTGCAAGTGTACCAATTCCAACACCAGCGAGTTTACTATTAGCAGTTTTTGTAAATAATTTTTTTAATCCACCAGTAGCTAATCTCTCAGTAGATTCTTGTAGCATTTTCATACCAATAAGAAGTCCACCCAATCCACCTAAAAGCAGAAGAATACATAAATACATAGGTGTTTGATTAGTTTCAGTAGCTAAAAAAGGTAAATTCATATAATTTTCTAAATGCAAAGGATTTAAAATCACACAAATATTATAAATTAATAAGCATATTAATATCAAATAAAATTAATAAGCAAAGCAGGGCTTTAATTAAGTAGCAAAAATAATAAAAAAACGAATTGATATAACTACTCTTTATTGCTAATATCATCATCTTTGTGTTTTTTATTATGTACAATAAATCTAATTAAAATAACTATAAAAGAAAAAGTAGCGATGCTTAGACAAACAGTTAAAGCAATAACTCTATGATCGCTAAAATCAATTAAGAACATAAGACACCATCCTCTAATTTATATATTTTATCAGCTATCGATAAGCTAGTTTTTTTATGAGAAATAATAATTATAGCTTTGTCTTTCTTTTCTAAAAGCAATTGTTTTAAAATTAAGGATTCATTATATGCATCGACGTTGCTAGTTATCTCATCTAAAAGAAGTAGTTTACTATTATGAAGAAAAACTCTAGCCAAACCTAAACGTTGCTTTTCACCAGTTGAGAAGTTTGACATATCATCATTTATGATGGTATCTAGTTTTTTATCAAGTGACATAACTTTATCATAGATTTGAGCCTTTTTTAAAGCGTCATATATTTCTTCATCATTTGCATCAGGCTTTGCAATTAACATATTGTATCTGATAGTGTTTTTAAATAGATATGTTGATTGTGAAAAAAGAGTGATGTTTTTAGAAATTGAGTCCCTTGATAAGTCATTAATATTTATACCGTTATAAGTGATAAAACCATCATTAGCTTTTTCAAAATGTAAAAGCAGCTTTAATAAAGTTGATTTACCAGCTCCACTTTTACCATCTAGTGCAATAATCATTCCTTTTTTAATAGAAAAATTTATATCTTTTAAAACTTTATTTGTTCCATCATATGAGAAAGATAAATTTTTAATTTCTAAATTATCAAAATCAAAATCTCTATTTCCGTCTTTAAATTTAATTTCAGCATGCTCAATATTATAGATTCTTCTAGCTGATGCAAATGACATTGTTAAATTGCTTGGAAGATTACTTAATGCAACAACAGGTCCAAAAGAAGTAGCAAGCATCATATAAGAAAGAATTAAAAGATATGAATTTATATCACTATTTTTAATTAAAACACTACCTATCAATATAATCAAAATATTAGAAACCATGATAATTGAGTTTGAAATAGATGTAAAAATTAAAGCTTTATTATTTAAAGAAGAATTTAGTTTGTTCAATTGTAGAGTTGAATTTTTAAGATTAGAAATAGTTTCTTTTTCGTGCTGGAAGAAAAGAATTTCATAAATTTCATTAAAGGAACTTAAATAGTTATTTTCATTATTTGACAATTCTTTTCGATACTTGATACCGAGCTTTTTATTACAAATATAAAATAAAATAGGAATCAATAATCCAAGCATTAAATATGAAATTAAAGCAAATAGTGAGAAGAAGTAGCTTATAATTACACCAAATAAAATGATAACAACAGTTTCAGTTAATATAGCAATAAATAATGGAGTAATAGTGTGAGCATAAAATACTTCAAGTGATTCAGTATCAGACTGCAAAATAGTTAATATTTCACCCATGCTGCTTTCTTCAAAGATTTTACTACCTTGCTTTCTAAGAGAAGAGAAAATATTATTTCTTACCAAGGCAAGAAGTGTAAAAGCCATATAATGATTTAAATATTGCTCAACATATCTTAAAAAGCCTCTCATAAAACCAGAAAGTAAAATGATGGTAATCAATATATTTAAATCAATATTTAAAATATCAACATCTAGTATTTTTAGAATAGTTAGCCCTGCAAAGAAAGTGATTGATATACTAAGAAGATAACCAATGCATCCGCAAAGCACAGCAAAAATAATTAAATATATTTTATCTTTAATCAAACCCAACATATATTTAATCAGAGAGAAAGTATTCATTTTCTTCATATTATTTCCTCCCATCTATTTTCGACTTCAATTTGATTTTTAAAATCAGGATTTTCAATTAATAGATTAGATGGAGCTCCATAAATGAGACCTCCATTTTCATTATCGAACTTATAAATTTTATCTGCATGTAATGCATTTTTATATCGATGCGATATTAAAATAATAATTTTATTTTTAGATAGTCTTTTTATAGCATCAACAATTATTTTTTCACTCTCCTTATCAATATTTGATGTAGTTTCATCAAAAATCATTATTTCTTTATTTACTGAAAGATAATAAGCTAAAATAAGACGCTGTTTTTCTCCACCTGATAGCTGTTCATAATCGGTTTTAAAAATGTAATCAAGTCCACCTTGCAAGATTATTCTTTCTTTTAAAGAAACTTCATCTAAAAATGAAAGCATTTCTTCTTCATTTAGATTTTTGTTGTAGAATTTAAAAGATTCTCTAACACTCTTATTTAGTAAATAGGTATCAGTCGAAATATAACAAATGTGTTTTCTATATTCATATCGATTGAGTGTATTTAATTCTTTGCCATCAATTTTGATACTACCACTATAACCTTTTATATTAGTAGCTAAAATATTAGCTAGTGTGCTTTTTCCACATCCTGAATTTCCTAAAATTGATGTGAATCCTTTTTCAAATGTCATATTAATATTTTTTAAAAAGACATTAGTATCAGCGTCTTCATATCTGAAAGATAAATCTGATACTTCTATTCTGCTTATAGTATCTAATTTAACATCTCCATCTTTGACTTCTTCTTCATTCAATAATGAAATAACTTTCTTTCCTGCTGTTGCACCATTCATTGCAATATGAAAAGATGATCCAAGTGCTCTTAAAGGAAGAAAGAATTCAGCACCAACTAAAATCATAAAGATAGTTAAAACTAATGAGATGCTATTATCTTTAAAAGATAGTAGAGTCAAAGTTATGCCAACTGCTGCTCCACCATAAGCAACTAAATCCATGATGGTAGTTGAAAATAATTGCATAACTAATACTTTCATAGTTATTCTTCTAAACTCTTCACTGCTCTTTTTCATTTCTTCTTGCATTCTATTATCATAACTAAAAATAAGCAGTTCTTTCATACCAGATACTGAATCTAAGTAGTGGCTGCCTAATGATAAATACTTATCCCAATAAGTACTAAATAATTTCTTAGCCCATTTAGAAACTAAGATGATAGATATCGGAATTAAAGGGACGCAAACAAGATATATAATGGCAACTTTATAATCAAAAAAGCAAAACAAAACAAATAAGGAAATAGGAGCTAACATTGAATAGAAAAAAGAAGGAAGATAAGAAGAATAATATAAACGCAATTGTTCAACGCCTTCACTTGAAAGCTGAGATATTTCACTGGTTGTTAGCTTACTTCTTCCTTCAAGAAGAACATATTTATTAAAAATATCATCTCTTATTTTAGAAGATACATAATTAGCTAAATTGTCAGCTAACTTTCCTTTTAGAACATAGAAAATAATAAAAAGCACAACTAACGCAAAACTTGAAAAAAGATAAATATAAGCCCTATTGTCATTTTTTATAAACAAATCAATGCTAGATGAAAGTAAAAAAGAAGAAGAGACACTGACTATTAAAAGCAAGAAAGATAATAAGGTTATGAAAATCAGATAATAATTTTTCCCTTTTGTATATCTTAATAAATCTTTATCAATCATTTTTAGCCTCTATTTGTTTATTTATTTCATCTTGTTTTTTTATTGACATATATTCTTTTCTACTAATAGGTGTGACTTTAAAGACAAAATAAGCATATTTACAGAAAATAAGAACGGAGAAAACAATGCTCATAGCTAATTTATTAATAAACCATAAAGAAGTTAGTAACATAGCTGAGACAAGAGTTAATAAAATTAACTCGCCATATATTGTCATTACTCTATGGTTTGCAAAAGTCCCCATATGATTTTTATAAAGTTTAGAATTTAAAAACCAATTAGCGAATCTTTCACTGCTTCTTACAAACAAGAAAGCTGATAAAAGATAAAAAGGGACAGTTGGAATAATAGGAAGAAATATACCTATGGTTCCTAAAACAAGTGAAATAGAGCCGATGACTATAAATATAATGCGGATTATTTTACTTTTAACTATTTTGTTTCTATTTTCCATTGTCCACCTCTTTCTTTAATCTTTTCCTTTCTTTGTTTGTTTCAATCAGGCGCTTACATGCTAAAACAGGATGATAAAATATCACCCTCGGGCCTGAAAATCTCATAACTTCTCTTATTTTGTAACGATGAAGTTTATCATAGCAGTGAATAGGACAATTGCTACAAAAAGGCTTGTTATCACCCCATGGACAACAAGATAATCTTTTATGACAATAATTAGATAATTCTAGGCAATCAGAGCATAAAGATTTGCTTTTATGCTTCTTTTTGCAATATAAAAGAATCATCTGATCAACGATAAAACTTTCATGCTTCATTTTAGAAGCCGACATTTTCTTTCTTTCTAATTTCATAATATGTTAGTCAAGACTAACATATTATATTAAAATGTTATGTGGTTTGTAAATAAATATAAATTATTATTTTATTCACGTGATTGCAAGGAATCACTCATATTAATATTTTTCATCTTTTTGACAACCATTAAAAAGACAATGAATATAAAAGCAAATGATATTGCAAAAGAGGCGACATATGTATACCATTCAACTTCAGCTAAGCTTCCAAATCCTAATGAATGGAAGATAAACCATAATAATAAAACACCAAGAGGTAAACCCAAAGTTATACCAACACTTGCCATAATGACAACATCTTTAAAAATATAGCTGTAGACTTCCTTATTGCGATATCCTAAAACTTTTAAGGTAGCAATTTCTTTTCTTCTTTCATCAATATTCATATTGATTATGTTGTATAGAACAAGTATTGAAAGTAGCATTGCAAAAGCAAGAACAATAAGAGATACATAAATGATAGTATCACCAGTATCGATTGTGAAACCACTTTTGATATTGATTCCGCCTTTAGAGACATTCCATAAACCAAATCCGCCTAATACTAAAGAAGTTGATAAAGCAGTTGAGAAAATGGTCATTAATAGTCTGCCTTTATATCTAAATATATTTCTAAAGCAAGACTTTGTTTTAAATTTTAATTTGCTCCATATAGCTGGTATTTTTTCAAGGAAAATCTTTTTGCCAGGTTTTGGTGCTTTAGGTCTTAATAAAGAAGCGGGCACTTCTTTAACATTTTTCAAAGCTATTAAGAAGACAAAAAGTTGAGTGACAATTAGAATGGCAATAGCAGATATTAAACCGAGCATGTAACTGATTTTACTAGATTTAGCTGTAAAAAATAGCATTGAAGTAAAAGCAGGTAAGAAAACATCAGGCACCGTGTACATTCCTATTAATAAGCCAGAAACTGCACCAATAAAAATAGATGTAAATGAGAAGAATATATATTTAAAGACTATTTTTGAATTACTATAACCAAGTGATTTTAAACACCCAATAGTCGATCTATCATCTGAGATCATCTTGGTTAAATTATTGCTAGTTACAAGCAAGACAACAAGGATAAATAAAACTGGGAAAATGGCCACGATAATATCAATCTTTTCAGTTATTCGATCAAGCATTTGATATGACTTATTTTTGCTGTAGTCAATAAATACAACGTTATCCTCATTTAAAATATCAATTTGTGTTAGTTTTTTTATGTTATCATCAATTTTACTTTTATATTCTTTAGTATAAGGATATAAAGAGATAGTGTTTTTAAATTTAACAAAACAATCAGTTTTTAAATCTTTATCAAATATTGAAATAGATGATGAATCTAATGGATTTGTAAAATATGGTAGTGGGTCGCTGCTTTCTTTAGCATACATAATAGTTTCTAAAAATTCACCACTTGATACATATTCTCCTTCGGTGAAAGTTTCAGGCATTTTTTCATCACCGTTTTTAGAATACATCAATGGGTTTTGAACAATGCCTACAACTTTATATTCGGTTATTTTATTTTTAAAAGATATAGATTGCGTTTCACTACTAAAAGGAGTGGACATATTTCCAGTTATATTAAATTTGAAATTGATGATGTCACCAATCTTATATTCCTTGACTGTCAGTGATGAACGTTCAACAACAACTTCATCATCACTTTTAGGGAAACGCCCATCAATAAGCTTTAGGTTATTAATATTACTATCAAAAGGATAAGAATAGTATTTACCAATAATATTCTCTTTATCTTTATCAGATATTGAAATATTAAAATTTTTGAGTTCAATTTTTACTTGAGGATTTATGTCAATAGTGTTAGAAAGTTCTTTATTAGTAGTTTCAAAAGAAGTAAAAAAGACAGTAGATGAGAAATCATCTATTGCTTTTATTTTATCTTGTTCATCCTTTGAAAATCCTAAAGAAGACAATTCTGACTTTTTGCTTTTTAAAATAGCGTCAGCAAAATTTTGTTGTAGCATTTCTTCAGATATCGTATTTCTAACTTTGTCAGCTATACCGCCGATTCCTGAAACAAAGCAGACACCAACAAGCGTGATAAAAATCAAAGCAAGGTATCTATATAGATTATTCTTAATAGTTCGAAAGATGTGTTTAAATAAAGTCATATATCACCACTCAATATCATCAATTGCCTTTGGATTTTCATTAGTTTTGCAATCATGAATAGTTCCATTCTTTAATTTAATAACCAGAGTGCCTATTTCAGCTAAATTAGAATTATGTGTAACTATTAAAACTGTCATTTTTTCTTTTTGTGATATATCTTTAAGAAGTTTTAAAATATTTTTTCCAGTTTCAGAATCCAATGCACCTGTAGGTTCATCACATAAAAGAAGAGATGGATTTTTAGCAAGAGCACGTGCTATAGCAACTCTTTGTTGCTGACCACCTGATAATTGAGCTGGAAAATTATTAAATTTATCACCAAGCCCAACAGCTTTTAAAACTTCTTTTGGATTGAGGTGCTTTTTAGAAACTTCAGTAGCAAGCTCCACATTTTCAAGTGCTGTCAAATTAGGCATCAAATTATAAAATTGAAACACAAAGCCAATCTCAGTTCTACGATAATTTGTAAGTGCCTTATCATTCATTTTGGAAACATTTTGCCCATTTACAATAAGAGAACCACTTGTAACTTTATCCATGCCGCCTAAAAGATTTAATATGGTTGTTTTACCAGCACCAGATGGACCTAAGATGATGGCAAATTCACCTTTTTTTATATTGAATGAGATATTGTTAACAGCGACAGTTTTAACACCACCATTATCAAATGTTTTGTTTAAATTAGTAGCTACAATCAAATTTTCCATGTGTTATATCTCCTAAATTCTTAATATTATAAAAATTTTTTTGACTTTTACAAGTATATATTATAGATTAGCAATTACGCATACTAAATATTTTTGAAGTTTTATAAGTAAAAATAAATAG
>CALBLI010000046.1 GCA_937896065.1 uncultured Caryophanales bacterium | reverse complement strand
TTAGTTGCTTTATTTTCAAAAGACAAAATACGATGCTACGTTCTGTGATATAATAGACAAATCAATATTTAAATACCACATGAAAAATGAAACTACAAATAGACAATTTAAAACAACTGAAGCTAAACAATTAATCAAATATTTTAAAGAAATATTAAAGCAGGTTATCAATGCTCTAACTAAAAACAAAATTTATTATAATGACTTAGAGGTCAGTTTAAACAACTTAAAGCAATTAAATTATTTAAATACAATAGTATTGAATAATATAGATGGAAAAGAAATTGACTTTGATGATGACAAATTAAAGTATTTCATTTCAAGTTTATACTATTACAAATTTTCTTTAGAATCTACAAATAATTATAAAACAATGTATTTAAAGGAGTTATCTAGAATAAAAAGCTGTATAGATGATTTATCACATGGTAATAATTTTATAAAATGGTTTTTTTTATCTAAAAATAAAAAGGAAAGAATTAATATTTCATATAAAGAATTAAATCAATATAAAAATAGTACTATTATTTCTCAAATTCTTTCATTACTTAATGAATTAACTCCAAAAGAAGTATCTTATGCAATTATAAAAAATGATTTTCTTAATAATCTTCACGAATATTATGCTTGTATAAAAAATAATTTTGAATCAACTATTTTGAAATTAAATAAAGTTTCTTATTTTGAAAACATTGTAAAAAAATATGATAATCTTTCAAAATTTATTAATGATATTAAATTTGAAAATGATGAAGCAAGAAAAAGAACTAAGAATGCAGCATATAATTATCTACATTATCTACTTTATATGAATTTACTTAATATTTCGATTGATGAAATTTCAAAAGATAAAAATGGTATTAGTGTTAAATTATTAAAAAATGCTGGATATAAAAATTTAGCTTCTATCTATAAGGCATCAACTCGACAACTTTCTTATGTGGATGGAATAGGATACATAACTGCTAATAAAATAAAAAAATGGTTAGAAAATTATAATGAAATGTTGCTTACAACATTAAAAATAAAATTATCAGTTGATGATCAAAACCAATATACAAGTGAACTTGTATCTTGCATTTATCAAGTTCTTAATTTGCAATCAATTATTAAAAAATTAGATGTTATAAATGTAGAAAATGGAGATAAAGTAAAATCAAGTATTGCAGCTATTAACAATGTTGAAAATATATTGAATTGGCTATTTATTTCAGAGTCAAAGAAGGTAAATATTTTAAATGCATATAGCTTTTTAAAAGACATATATGAAAAATATTCAGATGATATAGAAAAATTATATGAAGAATTTTTGCAATTAAATACTAATGGTTTAGAACCTTGGGAATATTTTAAAAACCATTCAATAGATTTTAATAATGTTATTGAAGAAGTTTGCCCAGAGTTAATAGATCATTTACACATAACAAATGGGCTGCCAAACGAACTATTATTAGAAATTGAAAAACAACCTATATTTATTGATGGATTAAATTGTACTTTACGAAATTATCAAACTTTAGCAGTTAAATATATTCTTCATCAAAAAAGAGCACTTATTGGTGATGAAATGGGGCTTGGAAAAACTATTGAAGCAATTGCTGCTATGGTTTCTTTAAAAAATACAGGTGCAACTCATTTTTTGGTTATTTGCCCTGCTTCAGTTTTAGAAAATTGGTATCGTGAAATAGCATATCATTCAAACTTAAAAGCAATTAAAATATATGGTTCAAATAAAAAGCAACTTTTCAATGACTGGATAAAAAGTGGTGGTGTAGCAGTAATAAATTATGAGTCAACATCATTAATTAACTTTGAGGAAAATTTTCATTTTTCTTTACTTGTTGTTGATGAAGCACACTTTATTAAAAATACTAAAACAAATCGCAGTCAAAACACAATATTAATTTCGACTTATGCTTCTTATGTTCTGTTTTTAACTGGAACAGCTTTAGAAAATAATGTTAATGAAATGATTTCATTAATTTCAATTTTAAGAAGCGATATTGCACATCAAATTAAACCATTAGCTAATTTTGCAACTTCAAGTGACTTTAGAGTGAAAATCGCACCGGTCTATTTTAGAAGAAAAAGAGATGATGTCCTTGCTGAATTGCCTGAAAAAACTGAAATTGAGGAATTTTGCAATTTAAATGCTGAGGAAAAGCAAATTTATACAAACAGTCTTTTTAAATTAGAAGGCTATCATTTAATATTGATAATTTGTCTAAATCCTCTAAAACGATAAGAATGAAAGAAATAGTTGAAACTGCAATTCATGAAGATAGAAAAGTATTAATTTTTTCTTATTTTTTGGATACAATTTTTAAACTATATGATTTCTTTAGTGATATTACTTTGACACCAATAACTGGTGCACTAAAGCCTACAGAACGTCAAAATATCATAGATGAGTTTTCATCAAATCCTAAAAAATATATTTTGCTGCTACAAATCAATTCAGGTGGTATTGGATTAAACATTCAAAAAGCATCAGTTGTTATTATTTGTGAGCCACAGCTAAAACCATCAACTGAAACTCAAGCAATATCACGAGTATATAGAATGGGACAATCAAGAAAGGTTTTAATATATAGATTGATAGCTAAAGATACAATAGAAGAAAAAATAAGAAATATACTACATGAAAAGCAATTAACTTTTGATACCTATGCTGATAAATCAGTTGCTGCAGAGTGCAATGCTGAAATAGATGAAAAGACTTTATCAGAAATAATTAATGATGAGATTAATAAAAATAAATCAAATCAAAATGATCAAGAATTAAACTTAAAAAAAGATGACGCTAACATAACTGAACTGACAGAGTCTAGTAATAATAACTATTCATATTATCAAAATTTGATGAAAATGAGTTACAAAGAAGCAGTTTCTTCGCTTCTTCAAAAATATGGGAAAGTTAATGGTAATTATTTTTTAGATGCACAATGTAAACAAATGAATAATAGTATAAAAAAAGGAAATCAAGGATTATTTATACACCATATTGATGAAGATAAGGCTATTATGCTATCTACTTCAGAATATGCTGCAAAAAATCCTTTTGAATATCAAAAATCTGACAGACTAGTATATTGTAATTTATTGGAACATTTTTTTCTTCATATTTTAATTTATGAAGAACCAAAACCCGAGAATGCTAATAGAAATGAAAAACAAGGATTAGGTGGTGCAATTAATTTTATTTGCATGCAACTAAATGATTGCTATAGTGATTATAACTTTAAAAGATACTCTTTTAAAGTTGCAAAGTCATTAGTAATTAATGATTATGAATCATATATTCTAATGTCTAAAAGATTATGGCAAGACATAGAAAATGATAATATGATACCAAGAAATGAAAAAAGAAATATATTATATAATTTAATCGTAAATAACGATGGAGATATAGATAATAATTTAGCTAATGAGTTAAAGTCAATTTAGTAATAGCAATGAACTAGATGATAATCATTTTTTTGAAGATGTTTTATAACGATAAATCATATGATTTAAATCAATTGATGTTTAT
Organism: uncultured Caryophanales bacterium; assembly: GCA_937896065.1. Lineage (GTDB taxonomy): Bacteria > Bacillota_I > Bacilli_A > RFN20 > CAG-288 > Enterosoma. The sequence goes on along the minus strand of CALBLI010000046.1, from coordinate 366 downwards.
ACTATTTTCAATTTTAAGTATAAACATTAGAAAAAATTAAAATTTTAAATATAGATCAAAATGACTTTTTAAATTGTAAAAATAATATTTATTTATACATCGGAATCAAGATTGCACATAAAATTAGTGCTAAAAGTGCATAAAATAAAATTGCACTACCAAGTCCTATCCAGAATCCCTTTTTCAATCTTGGACCACCTAGTATTGCAATTAAAATCCAACCAATGGGTCCAAATCCAAAAAATATGCCTAAAAAAATGCCAGCACCTAAACTATCATTATTCATAATATTTCCCCCTATGTACTTTTATTATATATATATCACTAAAAAGTCAAAAGTTAGGTATACAAAATTTACATGCTATT
>CALBLI010000045.1 GCA_937896065.1 uncultured Caryophanales bacterium | reverse complement strand
CAATGAACTATTAAAAAATGAAGCAAATAAGAAATAGTTAACAAAATAAAAAAGGCCTATCAAACAAGATAGACCTTTTTTATTAGAAATATTAATATTTCTTATTAGCTTCTTCTTCGTTATATTTTTTAATGTTTTCAGCCTTGATGACATCTTTTTCTTTTAAATAATCATCAATTGCTTTAGCAGCTTTTTTACCGGCACCCATAGCTAAAATGACAGTAGCAGCTCCAGTTACAGCATCGCCACCTGCATAAACACCTTCTTTGGTTGTTTGATTGGTTTCCTCATTTACAATTAGACAGCCATGTGAATTTACTTCAATTCCAGGTGTGGTATCTTTAATTAATGGGTTTGGTGAAGTACCTAAAGCCATGATGACACAATCAACATCTAAAACAAATTCAGAACCTTTGATTTCAACAGGTCTTCTTCTTCCTGAACTATCAGGTTCACCAAGTTCCATTTTGACACATTTAATTCCGACTACATTACCAAAGTTTGGATTATCTTTAGGTGTTTTATCTCTATCAACTAAGATTTCAACTGGATTTTGTAAAAGATGGAATTCAACACCTTCTTCTTCAGCATGTTCAACTTCTTCTGCTCTAGCAGGAAGTTCTTTTTTACTTCGTCTATAAACACAATATACATGTTCAGCACCGATTCTTAAAGCACATCTGCAAGCATCCATAGCAACATTACCACCACCAATAACAGCAACAGCTTTAGGATGTTCAATAGGAGTAGGATTATCTTCTTTATATGCCTTCATCAAATTGATTCTGGTTAAAAACTCATTAGCGGAGTAAACACCTTTAGCATTTTCACCAGGGATATTCATGAATTTTGGAAGTCCAGCACCAGAACCGATGAAAACTGCTTCAAATTCATATGCTTTCATAAGCTCATCAACTGAAATGACTCTTCCAATAACCATATTGGTCATAAACTTGACACCTAAACGCTTTAAGCCGTCAACTTCATTTTTGACGATGGCTTTAGGTAATCTAAATTCAGGAATGCCGTATATTAAAACACCACCTTCAACATGAAGTGCTTCAAAGACAGTGACATCATATCCAAGCTTAGCTAAATCACCAGCACAGGTAAGTCCTGATGGACCAGAACCGATAACTGCAACTTTATGACCATTCTTTTTAATATTTACTTTAACAGGTATATAGTTTTGATTATGATAGTCAGCTACAAATCTTTCAAGTCGACCAATAGCGACACTCTCACCCATCTTAGGTTTTCCATTTTCATCTAAAACAGGTTTATTATTTTCTCTGACTGGCATCTTTCCTCTGATGCAGTTTCCTTCACACTGAGTTTCTTGTGGGCAAACTCTTCCACAAACTGCAGGTAAAGATGAAGTTAAGGCAATTATTTGATAAGCTTCTTCGAATTTACCTTCGGCAACTTTAGCAATGAATTCGGGAATATGAATATTGACTGGGCATCCCTTGACACAATTAGGGACCTTGCAATCCATACATCTTTTAGCTTCATCAATTGCCATCTCAGCAGTATATCCTAAAGTTACTTCTTTATAATTATGTGCTCTAACTTTTGGTTCTTGAGCAGGCATTGGATTTTTAGTTGGTCTTAAATTGACATTCATAATTACTTAGCCTCCTTTTTGAAAAGATTACAAGTTTCTTCATACTTATGCCTTTCAAAACTGCGATAAGTTGTATTTCTTTCCATTGCTGAATCAAAATCAACTTGATGTCCATCAAAATCAGGACCATCAACACAAGCAAATCTCATCTTGCCACCAACTGAAATACGGCAACATCCGCACATTCCTGTACCATCGATCATGATTGGATTCATAGAGACAATAGTTTTAACGTTGAATTCTTTAGTTACAGCACAAACAAATTTCATCATGATAAGAGGTCCGATTGCAATGACTTCATCATAATTTTCACCTGCTAGAATTTCTCTTCTTAAAGCTTCAGTAACTAAACCTTTTTCACCCCAAGAACCATCATCAGACATTTTAATAAATTTATTAGAACAAGCAGTGAATTCTTTTTCAAGAATGACTAAATCTTTATTTCTAAAGCCACAAATTGATGTAACATCAGCTTTTAAATCATGTAATGCTTGAGCAAGTGGTAAAGCGATAGCACAACCAGCACCACCACCAATAACAGCAACTTTTTTTAATCCTTCAATTTCACTAGGTCTTCCTAAAGGACCAACAAAATCTTGTAAATAATCCCCAACTTTTAATTGATTGAGTTGAAAAGTTGAAGCACCAACTACCTGAAAAATGATTTCAACACTTCCTTCATTTTTATCAGTACCAGCAACTGTAAATGGGATTCTTTCTCCATCTTCATCAACTCTTAAAATGATGAATTGACCAGGTTTTGCTTTATTGGCAACATGTGGGGCAAGAACTGATATTCTGGTTACTGTTGGATTAAGTTCTTCTCTTTTTAAAATCTTATACATCTTTACCTCCATACACTTATAATAAGAAAAAAGCGGACTACAAAATAATTTTATAGTCCGCTATAACTTCATACTAGCAATTAGAAATTGACTACTTTGTCATAATAGCAGCACTTCAAGACGTTCTCCATGAGTTCATCGTTCATCTTACGAGGATTTTCTGGAGTACATGCATCTAAGACTGCGTTATGAGCAATGGTTGAACATTTAGCTAAGAATTCATCTTCTTTGACACCGAATTCTTGTAAGCCATGTGGAATATTTAAAGTTCTATCAAGTTCTCTGACTCTTTCAATGAGCTTTTTGACTCTTCCATCTTCACCATATCCACCAAGTCCTAAATAGTCAGCAATTTGAGCATATCTTTGATGTGCTCTACTATCATGAGCATTGCATTCGATGACATGTGGTAAATACATAGCGTTTGCACAACCATGTGGAACATGACCGGTTGAGAAAGCGGCACCTGTTTTATGAGCAAGTGAATGGGTAATACCAAGTAAGGCATTAGAAAATGCCATACCAGCAATACATTGTGCATAATGCATATTAGCTCTAGCTTGTGGATCACCATAATAAGAAGCAACGATGTTATCGTTGACCATCTTAGCAGCTTTTAATGATAAAGGATCAGCAAAATCAGAAGCAAAAGTAGAAACATAAGCTTCAACAGCATGAGTCAAAGCATCCATACCAGTCCAAGCAACTTGATTTTTTGGCATTGACATTGGTAAAGCGGGATCAACTATAGCGACATCTGGTGTAATTTCATAATTAGCTAAAGGATATTTGATGCCCTTATCAGGATCGGTGATAACAGCAAAGGCGGTAACCTCAGTACCAGTACCAGAAGTGGAACCAATAGCAGCAAATCTAGCTTTGGTTCTTAAAACTGGGAATTTACCAGCGACTAAATCATCAAAATTTGAATCAGGATATTCATAGAAAATCCACATTGCTTTAGCAGCATCAATTGGAGAACCACCACCAACTGAAACAATCCAATCAGGCTCAAATTCTCTCATAGCTTGAGCACCTTTTAAAACAGTTGCAACTGTTGGGTCATTTTCAACGCCTTCAAAAGTTTTAACTTCTAAGCCAGCAGCTTTTAAATTGCTGACAACTTTGTCTAAGAAGCCGTATTTTTGCATAGCATGGCCACCAGTAACAACGATTGCTTTGTGACCTCTTAAATTTTTGAGTTCATCTAGTGAATTATCACCAAAATAAACATCTCTTGGTAAAGTAAATCTCATATTGTGTACCTCCTTTGTACATCTTCTAAAATTATAAAATGTAAGTGCTTAATTATCAAGAATATTTTAATTTTTAAATAATTAAAGTCACGAATAGATAGTTAAATTTGAATTTTTTAGTAAAAAAGAATTCAATAAAAAAGTAAATCGCTTACATTTTTATAAAATAATATTCTTTCTTTTATATAAGTAAATTATGTTTTATAATTAATTGGGTGAAAAATGGCTATTAAATTATTACTTAACGCTTCAAAAATATCTCAAAAAGAATTTGAAGGCAGCAAACCTGGTTATGATGCTTTGCAAGTTGATTCATTTTTAGATATTGTAATTAAAGATTATGAAACAATGGAGAAATATTTAATTGAAAGTGAAGAAGAAATAACCACCTTAAAAAATAAAATCACCTTGTTAACTAAAAATCTTTCAGAATTAGAAGTTAAGGTTTCTATATATGAAAAGAAATTGAAAGATTATAGTGAAGCAAATACAAATGTTGAGAATATTGATTTACTTAAAAGAATCTCAGCACTTGAAAAAGCTTTAGCAAAACTTGGCGTTAATCCAAGTCTTATTGAAGAAAAATAAATTTATCCGATCTGGATGACTGCAGGAAGAAATTCTTGAGGAAAGTCCATGCTTGCACTTTCTGTGATGAAAGTAGTGTTTGTGCTAGAGGAAAAAATAACTCTAGGCTAGAAGGAGTTCTAGACGGCAAAAGAAAATCTAAACCATTTGGCATGATGTTTCTTTTATAAAGCTCCACAGTGACGAAATTTGAAGGAAACTTCAAAAGTGAAACGTTGGAAAGCCCCGCAAGTAAGAAACCTAAATTATGGTAAGGGAGGTTTGTTGAAGGAATGATAACTTCAACAAGCAAGCAGCAATGCTTAGATAAATTGTCATCCTCGACAAAACATGGCTTACAAGATCGGTACTCATTATTTAATTTAACTACAAGAAGGAGGCAAGAATGAATACACCCAATAAGATATCTTTCTCAAGATTATTTTTTGCAATATTAATGATTATTATCTATTCATTGAACTTTCTTCCAAGTAGTGCTTCTTTTGCTCCTAATTTTAATACAACTGGATTCAATTGGATTGATTTAACTAGTGCAATCATCTTCATTATTGGTTCTATTACTGATTTTGTTGATGGTAAAATTGCTAGGAAGAAAAACTTAATAACAGACCTTGGTAAATTTATTGATCCACTTGCTGATAAATTTTTAGTTGATTCAGCTTTTATTCTTTTAGCTTGTAAAAGAACAATAGATGGTCACTTTTATTTATGGCCATTTATTGTTGTTTTATTTGTTGGAAGAGATTTAGCAGTAGATGGACTTAGGATGATTGCTAATTCTAAAAAGAAAGTATTAGCTGCTAACATATATGGAAAAATAAAAACAGTTATGGAAATGATTATCATTCCTATAATTTTCTTAAGTGGTCTTCCATTCTCATACTTTAATGGAAAAGGTGAATATGAATATACATATCTTATAACTAATTCACTTGCAATTCTTACACTGATTATGTCACTTGTATCAGGTATTATTTACTTTAAACAAAATATTGATGTTTTAAAAGAGGAAAAGAAATGATTGATTCAAAGATTGACGAACTTGTAGAATTTTTAAAAGAGAGAAATATAACCATTTCATCAATTGAGAGCTTGACAGGCGGATTGTTTGCTTCATCATTTACATCAGTTTCTGGTGCTTCTAAAGTCTACGATGGCAGTTTTGTTACATACACAAATGAAGTTAAAAATAAATGTGGTGTTAAAAAGGAAATTCTTGATCAATATGGTGCTATTTCTTTTCAATGTGCTAAGGAAATGGCTTTGGCTTGCAAAAGATTTTTTAAAACTGATATCGCCGTATCATTTACTGGCAATGCTGGACCAACAAATAGTGAAAATAAAGAAGTTGGATTGGTATTTATATCAATACTTATATACAACCATTTGTATTCTTATAAGATTCATTTTTCTGGTAATAGAAATGAAATCAGAGAAAGTTGTGTGACTTTTGCTTCATGTAAAATATTAGAAATTTTGAAAAATAGTTAAAAATAATTTATATGTAGACCATATATAAAATGAATAAACGCGGAGGTAGATATGGAAAAGAATAAAAAAACAGAAAATGTCAAAGATGAAAAAGAAATTCTTGTTGAATCAACATTAAAAGACATCAGAAATTATTTTAATGATAAAGGTATCATCATGAAAATGAGTGAACAACCATCTGTTGAAGTACAGGTTATTAAAACTGGTTCGCTTGTTTTGGATGATTGTTTAGGAGTTGGTGGCTATCCTAAAGGACGAATCATTGAAATATATGGTCCTGAATCAAGTGGTAAGACAACCTTAGCTCTTGAGGCTATTGCTCAGGTGCAAAAGCAAGGAGGCAAAGCTGCTTTTATTGATGCTGAGCATGCAATTGATCCAGAATATTCAAAGACATTAGGTGTCAATATCGATGAACTCATTTTATCTCAACCAGATTATGGCGAACAAGCCTTAGAAATAGTTGATATGTTAGCTTCCTCAAAAGCTATTGATTTGATTGTTGTTGATTCAGTTGCTGCTTTAGTTCCTAAAGCTGAAATTGAAGGTACATTTGAAGACAATTCTGTCGGTTTACAAGCTCGCTTGATGTCTAAAGCATTAAGAAAATTGGCTGGTATCCTTTCTAAAGGAAATTGTACTGTCATCTTCATTAATCAATTGAGAGAAAAAGTTGGCGTCATGTATGGAAACCCCGAAACCACAACTGGCGGTCGTGCATTGAAGTTCTATGCAACTATTAGAATTGAGATAAGACGTGGTGAACAAATAAAAGATGGTGATAAATTTACTGGAAACTTCATCAATGTCAAAGTTGTTAAAAACAAAGTTGCCCCACCATATAGATCATGTAAGATTGAACTAACATATGGAAAAGGCATTCAAAGAGATCATGAGCTTGCTATGCTTGCTGTTGAATATGGAATCATAGAAAAGAGCGGTTCATGGTTTTCATACAAAGGTGAAAGGCTCGGTCAAGGAATCAGTTGCGTTTATACTTTATTAGATACTAATGAAGAAGTTAGACTTGCTGTTGAAAACGAAGTCAGAAATCGTTTTAAATCTTCTGAAAATGAAGAAAGTATCAGTCAATAAATTCTATTAACATTTTGCTTCTTTAAAAGGTGTGGGGGATATCCCCCACATCTTTTAATTTTCAACGTTTTAAAATTGCTAAAAATACAATATTTATATATAATATATGTGCATATTTAAATGCATCTTTTTGCGTTTAAAAGAGGTGAAAAATGATTAAAAATTATAAGAAGATTTCTTTAGCTTTTGTCTCATTATTATTGCTTGAAAGCTGTAAAAATAAACCTACTGATAAAATCAAAGTTGTTTGGTGGAATAATTATAGTGATCCAACTTTAGAAAATATCTCACTTTCTGATGCTAAAAATAATAGCAAATACAAATTGTATTTTTATGCTAAAGATATCATCGATGACTTTGAAAATAAGCATCCTAATGTTGAGATTGAAACCAAGTATTTTCACTCATATTCTGATATTTCCAAACAAATAATTGAAGATAGTAGTACTGGTGCTTTACCAGCTATGGCACTTGCATATCCTGATACTGCTAAAGAGTTTTTAAATAGTGGAATACCAATCAATAATGTTTATTCATTTGAGAATGATAAAAATATAGGTTTTGGAAAAAGGGCAACTGAAAAAGCTACTTTTGAAGAAAATGATGATGAAAACTCATATGTTAGTGACATCTCAACATCTTATGATGGATTTGTAAAAAACTACATTGATGTTGAAAATGGAATGTATGAAAATAACACCATGTATTCTCTTCCTTATTCAAAATCAGGTGAAGTTTTATTTTATAATTCTTCTGTTTTTGATAAAACAGGTGCTGGCAAAGCTGGTAGTGATGCTTTTCTTCCTAGTGCATATGGAGAAAATGCTAAATATATTGCACCTGTATCAAAAGAAAGCAAGACTAGTTATACTTTAAATGCTGATAATTATTCATTTGAAGAATTGATTGCTATTGCTAGAAAAATGCAAAAAGACTATCCAGAATTATATCCAGTAGATGCAAGCAATAAACCAACATATATTGATACATCATCTGGCAAAAGAGTTTTTAATGCTGTTCCTTTATTTTATGATTCGATTGAAAATTTATTTATAACTGCTTTGAATCAGATGAATATTCCTTATATCAATCAAAATGGAAAAGATGCTGCTTCTAAAATTTTATTCAATAATGATGATGCTAAGAAAGTAGCTACTAAAATCAAAGAATATTCTGAAGAAGGGCTTATTTGTTCACGTTCACAACTTCCAACTGATAGTCAAGGAAATAACATATATGGTACTGTCTATTATGGTGAAGGAAAAACGCAGATGATTATCTTATCAACTGCTAATGTTCAGTATTTTGCATTAGATGGTTTTATATCAAAAGCTGGTAATTATCCCCACTATTATAAGAGCACGTTTGATGTTGTTAATTCATCAAATGAAAATTATAAAGTTTTATCTCAAGGCCCCTCTCTTGTTTTCTTTCAAAATAAAGATAAAAGGGTTGAACGAGCATCATTTGAATTTTATAAATCATTAACGGAAGCTACAAATAGTGCTAAGTTATATAAAGCTACTGATTATTTTCCTATCAAAACAGCTTCATATGATGATGAAATAATCAAGGCTGATAAAGAAAGTAAAGATAAAGTTATAACTGTGTCTTCATCAATCAGTGATAAGAAGAGTCAATTAGCTGGTAAAGTTTTAGAATATAATGATGTCAATGCAAGTAACAATTATTATTTTATGACTCAAGCCACTCATTATTCTTCTAAAGTTAGAAGCACTGTCAAAAGTATGTTGAATACTATTTTAAGTGAAGAGGTCACTGCTTCTAAATCAATCAAAGATATTGTAGATACAGCCTTTACAAATGCTTATAATACAATTGTAAATTCTGAAAATCTTGAATAATTATTTAAAAATCAAGTTTTTAATCTTCTTTATATATAAATATATATAAAAATATTGTATAATTACTAATAGTTTTTAAATATTTTAGTAACTTTAGTTGGAGGATATTATATGAAAAAAATTAATAAATTCATGCCATTAATTGCCTGTTCTTTATTTGTAACAGGTATAGCTTCTTGTGCTAAGAAAACAAATAATGTCAATGCATCAACTGTGATTAATCCATCTACTTCAACAAATACTACAACTAGTGTGGATCCAAGCAATCCTGATGTTCCTACTCCTCCTAAAACTGATGATGAAATATATGAATATGAATTTGATTATAGAAAGCAAGTTACTATTAAAGGTCTAAAAGATCCAAGTGCCACTGAACTTATTATTCCAAAAACTATTAATGGAATGAAGGTCGCTAAATTATATGGTAGCTCTCTTGAAAATGTCAGCAATGTAAAGAAAATCATATTTGAAGATACTTCATTTATTGATTCAGCAACAGCTATTTCTTATGCTTTTAGGAAGATGTACAATCTTGAAAGCATTGAATTTGCTCCAGGTGTTTCAAATGTAAGAGGGACAAATGTCTGGTTACAAGATAATTGTTTATTCTACAAAAATTATTTAATTTTAGGCTGTAGAAATTCAATTATTCCAACTGATTTTACTTCTACTGCTTATCTTGTGGCAGGTGCTTTCTCAGGCAGTGTTCCACAGAGATTAGTTATTTCTAAAAATATTTCATTATATTATTATGATAATGTTCCTATTTTTAGTTACACCAAAGAATTAAAGGAAATTGTTGCTACTGAAGATTCTAATTATAAAGTTGTAAATAATTGTTTGATTGGAAAAGATGATGGTGTTATTCATCTTGGCTGTGAAACATCTACAATTCCTTTAGATCCTAGTGTAACCAAAATTGGCGATTTTGCTTTTTACGGCTCATCAATTAAAAGAATATCAATACCATCTAATATCTTGCAATTGTATCATAATTCAACTAAATATCAGTATGCCTTTGCTTATTCTGATTTAGAAGAAATTACTTTTGCTGATGGCTCAACCATAACTAATTTAGGTAATGGCACTTTTACTGCAACTAAATTAAAAGAAATAAGAATTCCAAATGGTGTTACTTCTTTGTCTGGTAACGTCTTTAATTTTTGTAGTGAACTAACAACCATTAAAAATTTAAAAGATGATTTAACCATTGACTATGGCCGATTTATTAAAGGTTGTTCATCACTTAAAAATCTTTTAGGGACTGATGGTAATCCTTCAACTAATTTCATTTATGATAATGGATTAATTATTAATAAAAAAGCAAAAAGGGTATTAAGTTATAATGGGACTAATGAATCTGTTACTATTCCTGATGATATAACTGTGATTACTGATTCTGCTTTTGCTTATAATAAGACAATTAAACACATTGAATTTAATAATGTGACAGCTATTGAAGCTTATGCATTTCAAGGCTCAACTCTTGAAACAATGGGATCTGTTAGTAAATTAAGTGCTATTGGTTTAATGAGTTTTTCTAATTGTCATTTGAAAGAAGTCAAGTGGGACAACACACGTCAATTTACAAACTATCCTTTTTATAATTCGACTATTGATAAATTTATCTTAGCTAAAAATTCAAATGTTTCAAGCTACAAATGGCACCAATTTCTTTTTTATAATTTAACAATTGGTGAAATTGAATTAGAGGAAGGAATTGATAGTAATTTCTATTTATATGAAAATCAATTACTTTATAAGGAAATTAACTCTTCTACTTATTCAGATTCTGTATTAGGCATCTTTGGTGATATTTCAACTATCAACATCAAAGAACCTGCTCAAGGTAAAAAGGTAAATATATTTTATTTGAACGCAACAACAAATGATAAGAAAAAAATTAAACATATTAATTTACCTTCTATGAATGTTCAAATGTTCAATTCTAATGCAGTTTTCTATTATTTAGATATTGATACATTAGATTTATCAAATTGGAATTATACTGATTTTGGTGGCGGTGAAAGTAAATTCAGAGTTATCTTTAATTCAAATATCAAGAATTTAATTTTACCAAAAGGAGTTAATGCAATTGCAACAAATGCAATTGATAGTTCGTTTATTGAAAATTTAACAATACCTGATACTGTTGTAACGATGTATGATTCTATGTTAAAAGATACATATGTTAAAAATTTGAATTTTGAATGTATAAATTATAATAAAATGATGAATACCAATTGCACTTACTTATTTCAATCTTCAAATATAGATAATTTTAAATTTAATGGAACAGTTAGTCAATTTAAGACTATGGTTAAAGGTTACTTTAACACTAATTTTCGATACATGGATAGTAATGCTATCTTTGAATTTAAAGATGATAGTGGAAATATAATTAAATATACTAAAAAAGAAGCTGCTTCAATATTTTAATTGATTGCAAATAGATAAATGAAAAAAATGATTTAAGCAAATACTAAATGGGTTTGTTATTAAAAAAATAAAAAAAGTTAATTTACCCCTTGGTAATTGAATAAAAACTTCTTATAATATAAATGTCCTTTTGCTCAAAAATAGCCAATGTTGTTATAAACATTGGCTATTTTTAATTCCTTAGGAATTTACTTTTTTCATTTTTGAACACAAAAAAAC
>CALBLI010000044.1 GCA_937896065.1 uncultured Caryophanales bacterium | reverse complement strand
TCGTTGCAGGCGTAGTTCAATGGTAGAACTTCAGCCTTCCAAGCTGATCACGCGGGTTCGATTCCCGTCGCCTGCTCCAGTTAGAAGTATAGTCTGATAAAATATTATCAGATTTTTTTAATTATATAAATAGTAGGGTTTACTTTAATATTCAATGTTTTGCTATGAAAATTGAATTTTATCAGTTATACAGGCTGTTAGTTGGTTTTATTTAGAAGCTTTGTTAACGGTTTTATTAATAACTTTTAATTTTAATTTTACATGATTTGACTATGGGTGTTTCTGCACGATTTGAATTTGAGACAATTTTGAGAAAAACATAAATTTATATATGATAATTTGGAAGCAGCATTGTAACTTTTCTAAAAATGTAATACAATTTAAGCAAATTACATTTGTAATAATGGAGGTATTAAAATGCATAATGCAGATTACACTACTGAATATGAAGTAGAAAATAAATTTATTGATATAATTAAAAGAAATTGGTATACTTTTTCACCTATTTCATCTTATGAAGATTTAGTTCAAAATTTTAGAGTTAAATTAAATCAACTCAATAAAGATATTCTTGGTGATGAAGAACTTTCAAATACTGAATTTAAAGAAATTTTAATGTACCTTGAAAGTAAAAATATATTTGATGCATCACAATTGATTAGAGAAAATGCTGGAAAAGGGAAAATTGATATAATAAAAAGAAACAATAATCCTTTATATTTAAAACTTGTTGATTTGAAAAATATAGAGAATAATCGCTTTGAAGTTGCACACCAAATAAAAACTGTGGGAGACTATCCTGGACGTTTTGATGTTACATTGCTAATTAATGGTTTGCCATTTGTTCAAATAGAATTAAAAAAGCCTGGAGTGGAAATTAATCAAGCATTTAATCAAGTCTTAAGATATAAACGTGATGGGAATTATAGAGGCTTATTTAATTTTATTCAATTGTTTGTCATTTCAAATGAACAGCATACAAGATATTTTTGTAATAATGATGTACAAATTTATAAGAGCAATTGCTTTGTTTGGAGAAACTTACAAGATGAAGCTAATAATCTTTTATATGATTTTGAAGAGAATTTTTTATTTTGTCCTTTCTTATTTAGAATGGTTTTTGACTATATGATTGATAGTGCTTCACAAAGAAAACTAATTATAATGAGACCATATCAAGTTTATGCATTTGAGGCATTAAAAGAAAGCTGTTTGAAAGAAGAAAAAAACGGATATTGTTTCCACTCTACTGGATCAGGTAAAACATTAACTTCATTTAAATTTGCTTTTGAAATTAGTAAACGTTCTGAAATTGATAAAGTTTTCTTCTTGGTTGATAGAAACGACCTTGACGATAAAACTGTAGATGATTTCAGCTCATATATGTCTTCATCTACAGATGAATTTACTAATATTAAAAAGACCGACGATTTGATTAAGAAAATAAAAAGTAACGATAAGCTAATAATTTCAACAATAAATAAAATGTCAAATGCTTTAAAAGGAAGACATATTGATGACCTTAAAACATATAAGGATAAAAAAATTATTTTCATGTTTGATGAATGCCATAGATCTCAAGCAGGTGAAATGAGAAAAACAATCGACAAATATTTTACTCACGCTTTATTTTATGGATTCACAGGGACACCTATTTTTGATGAAAATGATGAGGTTACTGAGAATACAAAATTAACAGCTTTATATTTTGGTAAGCCAGTTCATACATATACTTTGAAAGAAGCAATTGGTGATAGAAATGTATTACCCTTATGTATTGATTATGTAAAGACTGTTAAGATGAATGATCAACTATTCCTTTTGGACAAAGAAGTAAAAGGAATTGATTATGATGAAGCTTTACTTGACGATAGAAGATGCAAAGTAGTTGCAGATGATATATTAGAGCATTATGAATCTAAGACCTCTGAAAAACGTTATAATGCGATTTTAGCGTGTCAATCTATAGCTCTTTTAATTAAGTACTATAAATTGCTTTTACAAAACAAACAGGATATTAAAATTGCTGCTATTTATTCCTATGAGCCAAATGAAGATTGCAAAGAAGGCGATAGCCCAGTTATTGCTAAAGATGAGCTTGCTAAAATCATTGATGAATATGATAAAAGACCAGAAAATAATGCAAACTTTAGTTTAAATACATACAAAGCTTATGAAAGAGATGTAATAAGCAATTTTAGAAATAAGAACATTGATATTTTACTTGTTGTTGATAAATGCCTTACTGGTATGGACTTTGTTAGATGCAACACATTGTACTTAGATAAATCAATGAAAATGCATGGACTAATTCAAGCAATTTCAAGAACCATCCGTACATATGACGAACAAAAAATTTGTGGTAATGTAATATGTTATCAAACATCAAGAAAAACAATGGATGATGCGTTAGCTCATTTTAATAATGATGAAGATGTATATAATGATGTTACTTTAAAACCGCTTGAAGACCTTGTTAATGAATTGAATGCAAAATTTGCTGAATGTAATGGTAAGAAAAGACTTGCATCATCAAAATCAGAAAAAGATCAACTAGAATTTGTTAATTCATTTAGAGAATTGATGCATATCTATAATCAAATTATTAATTATGTTGATTTTGATATTGAAAAGACAGAGATGGATATAAAAACATATTTTGAACTTCAAGGCTTATATAAAGATATTTATAATCAAATTAAACCGATTGTTCATAAAGAATCTATCCTTGATGATATTGATTTTGAAATACAGCTTTTAGGAAGAACTAAGGTTAATTTTGATTATCTTGTTGAGCTTCTAATAAGATATCGCGATGAAAAAGGCGATAAGAAAAAAACTAGAAGTAAAGTTAATAAGGTTTTAATGGAAATCAGTGACAAATCTAAGAGGGAATTAGTAATGAGGTTTGTTAATCACTTTATGGATGAAGATATTGATGGTTTGTATAATGATCCAATAGTAGAATATGAAAACTTTATTAATAATGAGAAGGATAAGGAATTACAAGTAATTGCTGACAAATTTTCTATCGATAAGGAAAGTTTGAAAAAAATAAATGATGATTATTCTTTTTATCAAGATGATATTGGTTTAAATAGAGATGTTACTACTCTTTTAAGTTCATATAATGATATTGATATAACCAAGAGAATTTCAATTATTACTCAACTTCCTGGAATGATTAAAGGCTTCTTTGATAAATTTAATGATATAACAATTTATTAAAATTTGAAATTTATGTAAATTACATATTGACAATCTAAATGTTTAGAAGTATGATATTTATGTAAATTACAAAAAAAGGAGGTTATAAAATGTTTCTTGAAGAAATAGCAGACATAACTCAAGGTAGCATTCTTACTAGAATAAAAGATACTAGTGGAACAGCTTTTAAAGCATTTACAATGCAACAGTTAAGCTATTATATTAATGCCAGTGAAACACCAGGATTATTCAATGAAATTGTAGTTAATAATGATAAAATTGAAAATTTATGTATTGCTAAAGAAAATGATATTTTAGTTGGACTCGCATCTGGTAAAGCAATGAAGGTATCTAAAGAAGATGACGGTTGTGTTGTTTTATCCAATTTCATTAGGATTAGATTAAAAGATATCGAAAAATTTGATCCTGATTTTATTTGCTGGATATTTAATGAAAATCTAGATACTAAAAAATACTTTGTGTCGCAAACACAAGGTTCAGCAAGAGTATTAATTATTCCATTATCTTTTATTAAATACTTAAATGTAGATTTGATATCATTTGAACAACAAAAGAAAATAGGAAGAATTTATCAGCTGCAAAAAGAAAAAGTTAAATTAGTATTACAGAAAGAAAAGATAAAATCTGCAATAATAGAAAAAAAATTATTTGAAATTTATAAGAATCATAACATGGAGGAAAAATAAAAATGAGTAACGTTGAAATTGAAATTACACAAAAAAGAGAATTACATACCAAACTATGGAAAATGGCTAATTCTCTAAGAGGCAATATGGATGCCAATGAATTTAAGGATTATATTTTAGGCTTGATTTTCTATCGATACATTTGTGAACATGAGGAAAGTGAATTTAAAGATAAACTTCATATAGGAATTGAAGAATTATATAAAAATGATCCTGCACAATGTCGTAATATAGCAATTTTAAATTTAGGATTAGGCTATTTTATTGAACCACAATATCTTTTTGATAGAATGGTTGAAACAATTAAAACTGGCGATTTTGAACTTGAAATTTTAAGTAATGCTTTTAAAGCATATTCAGATTCTACAAAGGGACAAGAGAGCGAGGAGCAATTATCAAAATTGTTTAATGATGTTAATTTGACATCTGATAAATTAGGCTCAACTTATAAAGAAAAAGGTGAACTAATTGGAAAATTAATTACTGCAATTGATGAAATTAATTTTGATTTCATGGATAGTAAAATTGATTTATTAGGTGATGCTTATGAATATCTTATCGGACAATTTGCAGCATCTGCTGGTAAAAAAGCTGGAGAATTCTATACACCACAACAAGTTTCAAAATTATTAAGTATGATTGTTACAAAAGATTTAACTGATGTAAAGTGTATAAGCGACCCTGCATGTGGTTCAGGTTCATTATTAATTCAAGTTGCTGATAGATTAAAAGAAAAAAATGGTAAATTCATTCATATTTATGGCCAAGAATTGAATACTACAACTTGTAACTTAGCAAGAATGAATATGCTTGTTCATAAGGTTGATTTTAATAAATTTACTATTCACCAAGGCGATACATTAAAAGCTCCAAGTGCTGACCAAAGAGAATATGGAAAGATGGATATTGTTGTAGCTAATCCACCATTCAGTGCAAACTGGGATCCAAATTCAACTATGGAAAAGGATGATAGATTTAGTGGTGCAGGAAAATTAGCACCAAAATCTTATGCTGATTATGCCTTTGTTGAGCACATGGTTAATAGCTTAAGTAAAAATGGATGCATGGCTGTTGTTTTACCTCACGGACCATTATTTAGAGGTTACGCAGAAGGTGTTATAAGACAATATTTAGTTGAAACAAGAAATTATCTTGATACTGTTATTGGCCTGCCTGAAAATTTATTCTATGGTACAACAATTGCAGCATGTATTTGTGTGTTTAAGAAAAATAAAACTGATAGAAATGTTTATTTTATTGATGCATCTAAATATTTTGAAAAAGGTAAAAATCAAAACATTTTAAGAGATGAAGATATCAAAAGAATAATGGATGCTTATTCTTCAAAAAAAGATATTGATAAGTATGCTCATTTAGCTTCTATTGAAGAATTACAAGAAAATGAATTCAATCTAAATATTCCTCGTTATGTTGATACTTTTGAAGAAGAAGAGGAAATTGATTTAAATGAAGTGATGGCTGAATATCATCGTCTTGATGAAGAAGATAAAAAAATTACAGAAGAATTGAACAAATATTTAGAAGAATTAGGTTTACCAAAGTTTTAAAAGGAGGGTGATTATAATGTCAGAAAATAACGAAATTAATGAGTCCTTAAATAAAAACAATAAGGTACCTAAATTAAGATTTCCTGAGTTTAATGATGAATGGAATAATTTAAGATTAGGAGATATTTTAAAAATACAAAACGGAAAAGATCAAAAAGAAATTGAAATATCATCTGGTGTATATAAAATTTATGGAACTGGTGGAGTTATTGGTTATACAAATAATTTTCTTTATAACAAGGAATCAGTTGGTATTGGAAGAAAAGGTACGATTAATAGACCATTTTATTTCAATGAGCCTTTTTGGACTGTTGATACTTTATTTTGGAGCAAAATAAAAGCAAATTATTTTCCAAAATTTATTTACTATTTGTTTTTTACAATAGAATGGAATAAATTAAATCAATCAACAGGACTTCCTAGTTTAACAAGTCGCGTTATAGAACATCAAAAAATATTTATTCCTAAATTAGATGAACAAAAGAAAATTGCCATGTTTTTCACAATAATTGATAAAAAAATCGATGTAATTAATTCTAAAATAGCTATCCTTAAAAAGTATAAAGAAGGAATTATGATTAAATGCTATGAATTAGCTAAAAATCCACTAATATCTTTGTCAAAATTAGTAAAAAACAATACTATCCTATTAGGAAGAGGAGAAATAATCCCTAAGCAAAATGGTACATTTCCTGTGTACTCTTCTTCAGCAGCAAACAACGGCTTATTTTGTTTTAGAAATAAATATTCATTTGATGAAGAATTGATTACATGGTCGATTGATGGAGGTGGCAAACCATTTTTAAGAAATAAACATAAATTTTCAATAACAAATGTTTGTGGCTATGCAAAAATTTTAGATTTAAATAAATTCTCATATTCTTGGTTATATATTAACTTTTGGAATTCATGGAGAAAAATTAAATTTGATTATACAACAAAAGCTCATCCATCAGCAATTGAAAAGCTATATAAAATAAAATCTCTTGATATAGAATCACAAATGAAAATTGAAAAAATATTAACTTATATCAATAATAAGATTGATTATTTAATTAAAGAATTAAATGATGTTACATTAACCAAAGAAAGCTTGCTTAGATCGTTATTTTTTTAATGTACCTTAATTAAAAACAATAAGGTACCTAAATTAAGATTTAAAAATTTTAAAGAAAAGTGGATATCT
>CALBLI010000043.1 GCA_937896065.1 uncultured Caryophanales bacterium | reverse complement strand
TATCCATCACTTGCTTCTCTTACGGCTGCATAGATGTTTTTAGCACAATTTAAACCTTTATCAGCTACTTGAATGACTTTACCAACTACATTAAACCTTTCTTTTAAATCCTCGATGCTTTTTCTTAAATAAGGCTTTTCACTTTCATTTCCAGGAAATAAATTCATTCCTAGTGGAATTTGATTAGAATCTAAAAGTAAAGCTTGTGAAATGATAGGACATTTTCTGTTTTCTTTAGACGGTCCTTTCTTTCTAAGTTCATCTTCTAAATCAATTTCAAAATAATAGTTAGTGCAATCAAAATAAACTTTTTTGGTATCTCTAGGATATATCTTTTCAATGTGATAATTAAATAATTCAATATATTTTTGATAATCACTTCCAATATATTCAATTCCATCTAAAATTTGATCATATGAGAATAGTTGAATATCATAAATATTAGGCATTACTTTTTCAAAAGCTTTAAGCTTGGAACCTGGATTAATAATTTGTGAATATATCATTGATCTAATAAAATCACTTATTTTAAATTTAAACTGTTTTCTTAGTGTCATAAGTTGTAAATCATTATCAACATTAAGATTATCAATCATTGCTTTTAAAAGAAAATAGCCAACATTTTTACTTGAAGAATAATCGCCAATTTGTGGGATACTGTTATCAGAATCATCATTGAGTTTCTTGATAATATCTTTTGCATATTTTATGGGATCTTTTATTCCTTTATCTATTAAATCAGATACATAGCCAAGAACTTTGTATGAATGATTTCTACAACCTTTACCAGGTATGTATTTGCTTTCGTAAATTTGTAGATATTCACCTTTTTTAGAAGGCTTAGTTTTCTTTAAAAAATATGCCATATAACACCTCCAGAATGTTAAACACCTTAACACCTTATATATTATAAGACATAAAAAAAAGATATTCAATACTTTATTATTTATATTTATATAAATAATAAAAATATAAAATATCCTTTTATATCCTAAATTTTCAAGTGTTAAATTCTAAAGACGGGTTTTCAAATTTGCCGATATAGTATAATATATTGACAATAAAAATGTGAAATGATAAAATCATTTTTGCATATAAGGAGGATTTGAATATTTATGCTATCCATACTCATGTCTGCTTTGTTGTCTTTTAATTTAATTAATCAAAATATCAATGCTAAATCTATCAATAATACATATGAAGAAATCAAATATGTATCTAACTATAATACTCCTACAGTAAACATTACTTTTGGTGAATTTGAAACCGATTGGTGGAGGCAAGGATTAGTTGGACGACATCAATTAGTTTCGATTGATTCTTATTCATATCTTGGTAGAATTGTCGTTGATCGTTTGAGTAACATATATTGTAGCAATTCATTAAGTAATTTTCATTTTACTGAATCTTTTTCTACTATAAAAAACAGCACAGTATCAACTAGTATATCTTTAAACTCAAAAATAACATCATCATTAGGTGTAAAAATGAATATGCCATATGTAGAAGTTTCTGATAAATATACTATTTCTACTGCATATAGCATTGAAAATAGTTATACATATTCATATAGTGAAAAAACTGAGTATTCAGTATCGTATGATGTTGCTGATGAAAAAGTAAATGGCAAAGATTTTTATTTAGCTAGTGTTGCTTATGTTTATAAAGTCGATTGCCAAATGTGGCAATATGACAATTATTGGTATGGGAATACTGAAGTAAAAAATAGCAGGGTTAATTTTAGCTCATATATAACGCTAGATCCTACAATTACCATTGCTTTTACCGATGGTTCGTTTATTCAATAGGTGAATTATGAAATCAAAACAAACTCTAATTTTATTATCGTTTTTGCCTTTATTGTTTTCATGTTCCAAAAAAGTAACAACATTAGAAGATTATAAAATTGAAAAAGGCGAAATCAAATTAAAAGAAAAAATCGGTAAAACATCGATATCTTGTGTAGCAGAAGCTTTTTCTAAGATTAAAATAAGTCCTGATTGGGTATATTCAGGAACACCTGTATTTTTTCTTGATGATTGTTTATTTTCACAAGAGGAGATGCTTGAATTTTCAAAAGAATTTAATTATATATCTACTTTTGATACGAAATACAAATTAGATTCAACAAATTATAGTACATATACAAAACAAGAAAAATACACTGGATCTATAATTACAGCTGCGTTAGATGAAAGTATAACAGGTACAATTTCTACTCATTATTTTGCAGATTTACAAGAATATAGAGTAACAAAACTGAGCAAAAATAAAACTTTTTCTGTATTTGGTGTTAATTCTGATATTGTTATTGACGTTTTGATTGAACATCAATAAATTATCTACTATATTTCAATATTTTTAATTATAACATCTCTTCCTATAACTAAGTATGTGCTATCACTTTTGCGGTGTGGACATGTTACCATGCTTAGTTGAATGTGTTTTTTTATATTCATCGCAAAAAGATATAGCTTCAGTAATGATCAAATCTAAGGTTGAAACTTCTAGAAGTTCTTCGTTTTTTTGCTAAGAATATGTTGCTGTTTTTCTACTGCCTGGAGAGACATTAAATTGAGAAAAAAATTTATTTTCTTTCAATTTTTTTCTTAACAAAGCAGCTTTTTCATTGCTGTTTTGAAAAACTGATTGTTTCAACTCAATTACTTTTACCATATCCATAAATCGCTTCAAACTTTAATAAAAGATTTCTTATTATTGAAATTTTATCAAAAATTAGACAAATTTAAATGATAACAAATAAATTGTTTACTAAATTAGACTGTTTACTGACAAATTATTTTAATAAAAATATCAAATATTTTTTTAACTGTTATTTAATACAATACATTAATCAAATAAATGTTGATTATTTAAGTGTTAGTGTTTATTTGAAAATAAAACTATTTACTTATAAGTTGTTATTTAATAAAATAATATCACCATCGTGACTTTACTTATCGAACCTGGTCAGGACCGGAAGGTAGCAGCCATAAGGTGTAGTAAAGTGTACGGTGGCTTTTTTTCTTTGGAGGATATTATATTGACTAAAGAAGATATTCAAAATATTGCTGATGAACTTTATTTAGATTCAATTAAGGCAAGTGCTGAAGGAGAACTTCCAATCAGTGCATGTCTTTTTTATAATGATAATGGATTTACTAAGAAAAAAATTAGACATAATAATACAAAATCAAAAATTTCTCTTGCTCATGCTGAAGTCAGTGTTATTGCTGAAACATTAGCTGAATTAAATAGACCTTATTTAGATGATGCTTCTTTATTTGTTACTCTTGAACCATGCCCTATGTGTATGGGTGCTATTTTAAAAACTAAAATTAAAAGATTATATTATTTTGCAGATGATGTAAAAGAAGGTAGTTTATCTTATTATCATTTTCCAATAGATGGGAAAATTGAAGTTATTAAAATTCAAGATGATAGATTTGAAAATTTATTAAAAGATTATTTTAAAAATTTGAGAGAGAAAAAGAAAGAAGAAAACGTATAATATATTTGTATGAAAAATTTAAATAAAAACTATTATAGTAAAGATCATAAATTATAGCAGAATATTTTTTGATTAATTTTTTAATTGTAATAATAGGAGATATTTATATGGATTATATGATTGAAAGACTTAAGGCGATGAAAGTTCGTCTTGCTGAAATAGATAAAATTTTAATTGATGGTAGTGCTGATCAAAAAACATTAGTTAGTTTATCAAAAGAGAGAAGCAGTTTAGAAGAGCCTGTTGAGATGTACAATGTTCTTTTAAGATATGAAAGTGATCGTAAAGATGCTGAAATGATGCTAAAAGATCCTGATGAAGAAGTAAGAGAAATGGCAAAGATGGAATTTAATGATTTAGCAGACAAAATTGAAAAACAGAGAGCTGATTTACAAATTGCACTTCTTCCTAAAGATGAAAATGATGATAAAAATATCATTATGGAAATAAGAGGAGCAGCAGGAGGAGATGAAGCTAATATTTTTGCAGGTGATTTATTTAGAATGTATTCTCATTATGCAGATAGTCAAGGATGGAAAATGCAAATTTTAGATTCAATGCCGACAGCACTAAATGGATTCTCATTAATATCATGCAAAATAGTTGGTAAAGGTGTTTATTCTAAATTAAAATTTGAAAGTGGTGCCCATAGAGTTCAACGCGTCCCTGTCACTGAAGCAAATGGTAGAATTCAAACTTCAACTGCAACAGTTTTAGTTATGCCGGAGGTTGAACATGTTGATATTGTAATTAACCCTGCAGATTTAGAAATAGATACTTTCCATTCTTCTGGTGCTGGTGGGCAAAACGTCAATAAGACTGAAAGTGCCGTTAGAATAACTCATAAACCATCAGGCATTGTTGTTTCTTGCCAAGTAGAAAGAGATCAACTTGCTAATAAAGAAACTTGTATGGAAATGCTTAAAGCAAAACTTCAAGCTCAACATGATGAAGAAGTTGCTTTAAAAGTTGGTGGTGAAAGAAGGCTCAAGGTGGGAACTGGTGAAAGAAACGAAAGAATAAGAACATATAACTATCCACAAAATAGAGTTACCGATCATCGAATAGGATACACATCATTAAATCTTCCTAAAATAATGGATGGTGATTTAGAAGACTTACTCCACGCATTAAGTGAAGCTAATCAAAAAGATTTGCTTGAAGAAGAAACTAAAAAACTTCAGGAGATGAATCTTGAAAATCAAGGAAGTAATTAATTATTTAAATAATATCAATTTAGAATTATCTGATATTATTTTAATAATAGAAGGTTATTTTAAAACATCATATATTAAGGCAATAACTGAAGATATTAATGTTGCTGATAATAAATTTTATTATGCTAAGGATTTACTTGAAAAAGACTATCCACCTGCCTATCTTGCAGGATATGTTGATGTTAGAAATTTAAAAATATTTGTTAGTGAAGATGTTCTTATTCCACGAAGTGAAACAATTGATTTTATATATGAATATATTAAACCAAATTTTAACTTTAATAATAAAAGTGTTTTAGATTTGTGCACTGGCAGTGGTGTAATATCTTTTATTTTAAAAACAATATATAAAAGCTCTATCATAACTGGAAGTGATATATCAGATGCTGCTTTAAATCTTGCTAAAAAATCAGCTGAATATAATAAATTAGATGTTCAATTTATCAAATCTAATTTTTTAAATGATATATATAAAAAATATGATTACATCATTTCAAATCCACCATATATTGAAGAGAATAATAAAGATACTTATGCTCCATTTGAACCGCGTCTTGCTTTATATAGCGGTGAAGATGGACTTGATAGCTACCGGAATATATTTTCAAATTTGGATTCTAGATTAAATGAAAAAGGTATTGCTTTTTTTGAAATAGAGACTTCTAACTATAGTAGTGTAAAAGAGTTGGCTAGTAAGATGTTAAAAGGGTATCTTATTGAAACTTATAATGATATAGAAAATAAAGAAAGATATTTGATATTAAAAAAGTAGATAATTTTTATTTTGAATTATTGAAATTTCAATTCCTGATTTTAAAATAAATATGTATGAGAACTTTTAAAAATAAAATCATTAGAATTGATATTTTTAATCGTATCTTAATCATATTAGTTATGATTTTATTTTTAATTATTCCAAGTTATGAACTATATCATTTAGAAGCTAATACTAACGGTGAGAAAATACTTGATTTGATCAATATCATTTTCTTAATTTCACTCATCGGAAATGGCATTTTAGCAATATATAAACCAGTTAGAATATCATGGTTTTTCTTCTTTGATATTTTATTTATGCTTCTTTTTTATAATGATGCAATTTTAAGTGAAGAGATTAGAAAAATAATTGAATTTGATATATTACCACTATATATAACAGAAGTTGTAATAGCTAGTATCGGGCTATTTTTAAATTTAGTATATTTAATTTATTTTTTAAGAAAGAAGAAAAAATACAAATTTGAATATAAGGAGTATACAAATTCTGATTCTTTTTATGATTTTTTAAATGGGAGAGATAGTAATAAAAAAATAGAAAAAGAAATTGAATCCATTAATGATGATAATAAAATAATTCAAACTATCAAAAAATTAAAATTTTCTAAGCTTTTAAGAATCGTTTCTTATTTATTTTTTGTTATTATCTTTTTCATTTATCTTTTTAGACTCACTTCAAAAGTTATTCCAGGCCAACGAATTATCGACAACATTGTTTTTTATCCTTTAATATCGGCAATAGTTATATCTACTATCTTATTTATCTGTTCGTTGTTTTTTCCAAAAGATTATAAATACAGCTATTACTTTAACCTTTTTATTTATTTGATATCACTATTTTTCTCATGTAAACAAGTTGAAGGGTTATCACCTGTTTTAATTGCTGTTTCTATCTTTTTAACGGCATCTTCTTTAATAATTACAATGATCACTGAAGGTAGAACATGGATGGGTGCCAAATATGATGATTAATTAAAGTAATGAATGAATATATTAGATATGAAAAATAGGCTTGATTTCATTACAATCAACTAAATAATCACAAATCTAACAAGTAAAATATCACAAATCTGTCAAGTAAAATATCACAAATCTGTCAAGTTGGTATTCACAAATATGAAAATTGGGATATAATATTATCGGTGATTTATATGATAAAATATAAGCAAAGAATAGCTGATCGTTTGCTAGATTTGAAACTTGAGTCGTTTGGTGCAACACTTATAGTTGGACCGAAAGGCTGTGGTAAAACTACAACTGCTAAGCAAAGGGCTAAAAGTGTGATTGAGTTTCAAGATGAAGATAAAAGAGATGCTTATCTTTCAGTAGCAAATAATATGCCGTCAAAATTATTAATTGGCGATAACCCTAGGCTATTCGATGAATGGCAAGATGCACCTAAAATTTGGGGTGCCATTAGAAAATCTGTAGATGATAGAAATGAATCAGGACTATATATTTTAACTGGTTCATCATCACAAGATGTAAATTTACCACATACTGGTACTACGCGTATATCAACTTTAAAAATGTATCCTATGAGTTTATATGAAAGTGAGGAATCATCTGGTGAAGTATCATTAATAAATTTATTCAATACAAAACAAATGGAATATGTTGAGTCGAAACTTACGTTCAATCAATTAATATTTGCAATTTGTAGAGGCGGATGGCCTAGAGCTTTGCTTAATAAAACACAAGCTTCACAATTAGAAATAGCAAGTGATTTATTTTATCAAATCTGTCATAGAGATATTTCAAATATAGATAGAGTAAAAAGGAATCCTTTGTTGGCCAAAAAAATATTGAAATCATATTCAAGGAATATTTGTACATTAGCAGAAACTAAAACAATATTTTCAGATGTCAGCTCTACAATCGATGTATCAAAAACAACATATTATGACTATATCCAAGCACTGGAAAAATTATATGTTATTGAAGATATTCCTGCTTGGTGCCCATCAATTCGTTCAAAGGAAGCAATTAGAGCTAGTAATAAAAGAAATTTAATTGACCCGTCTATTGCCGTTGCTGCACTAGGTATTACCCCAAGCTTTTTTAATACTGATTTTAAAACATTAGGTTTTCTTTTTGAATCACTATGTATAAGAGATTAGCAATTACGCATACTAATTTTATTAATAGATTGTATTTCAGCATATTTTTT
>CALBLI010000042.1 GCA_937896065.1 uncultured Caryophanales bacterium | reverse complement strand
TTATAAAATTTTTAAAAAACTATTGACTCTAACCATATAGTTGTCTCCGCATTTTTTCAAGATTATTTTCCGATTTTTTAAAGGCATTTCTAAAGTTGCTTTTACTGTAAATTTCAAAATTATCCCCCACCATAAAAATAAAGTTGATACGCAAAATATTTCAGGATTTATATAGGAATATCTTAATTCTAATATGGGAGTTATTAAAAAGTACTAGGAAGTGCTAAGAAGATATTAAATCATAATTTATTTTAATTTCTACCAACTTTTTAAAAAGGCTCAAGATAAAAACTCAAAAACAATTTCACTGGTATTTCTATTAAATCATTTATTATATCAGTGACAAATTTTTTATTTTTTCAAAAGACGTGTGCTTAAAAAAGATTCATTTCATCGCCTCTTAACTACTTTAGTAATAACATAATTAAACTAAAATAAAAGAATTCAATCAGCATTTGTTCGTTATAATCAAGATAAAAGAGTTCAAGAAACTACCGTATTTTCTAGGATTCCTGATTTTTTTAAAAAAATTGTCATAATACGAGAAAATATAATCCCCTGGCATGATGAAAATGGCATATTATATATCGGCATAGAACAATTTCTTCTTGATGAAAGAGCATTAAACTTATAATCAAAAATATTAAATTACTTTAACATAGCTTTCATATAAATAATGAATCGTTTATAAACAATCTTAGAAGATAATCACATTTTTTATATTAAATATGTTAATATTATTTGCTTTAGTTGGAGGTGAATTATGTTATCAATTAATAATTTGTCAATGCAATTTGGTGGGAGAACACTTTTCAAAGATGTAAATATATCATTTACTAAGGGTGAATGTTATGGAATAATTGGTGCAAATGGAGCTGGTAAGTCAACACTTTTAAGAATTATCTCTGGACAACTTGAACCAACTGATGGAACAATTAGTAAAGATCCAAAAGAAAGAATGTCAGTCCTTCAACAAAATCATGATGCTTTTGATGATGAAGAAGTTTTAAAAACAGTTTTACTAGGCCATAAAAAGCTTGTTGAGATAATGGAAGAAAAGGATGCTTTATATAACAAGCCAGATTTTTCAGAAGAAGATGGCATTAAAGCTGGTGAACTGGAAAATGAATTTATGGAGATGAATGGATGGGAAGCTGAAAGTAACGCATCTGCACTTTTAGAAAATATTGGCATACCTACTTCACTTCATCATTTAAAAATGAAAGAACTTGAATCTAGACAAAAAGTTAAAGTCTTACTTGCACAAGCTTTATTTGATAATCCAGATATTTTAATTTTAGATGAACCTACAAACGGTCTTGATCCACTTACTTGTTCATGGCTTGAAGATTATTTGATTGATTTTGAAAATACTATATTAATCGTTTCCCATGATCGTTATTTTTTAAATAGAGTCTGCACAAGAATACTAGATGTTGATTATAATGCTATCAATGAATTTGTTGGTAACTATGACTTCTGGGTTGAATCTTCTCAACTTATTCAACAACAGCTAAAAGATCAAAATAAAAAGAAAGAGGAAAAGATCAAAGAACTTGAGGACTTTATCAGAAGATTCTCAGCTAATGCAAGTAAATCTAAACAAGCAACATCAAGAAAAAAATCGCTTGAAAAAATTAAATTAGATGAAATCAAACCATCAAGTAGAAAATATCCTTTTATATCTTTTAAGAGTGAATACAATCTTGGAAATGATGTTTTAGAAGTAAAAGATTTAACTTTGGATGGTTTCTTTAACAACCTTTCATTTATTTTAAATAGAACTGATAAAGTTGCATTTATTGCAGATAACACTCTTGCAATAACTAAATTATTTAATATCTTAGCTGGCGTTGAAAATCAAAGTTCAGGAAGTTTCAAATTTGGCATCACTATCCACAGTCAGTATTTAGCTTCTTCACTTACAGAATTTGATAATATTGAAGAAAATTTAGTCAACTATTTAAGACCATACGGAAAAGAAGACAGCGATATATACCTTAGAGGTTATTTAGGTAGAATGCTATTTTCTGGTGATGAAGCATTGAAGAAAGTGTCAGTTTTGTCAGGTGGAGAGAAAGTGAGACTCCGTTTTTGTAAAATAATGTTAGATCCAGGTAACTTAATTATGTTAGATGATCCAACTAATCATTTAGATTTAGAATCTATTGAATCGTTAAATAGAGCCATGTTAGATACTAAATCTGTTTTACTTTTCACATCTCATGATAGACAGCTTTTAAAATCAATTGCAAATAGAATCATCTATATTAGAAAAGATGGAACATACATTGATAGAATGATGTCTTATGATGAATTTGAAGATTTCATTTATAAGAAAGAAAAGGTTTCTATTTGATGAACATTAATCTTTCAAAAAAAGAAATAAGAGCAAAAATGAAATCTATTAGAAATAATATTCCTAATAGATTAGAAAGGGAAAAAGATATTCAAAGTCAATTATTTGCTTTCTTAAAGAAAGAAAATATAGATAGGCTTGCTATCTATATAAGTTTTGATAGTGAATTTAATACGAAAGGAATAATCAAATATTGTCTTTTAAATAATATAAAAATATATATTCCAAAAATTAATAAAGAAGATGAATTAGATTTTTATCTTTTTGATGGTAATTACTCATCACTTATTAAAAATAAATTTTCAATTCTTGAACCAAATGATAATTCATCTACATTAGATAATAATATTAAATATATGATAATACCTGGTCTTGCCTGTGATAAACAAGGTTATAGAATCGGATATGGAAAAGGGTATTATGATAAATATATCAAAAAACATGATACATATAAAATAGGTCTTTATTTTAAAGAACAGATATTAAATTATATACCTCATAATGAAGATGATTTATGCTATGATACTATTTTTTCAAATTGATATTAAAAAAATCTTCATTGTTAGAAATAATAAATAATTATAATAACTCTTTAGTTTTAGTAGCTAAATAAAGAGGTATATTTATTAATTTTTCTTCTTCTTTATAATTCAACATTGAATATCTAATAGATTTTATTGGTTGATATTTTTCAATGTATTTTTTTAAACTTGTGGAATTAACTGAGACATTTGATTTGACTTCTATTGGAATAATTTCATCTTTATTTTGAACTAGAAAATCTATTTCATATCTATCAAAGGTATAATATCTAGGTTCAATATCAAACATACTTTTGATTTGACTTAAAATATAGTTTTCAGTGAGTGCACCTTTGAACTGAAAATCTTTTTCTAAAACTATACTGTCATTATTAATTCCTGCCATATGTTTTAAAAGTCCTGTATCAAAAAGATATAATTTAAAAGCATTTAATTCATCATATCCTTTAAGCGGATATCTAGGAACAGAAGATTGATATACTCGATTTATTAATCCAGCTGATACTAACCACTCAATTGCTTCTTCAAAATCTCTAGCTCTTGCACCTTCTTTAACTTTTCCATATATATATTTTTTATTTTCTTTAGCTAATTGAGGAACTATATTTCTAAATACCATTAATAGCTTACTGCTATTAATTTTACTATTATGTTTAGTAAAATCATTTTCATATAATGTAATTAGTTCATCTTGAATTTGAAATATTTTAGAAGGATCATTATATTTAATCCAAGAATTTACACATTCTGGCATACCGCCTATAATTAAATAATTTTGGTATGCTTCCTTTAATTTCAAATGAAATATTGCTTCAATATTTGTTTCCTTATTTATTGTTTTATAGTACATATATAAATTATTATCTGTTGCATTTAAAAATTCTTCAAAATTTAACGGATAAATATACATTTTATTTACTTGTCCAACAGGATACGATTTTGGTCCTGCTAATAACGTTCCAAGTAAACTACCAGCACAAATAATACAATAATCTTTTGCATTTTCATTAAAATATTTTAATGAGTTAAGTGCATCAAAACATTCTTGAATTTCATCAAAAATAATTAAGGTTTTCCCAGGATAGATTTTTTCTTCAGCAGTTAAGCTCAATCTTTCAATTAATCTACTTGCAGATTTATTCATTTTAAATAAATCTTTTAAATCATTATTTTCATCAAAATTAAAATACACATAGTTATCAAAGTATTTTTTTCCAAACTCCTTCATAATCCAAGTTTTCCCTACTTGACGTGCACCTTGCAATATTAAAGGCTTTCTATTTAAAGAAGATTTCCATTCTATAAGTTTATTTAATATAAATCTATCCATTTTATCACCTTTTTTATTAAACTAAAATCAAATACTATTAACTAATATACACATTTTATACAGTTTTTTAAATAAAAAATGCACATTTTTTGCAAATTTTTAAATGGATTTTACACATTTTTGTTAAAAATTATTAATTTAATAACAATATATAATTAATTTTGTAAATCAAAATTAATTATGTTTGATTCGTTTTTAGTCTGAATATTATTTTTAACAAAATTTCTAATATCCATTGGAATATTATATTTATCAAATAGATGATCATCTATCTCATTAATAGTTTCATCCCACCATGATTCTGAATAGTCTTGAATAGGAACACTTTTCCATACATCTTTTGAACATTGTTGTGAAACTTTATTAACATAGAGTAATCCTCTAACAAACTTAGATAATATATATTTTGCATGATATTGTGCTTCTTTGAAAGTGCTAAAGCAACCAGATTCAAGATATGTTTCAGTACAAACCTCTAATGGTCTACCTACTATAATATCTGAATATGCTCCTCCCAATCCGGCTGATGCACTCATATTACCCCAGGCTGATGGAACAAAGACTTTAAATTTTTCAATTGCATTTGATTTCTTTGGTAATGGATAGTTTAAATTGCAATACCTTATCTGTTTATTGCTTCCATATATAGTAATATTATTATTGAGTTTTTCTTTACTCATTGCAGGCAAGTTATAAAATGCATAGTTATCAAAAATATTTTTTCTAAGGCCATAAGGTTTATTAGATGAGGTTATTTCAGACATAGATTTAAAGTTATCAAAATTTATAATTAGTTCAGAAAAATCTACAATTAGTTTCGGCTTATCGATGTTTTCTACTCTTGTAGGTAACTTTACATATTGTGGATTTTTTCCATCTGTATAAACCTTTTGTTTCCCAAAAAAAGAATTATTATAATTTCTTTTCCATAGTATAATATTTACAAAATTAGCACCACTAATACCAGGAAAAACATTTTCTCTATTATCAATAAAAACGATTTGTTTATCTTGCTTGTATTCTTCTTTATTTAAACACGCTAAATTATTAGCTGTTTTAGGTTGCTGCCATCCTGTTGGAAAAATTAGCGATACTACTTCACCTAATTTAATAGATGATAAATAAAAATTAGGATATATTTGCTGATGATTTATTCCTTGATATGGTGGATTTCCAACTACTGCATCAAATTTCATTTCATTACCTCCCTTGTTCCAAAAATTAGGCGATTTAATTTTTTTAATTAATTGATTTTGTTTATCTTTCATTTGAGTTATTAAGTCATCAAATGCATGAGCGTTAATTGAACCATCTGTATAGCCAAGTAATGTCCTTCTTGTGATTTGTTTTGCCATAGGTGTTTTACATATTACATAAACATTCTCATCAATAATCTTATTCCATATTTCTTTTTTCTTCTGAAAAGTTAAATCTTTCTCATCAATATTTTTTATATGTACACGATAAAAAGAATAAGCTACATAAAGAGGGTATAATCCTGTTTTTGAATTAATTTCTAATACTTTTCCATCTCTTTTAAAAATATTATTTGTTATATCATTATTAATTATTTCCTTAGGCTTATCAATTTCATTATTAAAGTTATCATCAAAGAAACAATAACCACCAATTGTTTCACTTAAGTGCATATTAACTACACGCCATGGAGTTAATACCGTTTCTTTATCAGGATTTTTAAAGGTTGAAAATAATTGAGCTATTTTTTTTACTCTCTCAGTTGGTTCAAGTTCATCAGCTGCTTTTGCAATTGACCTAATTCTATAAGTAGATGCAATAAATATATCTTTATCATAATATTTAGAGAATAATTTGAAATCATCTTTAGTAACGCCTTTTGGCATAAATTCTTTCCAAGAAATATCATCAACTAATGAAGGAAAATCATCAATTGTAATATCTTTGTTAATTGGAATATTAGCTCCATAAACAAGAAGTGGGATTCTTATAGATATTCCTCTTAGTATTGAAATTGCAACTTCTTTTTCTTTTTTCTTTTTCTTTAGTTCTTCTAATTTTTTCTTATCTTCCTCAGTTAGTTTATGTTTAGGTTTCTTTTCAATTTGTTTTACTTTCTCATACTCTTCTACAGTGAATCCTTCATTATTTATATCAATTTTCTTTGTTTTTTCTTGATTCGGAGTTGAACCTATTATTCTTTTTAATCTATCAAATTCTTTTAATTCTATATCATTTAATTTTAGTAGTTCATCGTTATATAATTTAGCATCATCAAATCCATTTCTAGCAACTCTTTCCGCATAAGCCTTCTTCAATTCTTGAAGCAGATAAGATACTTTATATTCTTTCATTGATGTTTCAGAAATAGATAATACTGGACAAAAATTTAAAAATTTTTTAAGTTTAATTTGCGTATTTTGATTTCCACTACCACGAGAAGAAAGTTGAACAGATTCTGCAATCATTTTTAGTGCTCTATCTGGTGCAAAGTCAAACACATAACAATTTTCTTTAATTTTACCATTTATATTTGCAGGTGTTTGAACTCTAAATATTGTCTGAAGATACTGACTAGCTTGTGTTGAATAGGATCCAGCAAGCATAAGTACTCCTGTCCATTCAGGAACAGATACTCCTGTAGTTAATCTTCCACAAGATAGGGTAATAGTATATGTTTCTTCTGGATGTTTACCAATTGCTTTTTCAACTTCATACAACGCATTATTTGAATCTATTTCTTCATCTCCATCACCTGCAACATTAACAATTTGAAATTGACTGAAAATAGGATGTGATTTAAGTAATTTTGAAAAAGCTTTTGCTTCTTTTACTCCGGGTAATATCCATAAAGTATGTCTAAAATAATCCCTATATTTATCAGTTGAAAAAGGATAATTAGTTGTGGAGCTTTCTAAACTAATTAAATTTAAAAATGATTTAATATCATTTTCATTAACAAAATCACCTATATTTACATTCTCAGGAAGGCTGTCATAATCTTTATCTATATTACCTGTCCAAGTTCTAAAAAATTCTCTAAAATTGAATGCTTTATCTTCAATATCAGTATAATTTTTAAATTTTTCTTCAAGATGATATGTGTAAATATTCATCTGCGGAAGTTCTTCATAAGGATTAGAGTCACCAAAATGATTTAAAAACCATTCATACTTTGATTCCTGTTCCATTATGTAATCCCAAGTGTATATCTCATTATCCTTGTAATCAACAAGAAGATTAAATGGGGTACCAGATAATTCTAGAAGTTTAGTTATATGATTTTTATCGTCAGGTTTAATAACTTCTTGTAAAACAGAATTACCTAGTTTTGTTTTTGTTCCCTCATGGGCTTCATCAACAACTACAAAATCCCAATCAATTTTAAAAATAATATTATTTTTATCAAATTTCCCACCGACTTGTTCTGACCCTCTTAAATCTTGCATGGAAGCAAAATATACAAAGTTTTTATTTGAATTAATTAATTCTTCAATTGATTTACCTTTAGTTTTAGAGCCAAATTCATATTCATCAGTATCATAAAATATTTTATTAAAATCTTCATACCAACCATCACTTACAACCGGCCTATGAGTAATAATTATTGTACGATGAAAAGAAGACCTTTTAACAACTTCAAGAGCAGCTAAAGTTTTACCAAAGCGCATTTTAGCATTCCAAAGCATTCTATCACTTTTTTTAAATTGTTTTATAGTTTTCTCAATTGCTTCTTTTTGCTCTGGTCTAAAGATAATTGGATTTCTATAATTAGTTATTTGAAAATTATCTAATGATGTTTTGCCTTCTTTAACCGCTTTTATAGCTTCTTTTGCCGTTTCTAAATCACACTCAAACCATTCATTTTGATTTTTATTAGTATCAAAATGAATATTTTTTATATTTGATCGTTTTAAAATAGAATGAACATCATAGTCTCTAAAAGCAGATAAATTAGATTTTTGATTATTATCAAAATAATTATTTACTTTAACTGCAAGTTCAGTATAAATAAGGTCGTAAATTATTCCAGCAGTACTTGTATATTCGTCAATTCTTTTTTTAGCAGCAACATTTAAATCGTGTGAATTAGGTAGTAAATCAGTATATAATTTATCTGTATGGATAGTCGCATCTCCAATTTTTAAATAGCCTTTATGATTCTCATCATTTATTCTAAATACATATATAAGTTTATATTCAAAACTAGGTTTAAAATTAAAATCTGACATAATTATTTATTGTCCTTTAAAGCATCAATAAATCTAATTGATTTGTTCTTTTTCCAGTCTTTTATCTTTGCATATATACCATTATGTTTATAAATGTTTCCAGTCTTACAGCCTATACACAAAGTATCATGTTCTTCCAGGTCATCAAAAAGACTGATTCTTAATTCTTTTATCTTTTTGCATGAATAAGGAATAACATATTTTAATCCATCCATTTGAAATATATTCCAAGTAATGATTTTACAAGCTTCATTTACAATATTACTTGTCGGTAGTATTCCAAATTTTAAGACATAAAAATCTATATATGTATATAATAAGTTTTTTCTTGCTAAATACACATTGTCACCTTGAAAATCATATCCATAAATTTTTTTTAAAGATAAAAGTGAATAATAATTATATTCCTCTATATCATTTACATTCTCACACACAATTCTCAGTTTTCTATCTAACAAACCGATTCTATTTAATGGATCAATTTCAAAAGATGAGACAACATCATATCTACTTGTTAGATATGGTGCCTCGCCGCAAGTTATCTCAATTCTAATTTGATTTATATATTCTTTCCAGTCTCTATTTTTAAAGTCAACTTTCTTAGTCTTTTTCCAACTAGTTTTACTTTCAATATTAAAAACATTTTTTCTGTTAAAGAATTCATAGTCAATCAAATTATTTTGATGATTGCAAACCCAAGAAGGAGTAAATACTTCTGCCATATCCTTTATACGTTTATTTTGTTCTATCTTATTCTTAAATATTCTAGGTTTAATAATCTGTTTATTTTGATTCAATAAATGTTTGGGTAAGATATAATCTTTTTTTGAAAATCCTTTCCCATATTTAACATAATTTGAAGTTGCAAAAATAATATTTTTCTTAGTTGTATTATCTTTTAGTAGCAATTTGATAATACCTGGATATTTATTTTCTAATAAATCTTCATTTAACTCAAAATTTGACATGTTTACACCAATAAATATTATAAGTTAAATTTTAATTAATAGTTATTAAACCAACTAAAATTAATATATTCACTAACATCAGGAAACCACAATATATTTATCTAACGTCTCTATAAGTTGTTAACTTCATTACAAAGAAAATCAATTATTCCAATGTGTTCAATCCCTTTTTTATCAGTATAAGGAATATACAAATCTCCTTCAACTATGATTTTTTTAAATGAATCATCTATCTTTAAAAATGAATTCACTTCTTGTTTTAATTTTTCATCATCATAAATTCGATACGCTGATTGAATGTAAACTTTTTTACTTCCCATAGTAGCAATAAAATCAACCTCATATTGTTTTCTCTCTCTTATACCATTATTAGTTTCAAAAGTGGGAACGACTCCAACATTTACAGCATATCCACGTCTTTTAAGATCTCTGTAGATGACAGATTCCATCATATGTCCTCTATCATTTTGACTAAAAGATAAAAGTGCATTCCTCAATCCACAATCAGCAAAGTAATATTTTTTATTACTTGAAATAAGTTTATTCTCTCTTATATCAAATCGAGAAGCTTCACTGACTAAAAACGAATCTTTAAATGCAAATAAATATTTTTCAATAGTTTGTCTTGAAATTGATTTATCTTCTTTTTGTTTAAAAAGTTCAGCTATTTTATTTATAGAAACAAGTGAGCCTTCACTAGATGCTAAAACTTGTAAAAGTTCTCTCATCGATACATTATCAACAATTGAAGAATGTTCAACAATATCTTTAAAATATGTCAATTCAAAAAAATTAGTAAGATATGATATTTTATCTTGATTATTTCCAAAAGAAACCATTCCAGGCATTCCACCAAATGTTAAATATTCTTCAAATAAAACTATCTTATCTTTTTTATTAAATGCATTAACATATTCAGAAAAAGATAATGGTGCAAGATCAATTTGCCACCCTCTACCTCTAAATTCAGTTAAAATATCAGAAGAAAGAAAACGAGAATTACTACCAGTGACATAAATGTCTACATTGGGATACTCTAATAGTAGTCCATTTAATACCTGATAAAAATTAATTTGTGGGATTTCCCCATTGCTTGTTTTGTAGTTTTTAAAAGCTGGATTTTGAATGCTTTCACAAGACTGAATTTCATCTACAAAAAGATAAAATTCATCTACTTTATTTATCTTTTCTTTTATGAATTCATCTAAATTGATGGGATTAGTAAGATCTGAATACTCTCTGCTTGACAAGTCTATATGAATAATATTGTTTTCTGAAACACCACATGATAAAAGATAATCACTAAATAAAGGCTTAAGAAGATAAGACTTACCACATCTTCTGATTCCAGTGATGACTTTAATCATGCCATTATGCATGCTCCGTATGAGTTTGTTTAGATAAAAATCTCTTTTGATTTCCATATTCATTCACCTTATTGCACATAAATTGTAACATATAAGTTATAAAACATCAATTTTAATCCTAAAAAGTTGCAAAAAGTGTGCAAAATCACGTTTTCTGCAACTATATCTTTAATATTTATATTCTATTCAAAATTAATATTAATCCTCTTTTTTAATATCTTGAGTCATTTCAATAAAATAAGGAAGTGATTCACACCAACTACAAAATACATGCCATTCTTTTAAACGATGATTCTTTCTTTGTTGATACATTGTTTTAAGTTGCTGATAATTAGTTGTCATTGTTGCACCTAGACAGAATCCACATGGAAGAGATGCAACAAGCTCTCTCCATTTATCAATTCTTGTTGGATCATCTTCAGCTAAAGTATTATATTCTTCAACTAGTCTTTTCATTATTTTTAAAATATCTTTATTTGTATCACTTACACACTGACTTTCAATATCAAATTTTAAAAGACAGTGCATTGTTGATAATCACATTTTAACTATGTAAGTAAAACTTTAAGTAATAATTATCCAATAACCTGTTTTATCAGAACCTATTCTTTTAATTTTATTTTGTTTTTTTAATAAAGAAATTGCTCTAGTTACTGTTGGACGTGATCTATTTATTTTTTTCATAATTTCATTAATTGTAATATTATTATTTTCGACAATAATTTGATAAATACATTTTACAGTATCATTTACGGTATCATTTACAGTATCATTTGGCATTTTATCAAATGGAATACCATTCATTTCATTTATTTTATTTTTATCAATAATGTTGTATGGGATTATACATTCAATGAAAGATGTTCCAAAGTGAAATACGCTTTTACCATATTTTTTTATTATAGTTGGGATGCCTCTACCAGATTGTTCTATAAAATGCATTTGAGTTAATATTTTTGCCAAATCTTCATTTACAGGTTTACTAACTCCACTATAAAATTCATCAATAGTTAAGTCTTTTTTTAACAATCCATGCGAAATAATTTCTATTCTATCATCAAAGGCATAAACTGCTGGTGGTGTACCTTGTGCCCAATCATGATGACAAATTGCATTAATCCACGCCTCTCTAAACGAATCTTTATCAAAATATGGAGTATCTATTCTCACACCATTAATAATCTCAGTTTGAATAATGTTAAGAATATCTAATACATATTCAAGTGAATTAGACATTGCTTTAATTAAGCAGCAATATCCAAATTCTTTTCGTGAAATAAATTCAGACTTGTCTTCACCTTTAAATCGGACAACTTTAATTGAAATATTGTTTTGGTCTGATAAAAGAAAAGCAAGCTTATTATATAATTTTGATTTATTTCTTAAATTAAAATTTTTATCAAAAGCAGAATTATTGACATGAACCCCATAGAAATTTAATAAATATTTAAATTGATTGAAAGTTAAATCTTGCCTGTCACTTTCTATTTCTTTAATTGTTGGCTTTACAATATTCAAACCATCAATATACTTTTTTTCAATTTGTTCTTCTGTCATACTTCTTGAACTAGTACCAACACGAACGTAGCAACCTGTAGAACTTCTTCCATATTTTTTTATATAATAAAGACTTTTGCCAACATTAATTGTAACCTTTATAATTTGTTTATTATTCTCTTTAAATGTTTCAATTTTAACAAATTCTTGTGGATTAGGTAATATCTGTGTTGTAATGATATCTGCTATATTTCTTAAATTCTCATCAAGATTATCTATACCTATAATAGTTCCATCGTCTTCAACACCAATATATATTATTCCACCATTCGTATTGAGAAAAGAAACAACTTCTTTTGCAAAACTATCATTC
Source organism: uncultured Caryophanales bacterium (assembly GCA_937896065.1). Classification (GTDB taxonomy): domain Bacteria; phylum Bacillota_I; class Bacilli_A; order RFN20; family CAG-288; genus Enterosoma. Next base: position 39,116 of record CALBLI010000042.1, on the reverse strand, counting down.
AAAAGTCGTTTTAATTCTATTTTTTCTGTTTCTTGAAATACATTGTTTTTTCTCATTATGATTTAAGTATATCACAAAGTTTCTTTACTTGTATCATCTTCAAAAATGTTATTAAAATTTATACATAAATAAACAATTTATTTTCATTATTTAGTTCTATCTTTAAAATCAAAATCATATTTTTCATATTTTACATATAAAAATACATCACCATTAATATGAATATTAATCCTCTTTTTTAATATCTTGAGTCATTTCAATAAAATAAGGAAGTGATTCACACCAACTACAAAATACATGCCATTCTTTTAAACGATGATTCTTTCTTTGTTGATACATTGTTTTAAGTTGCTGATAATTAGTTGTCATTGTTGCACCTAGACAGAATCCACATGGAAGAGATGCAACAAGCTCTCTCCATTTATCAATTCTTGTTGGATCATCTTCAGCTAAAGTATTATATTCTTCAACTAGTCTTTTCATTATTTTTAAAATATCTTTATTTGTATCACTTACACACTGACTTTCAATATCAAATTTTAAAAGACAGTGCATTGTTGATTGGCTTGAAATAAAATCAAACCAATGATAACGTTGTGCTTGTTTCCAAAAATATAATGGAGCTGTGACATTCATCTGGACAATGATACCTTTTAAAAAGTTATCATGACCAGTACCAGTTAGTACACTACCTAATTTTTTAGCTCTATTTAAATCTTTATCAGTCATTTTATCATGATCAATAAATTTAGTTCTCATAGGATTACCGCTTGCAATGATTGCTTTATCTAATCCATATACTTCTGTGTTTTCGATTTTAAATTCCATATTTATATGCCTCCAATATATTTTCAATTAAAGATAATCTGGTTAATAGTCCAACTCCTTTAGGAACAGGTGTTTGAAGTTTCACAGGAAGAGACGGTTTGCAATCACCTTTTAAACCATCACCAGTTCTATTTATTCCAACATCGATAATATAAGCATCGTTTTTGTATTCATATGTTTTATCTAGGAAATATGTTTTACCAATAGCAACTACTATTAAATCAGCATTCTTAACATATCTTCTTAAATCATCACTTTTAGTATGTGAGTGAGTGATTGTAACATTGCAGTTTCTATTTAAAAGCAATTCAGCTATAGGTCTACCAACAATATGGCTTCTTCCAATAACTAAAGCATTTTTACTATCATAGTTGAAGTTTTCTTCATCTAAATAAGATATAATCCCCTTGGGTGTGCATGGAGTAAATAGTGACATGGGATGAAATCCATCAATATCTTTTTTTATCGATATAGCTAAAGAAACTTTCTTTTCATCAATATGTTTTGGAAGCGGCATTTGAACAATAATCCCATAAATATTTTGATCATTATTTGTTTTATCTATTTCTTTTAATAATTCTTCTTCAGTAATTGATGTTGGATATCTTTTTAAAATAGCATTGATACCAACTTCACTTGCATCTTTTATTTTTCCTTTTACATAAGCGTTACTTGCTTCGTCATCATTAACTTGAATGATCAAAAATGATATAGTTTTATTTATCTTACTTATTTCTTCTTTTAGCTCTTCTTTCCTTTTTTTAACAAAATCTTTAATTTCCATATTACACCTTTAATATTTTATTTCAGGTATTCTACCTTCATATTTTCTTATCTTAATACCTGCCATTTCAATCATCTTTCTAGATGCTAAATTTTCAGTAGTTCCTTCATATTTATTGTCAGCATAGATAAGTTCTTTAATTCCTGATTGAACAATAGCTTTTGCACATTCATTGCAAGGAAATAAAGTTACATATAAAGAGCATCCTTTTAATGCTGATCCATTTCTTGTATTTAAGATAGCATTGAATTCTGCATGGCAAACATAAAGATATTTGTTATCTAGTCCTTCTCCTTTATTCCAGGATAGTTTATCTTCATCTAAACCCTTAGGCATGCCGTTATATCCAATAGATACAACCTTATTATCAGAATCAACTATACACGCACCTACTTTAGTATTTGGATCTTTACTTCTTAAGCAAGAAAGAAAAGCAATACCCATAAAATATTCATCCCAAGTTATAATGTCATTCATAAATCATCTCCTATTTTACTTCATCATCAGAAGTACATTCTTCTTTATATTTATTATCGTCTGTAGGTTTTACTTGATTATCATTTTTATTGTGTTGGCTTTGACTGCTTGTAGATATCTGCATCATATTCCTTTTCTTTTTGTCCTTATATGACTTTAAACACGCAAAAGCACCAAACGCAATAAAAACAAGGCTCATAATTAAATAAATAACCCATTTATCAACAGCAGATGGATTATTAATGCTTAAATTTATGGTAGCTAAATAAACAATAGTACTATCGTGTTCTATTTCTTTATGCCCTACATAAATGTTGATACTATTTTGTTTATTATTTCCAGAAACAGTCGATTTATTTTGCAAAATAGAATTTAAAGGATCATTATCTGATGAAGATATGAAAAAAGAATCAATATAATTCTCACTAAGTTTTTCAACATATTTTAATTCCTTATTATCAAATGAAGCCTTGATAGTTGAAAAATCTATTTCTTCATTTGTTTGATATTCTTTTTTAAAGTTATCGAGATTGATAACCAAGCTCGCTGCTTCTTGATCTTTTTTGATAATGTAATCTATTTGCTTAGTCTGTTTATTGCATGAAGAGAAAGAAAATAAAGAAAAGATAAAAGCTAATAAAATTGAACAAAATAATTTGACTTTTTTCATATGTTAAAATTATAAACGAAGTTAATAAAAAAATAAACATAGAATACACTTATAAATCTTATATAATATTATGACCAGAGGAGAATATATATGAACACCATATTAATAGATTTGACAACTTTAAATAAAGATGAGCTTAAAATGGCAAGTTATGGAATAAAATTATTTTTTCATAAAATAAAAGACTTATCATTAATTGTTGTTGGTGAGAGTAATAATTTGCTTACGATTAAAGACTTAGATAATATAAAAATTATTGATTCAACAAATAATGAAAATGCATTGGATGAAACATTATCTAATAATATTTTTTCAACATTTGTCTCATTTAGAAACAAAAGCAAAATAGTTGATATTGCAAATAATAACTTTAATAAAACAATAGATTCGCCTTTATATGCATCATTTTTTGCTAATGCTTATACAGGCAGAATGACTTTGCTTGGTGATTTGGGATATAAATCATTTTCTGCAAAAGAAGATTTTCTTTCATATAAAGAGACTTTAAAAATAGCGTATAAAGAACTGTTTGAAAATAAAGATGTTAAGTTCAAATTCTTATTAGCGTCAAATTTAAAAAGGACTGATGAGACTAAAGATATAATTTCTAATTTAAAAAATGATAATTGCTTTGATGGTGAAATAGGCAGCAACTATCTTCTTGAGGCAGATACTGATATTCTTCTTGGCGATGCAACAATCATCCAAGCTACTATATCTGGAATAAATCAAGGAGTTACTGTTTATAATGAATATTTAGAAAATGGAATGAAAAATTCTTTTCAATACAAATTTGGCGGACTATTTATAAAAAAATTGATGGAAAGCTTTAATTCATCAATTGATAAAAAAATAACATCCGGTGGAATGATGTTACTTGGCTATGATAAAAATATTATAGGCATTAGAAATGATACTACGTCAATAGGTGTATCTTCTTGTTTGAATTTAGCTAATAAAATGACTAAACTTAATTTTGCATCAAAATTAAAATAAACTTATATTAATGAACATATAAAAAGGTTCAGCACATTAGTTCTGAACCTTTTTATATGTTATAGATTATTTCTTCTTAAGGAATTTTAAAGAGTCAAGGCAAACAGCTGCCATAATGATGATACCCTTAAAGACAAATTGTAAATTAACATCAATCTTACAATATGTTAGACAATAAGTTAGAGCCGTGAAAATAATTGTTCCAACAACAGCACCTGAAACTTTTCCTACACCACCACTAAAAGAAATTCCGCCAACAACACAGGCAGCAATAGCATCAAGTTCAGTTCCTGAACCAGTTGATGGCGAACCAACAGCAATACGAGTTGCTTCAAAGAAGCCACCCAATCCATATAAAACGCCGGCCATTATGAAGATACCCATTGTGACCCAAAAGACATTAATACCTGATACTGAAGCTGCTTCAGCGTTTCCACCTACTGCATACATATATTTACCAAATTTAGTTTTATTCCAAATAAACCAGATAATAACGATTGCAATTGCAGCAAAAATAATTAAATTAATATTATTACCACCACGTATTTGTTTAGCCCAATCCATATTCATATTAAATGCTGGAGTTGCAGAGAATAAAAACATCATTAAACCAAAAGATACGAGTTGAGTTGATAAAGTTGTAATGAATGGATGCATTTTAAACTTTGCAGTAAAAAATCCTGCTATTGAAGTAAATAAAACGCAGACTAAAATTGACACCAAAATAGCAATAATCATAGCTGGAATAAATGACAAATTTGTCATATCAATCGGAAGCCCATCTTGCCCTTCTGATAATGAATTAAGTGCATATATTTTTTGAGACATTATCATACAAACTAATGAAACAGAGGCACCAGTTAAACGGCCAATAGACAAATCAGTACCAGCAATCAAAATTAAACCAGCAACACCTAATGAATAAAATACTTTAGTTGATGACTGCCCTAAAATTGAAACAATTGATTTTATAGAAAATAATGTTGGAGCCATTCCTACACAAGCAAGGAAAAAAATTAAAATAACAAAATAAATTGCATTTCTTAATAAGTAGTCGCCAACTTTAAAAGTATAGGCATAATGTCGATATTTAAATTCAAGAGATTCAATAATAGAATGTTTTTCAAATCTTACAGCACCATTGTAACCATACTTTTCCATATATGCATTGAACTTAGCATCTTTAATTTTGGAAATTTCTTCATTCTTATTGTTTTTCAGTTCAAGCTTTTTAGATTTATAAGCAACATTTTGTGCTTTTCTTTCTGTTTTCACAGAATCAATATTAGTTTTATCATCCACCAAGCCTTGAATGGTAGCTAGTTTTCTAGTGTTTTGAATTTCCAAATCTATTTTATCCTGAGTATACTTCTTTTTTATATCTTCAATTTTTTCTTTGGCCTCAATACAAACTTTTCCATAATATTCTTTCCACTGAGCATTAGATTCAGAAATAGCAACTGAAACAAGAGAGTGCACATCGCTTTTGTTTGCAGCAGTAATTTTTTTTGCTGACGAAATTTGATCGTTATTAGCGGCTATTAATTCATCCTTTTCTTTTTTCTCGATTTGTTTATTTAAACGCAAATCTTGGTTTTCGTTCTTTAGTGCTCTTTCCTTTGCAGCACCATCTTCTCTAAGCTTTTTTAAATCATCTAAGTACTTTTGAAAGTTTGGATTTGTTTGATAAGGACTCTCTTCAAGAGATTTTAATACATTTTCATCTGCCATAATCTTTCTCCTTTATAAATTTTTAGCACATAATTTCATAAGTTCATCTTGGCTTGTCTCTTTGGTGTTTACAATTCCAGCCATTCTATAATTTGACATAACAAGAATACGATTAGTAACACCTAATATTTCTGGCATTTCAGATGAAACCATTATAATTGATTTACCTTGCTTTGCAAGTTCAATCATAAGCTCATATATTTGGTATTTAGCCATAATATCAATACCACGAGTTGGTTCATCCATCAAGAAAACATCAGGGGCTCTCTCTAGCCATTTGCCAATAATAACTTTTTGTTGATTACCACCTGATAATGATGAAATTTTATCATTTTCATCATTGCATTTAGTATTCATTTTTTTTATTTCAATCTTAGCTGCATTGTGCATCAATTGATTAGATAAAATACCAAATCTTTGATATTTGGGTAAGTTAGTTATACAAGTATTGAAAGTCAAATCATCAATCCCAAACATACCTGATACTTTCCTTTCTTCAGTAACAAAAGCAAAATTAGCAGCCATAGCTTCTTTAGGATTTTTGAATAAAATTCGTTTGCCCTTATAAAACATTTCACATTCAGCTATCGTTCTAACTCCAAATAACGATTCAAGGAGTTCAGTTCTACCAGCACCAACAAGGCCATATATTCCTAAAATTTCACCCTTTCTTAAATCGAAAGAAATATTTTTTATTTGAGGTTTATATTTAGTTGATAAATTATGAACTAAAAACACAGGATTTCCAGGTTGATTTGTCATAGGTGGGAATCGTTGATCTAAATTTCTTCCAACCATTGCTTTTACAAGCATATTTAAATCTGTATTCTTTACTTCTTCTTGCAAAGTAACTTCACCATCACGAAGAATAGTTATATCATCGCATAACTCATAAATTTCATCCATTTTGTGTGAAATAAAAACAAATGAGATACCTTTATCCCTCAGATTTCTAATAATTTCAAATAATTTTTTTACTTCACGTTCTGACAAAGATGAGGTAGGTTCATCTAAGACAATGATTTTTGCATTATAAGAGACAGCTTTTGCAATTTCCACCATTTGTCTTTGTGAAACTGACATTGTTCTCATTATGGTTTTTGGATTATAATTCATTCCCAGCTCTGCAAAAAGTTGAACACATTTGTAATACATTACCTTTTCATTAATAATGCCAGCTTTTGTTACATATCTTCCTAAGAATAAATTATCAACAATAGTTCTATCTAAGCACTGATTTAATTCTTGGTGAACCATAGCAACACCTTGCTCTAACGCTTCCTTGGGTGAGGAAAAATTAACATCTATTCCATTTAATTTGATGTTACCTGAGTCTTTAGAATAGATTCCAAATAGACATTTCATCATAGTAGACTTTCCTGCACCATTTTCGCCCATAAGTCCCATAACAGTTCCAGGTCTAACTTTTAAAGAAATATTTCTCAAAACATGGTTTTTCCCAAAGCTTTTTGAAAGTGAAGTCATTTCTAAAATATATTTTGCTTGATCCATAGCACCTCCACAAATGTTTTTAATAAAAAGTAGAAAGACTAGTTATTTAACTAGTCTTTCTACAATAATAGCTACTTGAGTTTAAGTAAGCTACTTACTTAATTTTTCTTGAGCAGTTAAATAATCGACAATCATTTGACCTTGAACCTGACCACCTTGATTAGCATCAAATCCAACATAATAGATATTGCTGAATCTTGAATCAGTCATAACAGTTTTATCGACTTTGCCATTTTGATCTGTTGGTTGTCTATTATAGAAAATAACAGGCTTGCTAATTTTTCCGGAACCACCTTCCAAAGTATATATCTTATCAAGGTATGATTTTGCACTAGTAGTCTTGACGGTATTTAAAATGTAAGCATCAAATGTTTTCAACATTTTATCGAGAACACTCTTATCATCATTACCATCGCCAACAGCTGTGGCATCAAGTTCGAAATTGAATGTAGTCTTATATTTGTTAACAAGTGGATTAACATTAGAATTTAAGAAAGTGTCAGATTGACTATATGTGCTGAACATAACATTTTTTTCGCCAGTTGTTCCTTTCTTGACATCACTATAAACTAAATCAGCAGTTGTTTTGCCAACATACTTATCAATGTTTGATGATGTAATTGCAAAATTATTAACTAGTAATGACTTGTCGTCATTATGATAAACAAATGTCGAAGGTATCTTACCATATCCGTTAGCACTATCTTTTGTAAAACCATCTTCTAATGGATTAGAAACACCATCCATAATGTTCCTAGCAAGCATAAAAATACCAGCAACCTGAGCTGAAGGGTCTTGATTAACTGTGCCCATTATTTTACCTTGTTTAATCAAGTCAAGAGTACTAGCGTTTGAGTCATAACCAAAGATTGGGGTTCCATCGATATAATTAGAAGCAGCAATTGCACCTTCGGCCATACCATCATTGTTTGAGACAATAAAATCAATCTTGCTACCATTCTTATTGAACCATCCTTCAGTTGTTGAAGTAGCAGTTTGTTGATCCCATGTTGCACCACCAGTTGCTTTTTGTTCACTGTGTTCGATTTCATTTACTGTATATTCAGTTCCGTTTAAGGTTAATTTACCCTGAACTGGATTTTCAGTGTTTGGATTTGTATTTTTGTTTCCTCTAGTTTTTAGTGCATCACGAATACCAGCAGTACGAGCAGCTGAGTCGTTATGATCAATTTGGCCAATCAGCAAACAATAATTCAGTTCCTTATCACCAAAAGCTGTTTTTGCATCCCATTTTGATGCTCCTGCACCCTTACAAGATGCCATAAGTGTTGAGACTAATAATAGTGGAATTAAGCGTTTTTTCATATATATATCCTCCTTTAATTCCTTGAATACAAAATTCTACACGAACTTTTGTAAACGCTATCATTATAAAACAAAGCGGTTACAGTTTCAATATATAGACAACAAAAAAAGCAAGAATATCGCTGCTTTTTGATATTCTTGCTAAATTTTAATAGTTTTTATAAAAATAATTGATTTATTTTTTTGAATCAAACCATTTGTTTTGAATGAAATCTAATGTTTCAGATAAATTTTCTTCTTCCATTGCAGCTATTGCAAACATGTAAGAGGGCATTGGAAGTGAATCACTTTCATCAAATTCAATGAAATCACCTTGATGTCCTTCGCCTTTAGAAATGTAATACTTATTGTTTTCACCTAAAACCAATTCTTTTCCATTTCTACTCATTAAAATAGTTCCTTTAATTGTATTTGTCATTTAATCATACCTCCTATTTAAATTATAGCATCTTTATAATTGAATTTTTAGTAAAATAAATTTATATCGTTTTCTATTTCATAGTATGTAAATTAATTACGTTTTCAACCTTTGATGAAGTTGTCATTTTCTAAATTCGACCATATTTTACTTTAGATATATTATAAATAAATATTTCAAAAAAAGCTAAAGCCTACATTCAGACTTTAGCTTTAATTTCTATAGATTACTTCTCTAATCCGCCATATCTTAAGATATCGTGATATCTTCTTTCAGCATACTTTCTAGATTTTTCAAGAAGTTCACTAGCATGTTCAGGATTGACTTTTGAAAGTTGTGAATATCTAGTTTGACTCATGATGTAATCATTAAATTTATCAAAATTAGGATTACATGACATAACAAGTGGATTCTCACCTTTTTCTTTTAATCTTGGATCATATGTGAATGTTAAGAAATAGCCTGATTCAACTGCTAATTTTTCTTGAAGCATTGAATTAGCTAAGCCACCTTTAATACCATGATTGACACATGGTGAATAAGCAATAATAAGTGATGGACCTACATAGCTTTCAGCTTCTTTTAAAGCTTTAATAGCTTGAGTTGGATTAGCACCTAATGCGATTTGAGCAACATAGACACTATCATATGCCATAGCAATTAATGGCAAATTCTTCTTTGCAGTCTTCTTTCCACTAGCAGCAAATTTAGCAATTTGACCAGTTTGACTTGATTTAGAAAGCTGACCACCAGTATTAGAATAAACTTCAGTATCTAATACTAAAATATTTACATCATCTTCAGTAGCTAAAACATGGTCAAGTCCACCATAACCAATATCATAAGCCCAACCATCACCGCCGACAATCCAAATAGATTTGTCTAATAATTCATCACGGTATTTTAATAATTCCTTGATTGGTTCATTTAAATTTTGTTCGATGAGATATAACATCTTTGGAAGAAGTTTTCTGATATATTTTCTATTTCTGATATTTTTTTCATAATCAAGTAATACATCATGAAGTTCACCACCAATATCATTAATATTTTTATCAATAATACCGAAGATGACTGATAATTTATAATCAGTTGCGACTCTCATACCATAACCATATTCAGCATTATCTTCAAATAATGAGTTTGCCCAAGCAATACCATTACCATCTTTATCTGTGATAAATGGAGAAAGTGGAGTAGAACCATTATAGATTGAAGAACAACCAGTAGCATTAGCAACTAACATATCTTGGCCAAATAATTGTGAAGTCAAACGATAATATGGAGTTTCACCGCATCCAGCACATGCACCAGATACTTCTTGATAAGGTCTATGGAAAGAAATTTCTTTAACAGTGCCATCAGGGAAGAAACCAGTTTTTGGTTCAACATGCTTATATAAAATTTCAGCAGCCTTTTCATGAACAAATTGGCTCTTAGCTTCAACAAGTTTCAAAGCTTTTTCAGTTACAACCTTGCCATTTTCATCTTTGATGACTTTACCTTCAGCATCCTTTTTAGGTTTACCAGGACATTGATTTACACATAATCCGCATCCTACACAATTCATTGGTGAAATTTGAATTCTAAATTTCATTTGTGAAACTGCTGGACCACCAACTGCATCTAAAACATTTCCTTTTTCTTCATCAGGAAGTTTACTCATATCTTCTTCATCAAGAAGGAATGGTCTAATTGTAGCATGTGGACAAACAAATGAACATTGAGTACATTGGATACAATTTTCTTTTATCCACATTGGAACTCTATCAGCAATAGCACGCTTTTCTAAATAAGTGACATCATTTCTCATTGTTCCATCTTCAAGTTCAAATTGTCTGAATGTTGAAACTGGTAATTTATCACCTTCTAAGTCACCAATAGGAACAACATAATTATCAAAATAATCATCACCAGTTAAAACTCTATTAGAAGAAACTTCTAAATTAGCCCATTCTGGATCAACTTTGACTTCTCTTAAGCCCTCAGTTCCTGAATCAATTGCTTTGTAGTTCATATCAACTACATCTTGACCTTTTCTAGCATAAGTCTTCTTAGCAAATTCTTTCATCCATTTGCTTGCTTCTTCATATGGCATAATTTGCTGATTTAAATAGAAAAATGATGCTTGTAAAATGGTGTTTGTATGTCTTCCCATACCGATTTCCATAGCAATTTTGTTAGCATCAATAACGAAGAATTTAGCCTGTTTTTCAGCTAATTGTTTCTTCATTCTATTTGGCAATGATTTAACAAGAGTTTCATCATCCATATCAGTATTTAATAAGAAAGTACCACCTTCTTTCAAATCTTTTAACATATCATACTTGAATATATATGAATCTAATGAGCAAGAAATGAAATTTGCATTTGAAACATAATAAGTTGAATGAATTGGACTATTACCAAATCTTAAATGCGATCTAGTGACACCACCTGATTTTCTTGAATCATATGCAAAATACGCTTGTGCATATTGGTGTGTCTCATCACCGATGATTTTAACAGATGATTTATTAGCAGATACTGTACCATCACTTCCAAGACCATAGAATAGACATGATGTATAGTCATGATTAAGAACATAACTATCATCAACTGGAATTGATAAATTAGTGACATCATCATTGATACCTACTGTAAATCCAGTGAAAACTTTATCACTATCTAAGAAATCATAGACAGCTTTAATATCCTTAGGTTGAGTATCTTTTGAAGATATACCATATCTTCCACCAATAACCATAATATCACTTCTATTTCCTTGTCTTAATGCAGCAACGACATCTAAATATAATGGTTCGCCATCAGCACCAGGTTCTTTAGTTCTATCTAAAACAGCAATCTTTTTAACAGTTGTTGGAATAGAAGCTAATAAATGGGAAACAGAGAAAGGTCTATAAAGATGAACTTTAACTAAACCAACATGATTTCCTTTATCAACTAAATCATTGACAACTTCAATACAGGTTTCAGTAACTGAACCCATAGCAATAATAATTTTAACAGGATTTGGATCACCATAATAAACAAATGGAGCATATGGACGGCCAGTTGCATCAGTAAGCTTTTTAAAATATTCACAAGCAACATCGACAATTTGATTTTCATGAAGATTTTGAGCTTCTCTACCTTGGAAACAAATATCATCATTTTCAGCACCACCGCGGGCAACAGCATGTCCATGTGGGTTTAATGCTTTTCTTTTGAAATTAGCAACCGCATCTTTATCAAGTTGATTATTCCACCATTCATCATCGACAAACTCAACATTTTGAATTTCATGAGATGTTCTAAATCCATCAAAGAAATGAATAACTGGTGTAGTAGCTTTGATAGCAACTAAATGAGCTAAAGGAGCTAAGTCTGCAACTTCTTGAACAGAATGTGAACAGATCATAGCAGCACCTGTTTGTCTTACAGCATAGATATCACCATGATCGCCAAAGATTGATAAGCTTCTACTTGCTAAGCTTCTAGCAGCAACATGCATGACAGCAGGAAGCTCTTCACCAACCCATTTATAAACATTTGGAATCATCAAAAGTAAGCCTTGACTTGCAGTATATGTAGTTGCAAGTGAACCAGCTTGTAAAGCACCATGAACTGCACCAGATGCACCAGCTTCAGATTGAAGTTCAACAACTTTGACTTCATCTCCAAATACATTTTTCATACCTTCAACTGCAAATTCATCAACGTGTTCTGCCATTGGTGAAGATGGAGTGATTGGATAAATTGCAGCCACCTCAGTAAATTTATATGAGCCTAACGCAGCAGCAGTATTGCCGTCAACTGATTTAAATGAAAACTTTTGTTTCTCCATTATTATATCCTCCATGTTGTGATATTCACTCTAAATATTATATAACAATATAAGCAACGATAAAAGAGTGATTTAAAAAATAAAAGCACGATATTTACTGATCGTTTTTATTAACTATCATTCAAATTTTTAAAGCTTTCCTCATTTTTTTATGAATGAAAATAAAATATTTAATTTTTTAATTTTTTTATATGAATATATACTGATTTTAACTATTAACATTGCATATTGTTTATGTAAAAATATTTTATTCAATTTACAAGTTGTATCTATTACCTTTGAATTTATAATAAAATCGTTTATCATTTTATTAGGTGGATTATGGCATACTTTAAAATTGACGCCAAATGCGGTCATGTTGGTAAGAGCAATTATATAGTTAAGTCTTTTTATATTGAATGCAATAGTAAAAAAGAGGCGGCTAGCATTGTTAGACAGTTACCACGAGTTAAACATCATCATAAAGATGCTATAATCAATGTTGCTAAAATAAGTGAAGATGACTTTAATAAAGGCAGATTAGAGAATTCAAATGATCCTTATTTTCAAGCCACAAGTTCATCTGAGCAGCGTCTAACATGTACAATATCTTTAGATGAAATAATAAAAGAGAGTGAAAATACAAAAAAGAAGAAAAAGAAAGCTTACCAAAAAAGAGCTATTCTTGAAAAAGATTTGATTAAAGTTATGAGTAATGAAATTAAAAATATAAAGGAGTAGAAGTATGAAAACATGTCCAAATTGTTCGAAAGAAAATATTGATAGCAATACATATTGTATAAATTGTGGGCATCTTTTAGATGAAGATATAAATAAAGTTGAAGGAAATAGTGATATAAGCAAAACCGATACAAACAAAAAAGATTCACCTTATTCTTTAGCAATTATTATACCTGTCATTATACTTTTTACAATCGTTTTCTTCATCTCGATTTCTTTAATCATTAGATTCTATATTGATGCTTTTATTTCAAACCAACAAATTATGAGAACTTTAAATCTTGCTATGGGTATTATAACAACTATTCAATTAGCAGTTCATGTTTTTAATATCATTTATTGTATTATCTGTTTTTCAAAACATAAACTTATCAAATTACCATTTTGTATTTTAGTAATTCTCTTCTCCGGACTTGTTTCTGGTATCTTACTGCTATATAATTATTGCGTTTATAAGTCAAAAAACAAAATAGGGGTTAATAAAAATGAACTTTTGTCCTAATTGCGGTGCTAAAATTACCGATAATGATAAATTTTGCCCATCATGCGGTTATAATTTAAATTCAACTGAGCCACATACTGATTCTTCAAATGATAGTATCAATATAAACGTTCAACCAACTGATCATATTTCAACAAATCCAGCTGTAACAAATATCAAAAAACATTACTCTGATGGATGCAAGATAACTATCAAAATATTTTTGATTCTATCATGTGTTGGTTGCGGTTTACTTTTTATAATATATCTTATCAATGCTTTAACTGCCGGATATTATATAGGTGGAACTGGTTCCTTTGCTGCAATAAATATTTTTTATATTGTTGCATCTGTATTCTCACTTGTTCCTCTTGCTTGGACCATTCCTTTAACACTTCATATTTGGAAGAAACTCAAAAATGACGAAAAAATAAGCGTGGCTGTCTCAGTTTGCACTCTTATTTTTGTAAGTCTTGTCGCTGGTATAATTCTTCTTGCATGCGATGATGCTGCTAATTAAAAAAAGTAATAATTTAAATTAATCATTAAAAAAGCCGCTAGCTTCAACTAGCGGTTTTTTATTTATTTTTTATTCAGCCTTTTCAGTCTCAGTCACCTGAGCATTATCTTCATCACCAACCCATTGAATAGTTACATGTCTTTTGTGACCTGTCCCTAGAGATTGAGTTCTTATATTTGGATAATCAGCTAACACTTGATGAATAATACGTCTTTCATCGCTGGTCATTGGGTCTAAGACAGCTGTAACATGAGTTCTACTAACCTCATTTGCGGTCCTTTTAGCAATAACTGAGAATTTATAATATTTATTCTCTTTATAGCCATCGCAATTAAGAAGAATGCGGTAATGTCCACCGAATCTATTGAAACATACAGAACGTGTTAGTTCATTAATTGATCTTAATGTGTCACCATTTCTTCCGATAACTGATCTATTGTGTTGTGTTACGATATTTAATTTGATGATGCCATCCTCATATTTAGCTTCAGTTGAACCTTCAATACCTAAACATTTTAAACATCTTTTAATATAATCGTCAGCAAAAACAATAACATCATTTATTGAATATATACCGATTGTGACGGTAGTTCCAAAAATATTTGTTTTAGTTGAAATAACTTGATAATTCAATTCTTTTTTATCAGTTAAGCCTAAGTCTGCTAAAGCTTTATTTACAGCTTCTTCTTCAGTTTTTCCTTCATATCTATTCATATTTATTTCCTCCAAAGTGGTTTATCAGATTTTGAATCACTCTTCTCTTTTTGATTTTCTTGATGATGTTTGCTTCTTCTTACAAAAGCGAGTTCACTTCCATCACCTGTTTCTTTTATCATCTTATGTCTATTCTTGGTTTGAACAGCTTCCATGATAAGTGACTGGATAATGGAGATAATTGCACCTATAAACCAATATATACCCATACCTGCAGGTAATTGGAAACCCATAATGACAACAAATATTAACATACCATATGTCATATATTTCATTGTTTTATTAGCATCTAATCCACCATTTGCAGTTTGCTGCATCTGATTTGGATCACCAAATTTCTTATTTCTCCAACTGGTTAACCATAACCCTGTTGTTGATGAAAGGATATTTGCAGTAATCATGAAGATGAAGATGAAAATACCAGTCAAAGCTCCAGGGGTTGATGCATAATTGCTGAAGCATTGAGAAACATTAGTAGTTAATGATATTCCTAACCAATTTCCATCAGCTAGTGCAGCTGAACCTTGTAAAGCAGACCAAACGCAAATGAATAATGGGAACTGCAATATCATAAATAACATTGGAACGAATGGATGAATTTTGTTTTTCTTAAATAATTGCATCTGCTCCATAGCCATAGCTCTTTTTTCTTCAGGATCTGTTTGACTATTTGGATATTTTTTAGCAAGTTGTGCAAGTTGTGGTTGAAGCTTTTGTTGTTTATTTGTTGTTCTTGCTTGAATGACAGTTGAAATAACAGTAATCAATCTAGCTAAGATGGTGACAACAAAAATAGCTAAAATTTGTGCCCAACCAGAATCGCCCATTGACAAAGATATCTTATGAACAATGTAAGAGAATGGATAAACAAGTAAGCCTTCTAAAAAGCCATAATCTTTAAAAGCCTGTCCCCAACTTTTACCTTCAATATATAAAGGAGCCCCATTAAAATTGAATGTTTTAGATTCAGGGGTAATACAAGTGACTGAACTTGTTGCACTAGATAAAGCTGATTTAAAATCATTGATAAAATTTGCACTTGGTGCAATAACATTTGTATCAGCTAATGACAAAGCATACCAATTATCTAAATTCTTGAAAGTTGAAGAGACACCTGTTGGTTTGTTTTCACTATTATAATCAAGACCTGCATAAATAGCGACATGTTTACAAATGATTTTAGCTTTTTCTTCTTTAGTTTCAGTAGCATCGCTTTCAAAAGAAGCAATGGTGCCATCATAGAAGTAGGTGTAATTATTATTTACAAATTCATCTACCTTGTTGTTCATGAATGTATAAAAAGTTTCATGGACTGGTAAGTAAGAATAAGAAGTTGATGATACACCATACAAGGATTTATAAAGAGCATCACGATTCTTATTTTGAGCTTCAACATCATCTTTTTGAACGGAATTGTCCTTAACGTTAGTATCTACTACATCATTTGATTTTTCTTGTGATTGATAAATATTACCAAATGCCGAATACATCTGATTAGCTTTATCTAAATTTGAACAGAATGATTTAGTACAACTAGACAAGGTAAAAATAGCTGCAAAAGCTCCTAATATAAGTGACAATCTTTTAAAATGTTTTCTTGCTTTAGGTTTCATGTCTATTTCCTCATTGTTGCCAAGAAAGAGAAAGCTTTATTTAATATATCGTAGTTATCTTGATAAGTAGCCTTAGCAAAATCTGTTCTAATAATAATTACAACATCTACTGGCAAATTATAAACATCATGTTCTTTACTAATGGTTGCAATAATTGCTCTGACTTGCCTTCTCACTTTAACTCTGATCACAGCATTTCCAATCTTATTTGAAGCGGAAATACCTATCCTGGCATGAGTTAAATTATTAGCTGCGTAATATAAAGAAAAACAATCATTCTTTACTACACATTTTCTCTTATCGAGTACGCTTTTAAAATCGCTAGCTTTTAGTAATCGATAGAGTTTTCTCATTTTACTTCGATTAAGCTTGTGTTAATCTAACACGACCTTTAGCTCTTCTTCTAGCAAGAACTTTGCGACCATTTGCAGTCTTCATACGAGCACGAAAACCACATGTATGAGCTCTTTTAAGTTTACTTGGTTGATAAGTACGTTTCATATATTTTCTCCTATTAAAAACAAATGCGTACACACGCATGCCCTATTATTATATACAACATGATAATTCAATTCAAATTATATTTTAAATATAATCATTTATTTTTATAAATATGGGTTATAATTTTATGGTTTGTGAGGTTTAATATATGAAAACTATCAAAAAGTTTAGCATCATTGCTTTGATTTTAAATATCATCATCTTTTTATCGATGGCAGCTGCTTTATTTGTGCTTGTTTATCAAAATACTGATGGATTTACTAAAGCAAGTTTTGAAACATTCAAGTACTTTACAACTGATTCTAATATTTTGATGGGATTAACTGCATTACTTCTGATTCCTTTTAATATAAAATCAATCACACATGAAAAAGAATGTACACCAAAATGGTTGACTATCTTAAATTTAGTAGCTACTACATCAGTGACTTTAACATTGTTAACAGTTGTCTTTTTCTTAGCACCTATTGATGCAAATACAAAAGGCTATTTTTCTGCATTTACTGGCACTAATGCTTTTTATCATTTTGCAATCCCTGTTTTAGCTATTATCAATTTTACATTGTTTGAAACTAAAAATAGAATCAAATTTAAACATTGTTTCTTTGCTATCATTCCTATGGCTATTTATGCCTGTTTTTATATAGCATACCAAGTTATGCATATGAATGGAAACGTTTTAGATAAAAGGGCTGATTTTTATCATTTTGTCTTTGGTAATTCTATCTATACAACTTTATACACCACACTCCCTATTATGCTTATTGTTACCTTCTTAATTGCATATTTATTATTCATTTCATATTATTTTAGAAGAAAAAGTATTTATAAAACATCATTTAAATTTGATTTGGATTAGTCATAATAATCCATTATTATATTTTGATCCTTATATGTGATTTTGCATTTAGCACCACATCTTATAGGCAAAACTGGTGGAATATGTCCAAAATCACAATCAAATAAGATTGGAACATTTAAGTCATCTAATATGCTATAGCATTCTTCTTTACTTATTCCACTATCAAAATATTCATTTTTATTCTCTCTTCCTATAATTATCGCTGCACAATCAGTTAACCATGAGGATTCAATGAGTTGAAATAAACCACGTCTTATTCCAAGTAAAGATAAATCACATGATTCTAAAAACCAAATAATTTTCTCATTGTGTCTTTTCTTAAATTCTTTAACTTTATCAAATTTAGTACCAACTATTGTAAGAAGACAATCTAAGCAGCCACCAAGTAAGATGCCTTCTATAGGCTTTGTATAATTTTTAGAAATAACTTCCTTTTTTTCAGTTAAATTCAACCTATTAAATGGATCATCTTTATCATTTGTTTCTTTTGAATAATACGGGTAACCTTCAAAATGTTTTTCACCTTTTAACATTTTAAAGACGTTTTCTTCTGAAAGCCTTAGAGGCTTTTCATAATAGGTAGTAAGACATGGTCCATATATTGATTCAACATCGCATATAGTAGTTAATGTGAACGTCAAATTAGTATTATCTGAATAACCTATAAACCATTTAGGCCTACTTCTCTTTATTTTATTAAAGTCAATATATGGAAGTATTTCACACATTGTTTCACCTCCGCCTACTGAAAATATAGCGTCATATTTATCATCTAAATAAGCTTTTTGAAATTCCTCAGCCCTTTTTTTAGCAGTATTAGAAGCCATAAGTCCAACATTTAAATGAACATTATTACCTTCATCAAATGTATATCCTAATTCATTTAGATTTTCAATTGATGCTTTATATCTTTCAAGGTATGGAGAAAAAGTGACTCCAAATGATGGTGCAATAGCTATCATTTTACTATCATCAGTAATGTATTTAGGTTTTTTCATGATTTGTCTCCGCCATTAAATTTCTTTAGATATGTTAGTTTATATTTTTATATATGTCAATTTAGTTTATAATATTACTAAATTTTAAGGAGGTTTTGTTATGGCTAAAGATGCTAATGGCAAGAAGAAAATGAATGGCTTTCTAAAATTTATATTATGGTTTTTTGGAGTCATTTTATTTTTAATACTTTTGATAGCTGGTCTTTTATATGGCTTTTTCTATGATGGCTCAACCATCAAATATGTTGATCAAAATTCAACTGATCAAAATGTTGCTTTAAAAGATAAAGCACAATATAAATTAGTTGATAGTTTTGCTGACACTAAAAGTACTGGTTTAGTGACTTTTTCACTCTCTCAAGATGACTTAAATAGTGTGTTGCTTTCAGTTAAAGATAAAGCAACAAAACAACTTCCATCAGCAATCAATTTGACTAGTCTTGGTGTTGAAATAACTGATACTGAATATATTTTCTCAGTATCTGTTTCTCTTCCTCTTTTTAAAACAAGACTATATTTACATTGTAGTTTAAATGAGACTAAGTTAAATGATCAAGATGGTTATGAATTTAAAATTAATAAATGTCAATGGGCACGTGCTAGTTTCTTATCTAATTTAGCCCTTACCACTATTAAAAAGTACATCAGCAATGACACTTTAAATAATACTTTTAAACAAAATAATTTATCTTTAAAAGCTGATTTAGAGCAAAATAGAATAACATATACCAAAAATGATTTATTAAATGATATTCTTACAATGACTGCTAATAATAATGCTGATGTCACTTTATCGCAAGCATTCATTTCATCAGCTTTTGAATATAATCTATTGAAGACTGAGTTTTATAAAGATCATTCTATCAATTTATCAATTGATTTAACCACGTTAAAAGATAATCCTAACTACACTCATACTGGAAAAGGTATCACTGTTGACAATGATAAATTAGCCACATATTTGACTACACTTATGGATAATAATAAATTTGAAGTTACTGATGAAAATATCAACACTGTCATGCATTATCTATTAAATGGATATGATAATTCTAGTGATAATGCTAAAACATTTGTTAATGGTAAAGATTTCTCAATAATTGGTATTGACAATGTTAAAACATATAGAGGTGTCAATACTGCAACTAGCGTTGATTTTAATGCTGAAATCAAGAAACAGTTCCCAAGCATTACTCAACTAGTTACTGATTCTAAAGCTGGTAAAAAGGAAGAAAAGATTGCATCATTTAGTGAAAATCAATTGACTAATCTTCTTTTATCATCAGGTTTATTTGGTTATTCATCTATCTTCTATAAAAAAGTCGATAATAAATATAATATTGCTTATATGACTATTGATAATTGCTATTGCGATATTCAAGATAACAAACTCTCAATCGTCTTTAATTTAAATATGAATGGCTATCAAACAAGTGTTATTATTGATACAACTCCTTCTAGTATGCAAAATTATAAAGTCAACATGAAAATAAATAAATTATTGCTTGGTAATGTTGAAATTGGTGGTGAACTAAAAAAATTCCTTTATGATGTTATCGATAATGGTTTAAAATCTGATCAAGATAATTACATTGCTTTTTCCAAAGCTGATGAGAATCTAATTTTAAATTTAAATCCAGCTGTTTCAAATAGTGATCTTAGCAAATACGAAGCTAATCGTTTCACAAGCAAAATGGTAGGTGCTAATTTAGCAGCTATTGGTAACTTTGAAATATATATGAATATTGAAAATCTTCTAGCTTAATAGAAGTAAAAAATTTATTCTTACATACACAGTATAAAAATCAAATAATAGGGACATTATAATATCTTTATTTTAAAAGATAACAAAATAATGTCCCTATTTTTATTTGGTTTCAATTAATGCTTAATAGATTTATATTTATATCCAAGAGCAATGAGCCTAAGCAAAAATTTATAATAAAATCAGAGCGAGTTTTCAATGATTTATTAATAAATTCCAAATGAGTTTTGTATTATTCATAAATAAAATTAACATATGCGTCAATTTCATTTTATTTTTAAGCCTAATTCGTATATTTCTTTTTTACTTCGATTTGTAAGTTTAGCAATTGATTTTGATAACGATGCTAAACTTTCTTTCTTTAATCCTTCTTTTAAAAGTTTTATTTTTTAGACCAAGTAAAGCCAAATAGCGTTTGATCATCCTTACCAAGTTTTGCAACTTCATGATTGGTTATAATTTTTTGTATATTGAAACTAAAAACGTTAATTCTATCTATTGCAATAAATATTTGTTTTTTAGCTTTGTTATAAAGTTTAAACAAGCCTTCAACTGGTTCATCCCATATGTTTTTGAATAACATAGAATCATTGATAATAAATGGAAGAAAAGTCAAATCTAAGATAGTAAGATCAAATAAAATTAGGCTTTTGTATTCTGTTCCTGTTCCTTTATCATTTGGTGTTTTATAGCTATAATGACTAAAGTCTTTTAGATTTAAATATGGTGGAATTCTTTCCTCTAGGTAAATGTTATCATTCAATTCTTTCAATTTAGTATTTATATCATTTTCCATTTCTGACAATACATATCCATAATCCTTATTCATTTGTTGGCTAATAGTTCTAGCTCTTTCTTTAAAACTTTTTACTTTTTCGAACAAAAAAACCTGGTCTTCTAGTTTTTGGATTTGTTTTCTTTTTTCATAAATTGTATCCAAAAATGTTTTTGGGATTCTAGGAGATATATTATTTTGCAATAACTCAGTATTGATTTCATCAATTTTCTTTTGAATCACATTTATTTTATTAGAAAGATCTTCCTTTTGATCATTCACTTCCTGATTTACATTTTCACTCAGTCTCTTTTGAAATTCATTGATTTCAAAAATTGGCTTCACATCAATATCAGGGAAAAATTCAACAAGTTTTTGCCTATCATTTTCATCCATGAGCAATGAATCTCCAGTCATTTCTTGTAACGCTTTAAAATGAATGGATAACGTCTTTTTCTCCTTATATAAACAAATTTGTTCTGATTTAAGATCTATATCCTTTTGAGAAATATTTTCATCTATCCCTAATGACGTCATATTTTGCTCTTTTATCATTAACTCTACTTCATCTTGTAATCTTTTTATTTCTTGCTTTGCAAATTTCAAGTCAGATATTGTTTTAATTGGAGAATAAACAATATTGTATTTTTGTGCTTCGTCCATCGCCTTCTTGGCTTTCTTTGCTTCTGAAACTTTTTCAATAGATTTCTCAATTATGCTTGTTTTCCCAAATAAATCGACCAAAACATTGATTCCATTTTCATCTGTTGCATCATTAGCATGAGTTTTTAACGGTTTATTCACTTCATAATTCTTTTTCCCGTATACTCTAGAAAAAACATCAACTAAAGCACGGAAAGATTTTTTTGCTGAAAATCCAAAATATTTTTCTTTCAGGAATGCACATAGGTCACTAATTGGCTTTTTATTACTAGTTTTGTTGTATGAGTCATCACATTCATAAAAATAGTTAGAATCTGCCGTATCCCTGCAAAAATGATATTCGATATCATCAAATTCAAATGTAAAAAGTATGAAATGGTCTCCTATGTTTTGTCTAATATCAGAATCTTTAGCACAATATGTATTCCCTCCAAAACAAAAATCAATAATGAGCAACAAACTAGATTTTCCAATAGAATTCAAGGCATCGTTTGCACCAACTACACAATTCAGACCTTTTTGAAAATAAATAGTTTTATTAAAAATATGATTTGAAAATTTTTCACATTTTATTTTTTTTAACATTTTCTAATCCTCCCATCATTAAGAAATTCTACTTTTTTAATTGCAAATAAGGCACTCATTCCATCATAAAATTCTCTAACATTCATTTTTGAAGAAATCTTCCTATAAATTTCAGTCAAAAACATATCCTTGTTGATAACACGTAGTATTTCAATCATTTGATAAAGAATTGTTGTTTTGTATCGATTTACCTTATTTAGAAATTTCATGAAACACCTCACAGCTTTGAATAAAATATGAAACTATAATTTCTGCTATTGATTTTTCACATTCAGCTGCATTAGATACTTGATTGACAAGACAATTAAAAATAGACTCTATACTCTTTGAATTTTTTTCAGCTTTCAAAAAAGCAATTTTAATTGATGCAGAAAGAAATTCATATGAACGTTTTTCTTCTCCGTCTAATTTTCCAAACATATCATAAAGCATAGAAAAGTAAGAAGAGACATTCATTTTAATTTTCGCATAAAGAGCAAAATTTTCTTTCTGATCTACCTTTTGACTTATTTTGAGGCTCTGCATACTAAGATTCACTTTCGTATCATTTTCTTGTCTCAATAGACAATCAATTGCTGACATAAGTTTTTCATTGATTTCAATGGAACCAGTCTGTTTTCTTAGATTGTTATTTTCTTCTAATGAGCTTTTTATTTTCACTAAATCTTTTCCCAATGAACCATTTCTGTACTTTTCAGCACATTTTCTACAAAGTCCTATTGATTTCAGTGTTCCTTTTGGTGATAAACCATCTAATCCAATTACAACAATTGCATTTTCTTTAGAAGAATCCATATCTAGTGAACAACCACAGGCTGGGCAAATGCCTTCATCTTCTTGAAACAGTTCAGAGCGCAACGAAACTGTTCCTTCTAATTGAGCACTTCTAAATAATGCTGAATTATCTAAAATTATCTTCCTCATCATATTAGATACTTCCTTGGCAAAATTATCCTTGGTTACTTTTTCATTATAACAGCTAAACACACCAACAAAGTCATCTAGGGCATAGCCTCTAATTTCAGTTTTAAAAATTTCAATTAAGTCTGACATATCCAAATATGGATAGATCTTTTCAGCTATTTTAGAAATTGAATATACTCCGTTACAAAGGTTCCTTTTTTGCTTCGCACTCATGTGAGCAATTTCTTCTCTCAAACCTTCATTATCTGATTTAATCGAGTTCAAAATCAGCAAATCAAAAAGTTCTGCCTTACTTTTACATCTTCCTTTTAAAAATGGATGAATCAACCTACATAAGTCTGAAAATGTCATTATTTGAACCTTCCTTTAACTTCCCTCGACTTCCTTCACTACCCTAGGAAAACACTTTAATTTTGTAATCTATTTCCTGTTCACGAGAAATTTCGGTAATCGATAACAATATTGTACCAAAACAATCGTGATACTCATATCTTCAGGAGGATTTTTATGAAGAAAATAATAATAGACGATGGCTTTCAAGACTATTTAGTTGATGGAGCCAAATTTGAGGGACATGATAACATTCCCTGTTTACTAAAAACAAAACATGTTATTCCAACATCTTTGATTCCTTTTGACAAAGCTAAAACTGCTAAAAACAAGCGTGGATATTTACATTTCTATATACATGATTGTAAATATAGCGACATTTTAACAAATACAAAGAAATATGATGAGATCATTTCACACTACGATGGAATAATCACTCCAGATCCAACCATCACTATTGGAATGTCTCACTGTATACAAGCGGCATCAACCTATATGAATCGTGCAATAGGTTATTATGAGCAATGCAAAGGTATTTCAGTGATTCCAAATGTTAGATGGGGAGATGCATCTACCTATGATTTTTGTTTTCTAGGAATTCCAAAACATTCAATTGTTGCTATAAGCACTCATGGAGCAATTGCAAAAAATAAATCAAGTCAAAATTTACTTAGACGAATCTTCAAAAATGGCTTAAAAAAAATGCTTGAAGTGTTAGAGCCTACTGATGTCCTGGTTTATGGCTATATGCCAAGAGATATTTTCAATGAATTTTATGGCATAACAAAATTTCACAGATACCCATCTGAATTTGAAATGACACACATGAAAGGAGTAAAATAAGCATGGGTATAACTTTAAGAAAAAATTCATATTCTGCGAAAGCAAACCCATTCTATCATTTTGATCCAGAAACTGGTTATTTTGGTGAACATGGTTCAGGAAATAGACAATATGTTAGATTAGTATATGTCAATGATGATCCTATAGAAGAAACAAAAACTCTTTTTAAGATACTAACTAAAGGAGTGAAAATACAAGAAGATCTTCTTGAGAAAATGTGGCACGCGGATCTCGAAGATGGATCAACTGTCACAATAAGAATTAATCACCCAACATCTGAACATGCACCTGCAGTCATGATATCCGTAAGAAAAAGTAGTGATGATGCTGGAATCAAAAGCCAAAAAATACATTTTATACAGAAAGGAACTAGAAAATGAAAGATTTAGATTTATCAATATCAAAAAAAGGAATTGAAACATTGGCAAACCTCATAGGTCAAAATTTCGTTTCGATGAAACATGCTAAATTGAAAGGAAGAAACATTGTCTTTGAAAAAATTGAAATTTCCACATCAACTAACCGTTATTTAATAGATAATTGCGTTGATTGGTTTGACAACTACTTTTCCGGACCTGAAGACATGTTGTTTTTGAATTTCATTGAATTAAATGAAGAAGATAATCCGTTTATAACCTGGTCTAAGGACTCGACGGAAATCGAAATTATCAACGAGAGGATAGAAGATATTCTAATCGTACAAGATGAGGCAGATGTTTACAATGACGATGTTTACTGCCAACATATCAAATCTTCTGAAGGAATCATATTTGTCACTGACAAAGCACAGTACGGCTTTTTCAAAGACACAATGTGGCTCGATGAGCACGTTGTAATCATCAAAGACAAAGAAAACGCTTTAAGCAAAGCCGAAAGTCTTAAAGAACATTACAACATCTTCGGATATCCATTCAGCGGAAAATGCAAACGTTCTCTAATTTCTTTAAAAGAGAACTCAACAAAAGTTCTTGACACTGCTGAAGAAGAAGGCGAAATTGTCAATAAAGAAAAAAGTTAAACACAATAAAAACAAATATATTTTCATAGTATAATAAATAAAAGTTTTAATTTAAATTTTTAAAAAATAAATAGGCATCTTAAAATTAAAGATGCCTATTTTTATTACAATCACTTTTTATCTTCAAACCTATTTCGTATATTTCTTTTTTACTTCGATTTGTGAGTTTAGCAATTGATTTTGATAACGATGCTAAACTTTCTTTCTTTAATCCTTCTTTTAAAAGCTCAATTATTTTTTCATCGCTTGCTTTTTCTTCTTCTTTACTACCTTCAATTAAAAGCACAATCTCTCCTTTATATTCACTATCATCATCAAGAAATTCATTTAATTCCCCAGTTATAACTTCTTCATGAATTTTTGTTAATTCCCTTACAATTGAGATTCTTCTATTAAATTGAAAGACATCAGCAAGTGTTTTGATAGTATCTTTAATTCTATTTGGTGATTCATAAAAAATAAGTGTTTCTTTTCTAAATTTTAGTTCTTCTAAAAATGTCTTCTTAGCACTTTCTTTAGTTGGTAAAAATCCATAAAATGAAAAATCTGCACTATCAAATGATGATAAGCATAATGCACTTAAACATGCACTAGCTCCAGGGATGATAGAAACCTTCACATTCATTTTATATGCATTTTTAACAAGAAGAGAACCAGGATCTGATATTCCAGGCATTCCTGCATCTGAAACATATGCCAAAGTCAGTTTTTCTTTGATTATTTTATTTAAAATATTGATTGATTCTTTTTCTTCAGTTTGAGCATATAAAGAAATCAATTTTTTGTTTTCTATATTTAATCTTTTTAAAAGACGAGAAGTGTTTCTAGTGTCTTCACAAGCTATGATATCTGCTTCTTTTAAAATTCTTAAAGCACGAAGAGTTATATCTTCAATATTTCCAATTGGTGTGGATACTAGATAAACAATTGGTTTAGTATCATTCAAATATGGATTATTTTTGATCATCGTTATCTTTCTTATCTAAATCTAAAATAGATCTATCTTGAATTGCACTGACAGGAATAAAACCGGATTCTTTTTTAATATTTTGGTTTTTAGTGTCAAATCTTCTATTATGGTTTTTAAAATTTTGATTATTACGATTAAAGTTTTTATTAGAACCATTTTTATTAAATTTATTTTTATTGTTTCTATTTGAATTATTGAATTCATTATTTTTCTTTTCAAATTCTAATTCGTGTTCTTTCCTATTTATCTGCTCTATTCTATTATTTGTATCATCAATACCTTGTCCTGATAAATTGACTCCACTATTGATATCTTTAAATTGTTTAAGTGTTTCTTTCTTTTCAATTCCAGCTAAAGCACGATCATATTCTTGTCTAGTGAAATTTTCATAATTAGTCCCATTATAGCAAGTGATATTATCTGATAACAAATTGATAGATGTAACCTCATAAACACTTCCTCTATATGGTAGTTTATCACCAATTTTAGGATACATAGGTTTAAGAAGTGAATAAGCTTCATCTTCATATTTTAAACAACATAATAATTTTCCACATTGGCCAGATAATTTGCTAATGTTTATAGTTAATAATTGGTTTTTAGCCATATTTAAAGTTATTCCATCAAAAGAATTTAAAAACGTCGAGCAACAAAGAGGAAGGCCACATGGTCCGATTCCGCCAACAACAGATGCATAATCTCTTGGTCCTAGTTGTCTTAGTTCAACTCTAGTTTTATACTCAGTCATGATTTCTTTGACAAGTTCTCTAAAATCAACCCTGTTTTCTGATTGAAAAGTTATCAAAATTTTATTGCTACTTAAATCAACATAACTATTTAAAACAGTCATGTCTAATTTTAATTTATCAGCTTCGTTTTGAGTAAATGAAACTATTTTTTTACAAATCTTTTTATCTTCTTCAAATTTTTGTAGATCTTCCCTATCTGCGATCCTATTTATGACAGGAAATAATTCATTAAAATTTTCTTTTTCAATTTCTTCTTGTCTTGGGGTTCTTATTTTGCTAACTTTCCCAATATAAGTTCCAAAAGAAGTATCACAGACAACTAAAGTATTTAAAGTGATATTTTCATCATTGGTACTAAAATATTTAACTCCATTAAAATCGAAAGGAACAGCTATTAAATTTATCATGATATTTCCCCCTGTAATGCTTTGATAATTTTTATTGAATTTAATGTTGATGATAAATTCAATCTAGAAAGCGATAAAAGCCTATTTATCTCACTAGTAGCATTTTTTATATTTAAATCTTTTTTACCTAAAGAACACATAACTTCTTTATAAGGATTATCCTCACTTATAGTTGAAGTTAATATCTCAGTGAAGACTCTCTTTAAAATTAAATACATCAAATTATAACACTTAAGAGAGTTAACTTTATAATTAATCATCAAAAGATAGTAGCTTGCGTTTGTTATTGATACATCAAGTTCATGTAAAAATTCTTCAACCTGATTGTAAGCTAAAAAGAAATCATCAGACTCATTTAGTAATTCATCAACATCTTCTTTTGAAGAATATAGCCAAGATAATACTATCGCTTCATTTTTTGTAAGAATTTTTTTACTTTTTAAATAAGTATATTCTAAGCCTGTAATTTCATTTACTAGTTTTTCTTTAGGTAGTGGATTTACTTTAACTTTTATTGATCTAGAAATGATTGTATTCAATACTTTCTTTAAATTATTAGTAGTCAAAATAGCAATAACCCCAGTTTTTGGTTCTTCTAAAAATTTTAATAATGCATTTATGGCTTCATTTGTTATATTTTCAATATGATTGATAAGATAAGTTGGAGTTTTATTTTTTTCAAGCGAAGTCAGTTTAAAAAAGTTTTCCAATTTTTGGATATCTTCTTTTTTTATTGTTTTATCTTTTCCATCAATAAAATAAAAATCAGTTGTTACATGTTCATCAAACTTTTTACAATCTGAGCATTTGTGACAGCTAAGTATCTCTTTTTGACAATTGATTGATTCACATAAAAGCATGCCTACTTCTTTTACTGGTGCATTTATATCACCATATAAAAGATAAGCGTTTGCTAATCTTTTCTTCTCTTTAGATGAAGAAAATAATTTATATAAAATTGGTTGATACTCAATAAACTCTTCATTATTCATACATTTTTATAAATGAAATTATTTTCAAAAAAGCATCATCGATTACTTGTTCAACTGATCTACTAGCATCAACTTTATAAATTCTATTCTTGTATCTTTTTTCGATGATTTGATATCCTTCATAAACTTTTTGATGAAAAGATAGCTCTTCATTATCAAGTCTATCAGCTTTATCTTTACGGTTGTTTTTAATTCTTTCCATACCTATTTTAGGATCTAAATCTAATAAAATAGTTAAATCAGGGAAAAGACCATCAATTGCAAATTCATTAATTTTTAAAACTTCATCAATACCGATTCCACGTGCATATCCTTGGTAAACTAAAGATGAATCAACATAACGATCAGAAATAACTATTTTATTTTCTTTTAAAGCTTTTAAGACAATATCAACTAAATGCTGTCTCCTGCTTGCTGCATATAATAATGCTTCTGTTCTTTCATCTTCTTCAACATTATTTTTATCCAAAATAATATTTCTTATTTGTTCAGATATTTTACTTCCACCTGGTTCTCTTGTAAAAAGCACATCATCTGCATGACCATTTATCGCTAATTTTTTTCTTACACCTTCCAGAACAGTTGTTTTCCCACAACCATCGGTACCTTCAAAAGTTATAAATATACCTTTTTTCATTCTTCATCGTCCTCTTTTATATATCGTCTTCCTTTAATTGCCTGTGAGATTGTCATTTGATCCAAATATTCAATTGATGTACCAAGTGGTATTCCATAAGCAATTTTTGTAATTTTGATATTGCTATTATCTTGATAATGCTTAGCAATATATGAAGATGTAATCTCCCCATCTAAATCAGTCTCAAGTGCTAATATGATTTCTTTAATATCTTTATCAGCATCAACAAGTTCAAATAGGTTTTTAATGAGTGTCGTTTCAACAGTTCTACTATGAATAGCTGATAAAGTTCCATTGAGAGCAAAATATCTTCCATGATACACCTCAGCTTTTTCAATAGCTAGTATATCTTTACTATTTGAAACAACAAGAAGAGTTTTTTTATCTCTTGTATGATCAGAACAAATCGGACAGCAATTATCAAAAAACATACCACAATTAGGGCATCTTTTCACATTTTTAGCATCTTGTAAAGAAGATATAAATAAATCAACATCTTCTTTTGATAGATTTAAAGTTGCATATGCTAATCTTTCAGCTGTCTTAGAACCTATTGTAGGTAATTTTTTATATGATTCTATTAATTTAGTTATCGTCTTTATCTGTTCCATTTTCTTTTTCTTTTAATGCCTCACTTTGCATTTTCATAATATCATTATTGAGTTCGTTTTTTAAAGTTTCTTGGTCTTGTTCAATCGTTCTTTTAAGATTAGTAAAGCAAACAATTATCGCTTGTTCCATTTGAGTTTTAGAACTTGTTTCATAGAAAGATTGATCAATTTTAAAATCAATGATATCAAAATTTCCTTTCAAATCAATATTGATTCCTTGCCTTTTTCCTTTATAGACTTTGTTTGCAAGTTCATCAAGTTTTTCTTGATACTTCCTAGCTCTATCTTGAAGCATCACCATTTCAGTTGCTTGTTTAGCATTTTTTATATTTTGATCATCCATAAGTTTCTCCTTTATTAATCTTCAAATAAGGAAGTTACAAATTCATCAGCTGTATTTTCTTTATCATTTGTAAACTTAATATTTGAAACATGATTTTCTTTTATTTTCCCCTCTTTATACATCTTAATAGCTAAAGAATATTCACTTTCACTGATGACAAGAATATTATAATTTATATTAAAAACTTTTTTTACGAGTTCTTTCAAAATATTTTGTGATTTATAAGAAATTAATTTATCAGCTATGTCATCATAAGAATATATAGTAAGCAAGACAGAATCTTTACTATCGACTAAGCATAACTTGGTTGAAAATAAAGCTTTAGCATAGGATTTAAATTTTTCATCAGCGAATTCATTTTGTAAATTGTCCCATTTATTACCAATTGCTACTCTTTCTTCTTTTGATGCACGCATCATCAAATTAACAATTTCCTCAGTTGTAGCTTTAATAGTTTCTTCTTTTTCTTCTTTCTTTATAGGTTGTGACACCTTATTTTCTTCAACTTTTATTTCAACTGCATTTGTAACATACTTATTTTCATTTTGCTTTTCAATTTTCTTTTCAGCAGAATTTATTCCTTTTCCTTCTTTAATAACTTTTTTGACAACTACTTCTTTTTCTACATCTTCATCTTCAAGAAGTGATAAAAAAGTTAATTCACAATTAGATAAAACATCATCACTTTGTTTGTATTGACGATATCCGCTAATCAATATTTGAATCATGTTTTTTAAAACAGGTGTTGTTATATGCATATTTTTTATATCGTCTTCACTGACTTTAGATAACAATTTACTATCCTCTGTTACATTGTATATGTACATATCTTTCAAGATATTTAATATATCTAAATGAAGTTTTAATAAGTCAACACCATTTTGATACTTATCTCTAATAGATAAAATGACTTCATCACTTTTCTTTTTAAAAATATTATCAATTAATTTTAATTTCTCACTTTTAGATGTTAATCCAAATAAATTGTTAACATCTTCTAATTTAACTTTGTTATCACAATAGGACACAAGTTGATCAAGTAAAGAAAGAGAATCTCTTACACCACCATCAGCAAGTGAAGCCACTTCCTTTAAAGCTTCATCTTCATATGATATTTTTTCACTATCTAAAACTCTTTTCATATTCAAAAATAAATCTTCATCACTAACTTTTGAAAAATCATATCTTTGAACTCGCGAAAGAATCGTTGGAATTATTTTTTGAGGTTCAGTAGTTGCCAAAATAAAGATTACAAATGATGGTGGCTCTTCAAGTGTTTTAAGCAAAGCATTGAAAGCTGAATTAGACATATTGTGAACTTCATCAATGATATATACTTTATACCTACCCATTATTGGTTGATAAGAAACATTATCAATTAAGTCTCTGA
Organism: uncultured Caryophanales bacterium; assembly: GCA_937896065.1. GTDB lineage: Bacteria > Bacillota_I > Bacilli_A > RFN20 > CAG-288 > Enterosoma. The sequence goes on along the minus strand of CALBLI010000042.1, from coordinate 7,137 downwards.
CTGAATCAACAGTTGAATTACTAGCAGCATCTATTTCAATAACATCAGGATGATTACCAGCAGCAATTTTTTCACATGATTCACATTTTAAACATTGACTTCCTAAACCATCTTCACAATTTAAGGCTTTAGCAAATAATCTAGCCATAGTAGTCTTTCCAGTTCCTCTTGGTCCACAGAAAAGATATGCATGAGCTATTTTATTCTCTTTAATTGCATTTTTTAAAGTTTTAACGATTGTTTTTTGACCAACTACTTCATCAAATTTTTGAGGTCTATATTTATTATAGAATGCTAAATATGCCATATTTTTACCTCTTTAATTATACTACATTATCATTATTCTTTAACTATACTTATTCTTTCTACATTTTAAAATTAAAATACTATGTTAAACCACTCATTGAGAATGATTTTTTTAAGTATACGATACCTAACAAACTAAAAAGTAAGAAGTAAAAAATTGTTATAACATAACATTCTTTTTGTTAGTTATGGTTAACATTTATTGAAACTTATTTTATTAGTTCTATAATTTATATTGTATTTATCTATAGGAGGCTATATATGTACGCAAAAAATATTTGGGTAGATGCAAGTGAAGAAAAGAAAGGAAAAATCTTTAATTTTGCAAAGGACTACATTGATTTCTTATCTTATGGTAAGACCGAAAGATTAGTTGTTGATGAATCAATTAAAATCATTGAAAAAGCAGGTTTTAAAAATCTTAATAAAGTAAAAAAATTAAAAGCAGGTGATAAAGTTTACGCTTTAAATAAAGGCAAAAATCTACTTGTTGCAACTATCGGTAAAAAATCAATTGAAGATGGAATGAGAATTCTTGGTGCTCATATTGATTCACCAAGACTTGATATCAAACAAAATCCTTTATATGAGCAAGGCGGTTTTGCACTACTTGAAACACATTATTATGGCGGAATAAAGAAGTATCAATATGTTACTATACCTTTAGCACTTCATGGTGTTGTGTATAAAAAAGATGGCAGTGCTATTAATGTAAATGTTGGTGAAGATGATAGTGATCCTGTTTTAGGAATATCTGATTTACTTATTCATCTTGCTCAGGATCAATTAAAAAAACCAGCTGCCAATGTAATTGAAGGTGAAGATTTAAATATTACAGTTGGTAATATCCCTTTAAAGGAAGACAAAGCAGGTAATGTAAAAAAATATATCTTAGATTTACTTAAGAAAAAATATAAGTTTGATGAAGAAGATTTCTTATCTAGTGAACTTGTTGCTGTTCCTGCAGGTAAAGCAAGAGATTATGGTCTTGATGCTTCTATGATTGCTGGATATGGTCATGATGATAGAGTTTGTGCTTATACTTCACTTAGAGCTGCTATTGATGCTAAAGAATGTGAATATACAACTATATGCGTTTTAGTTGATAAAGAAGAAGTTGGTTCTATTGGTGCAACTGGTGCTCAAAGCAGATGGTTTGAAAATATTATTTGTGAAATGCTTGCTAAAGAAGGAAAAGAAAACCACCTTGCTACTATTCATGCGATGACTAATTCAATGATGCTTTCATCAGATGTTTCATGTGCAGTTGACCCTCTATATGCTAATGTCAATGAAGCTAAAAATTCATGTTACTTCTCAAAAGGTATTGTTTTTAACAAATATACTGGTGCTAGAGGTAAATCAGGTTGTAATGATGCTATGCCTGAATTTGTTGCATATGTCAGAAATATAATGGATAGCAACAATATCCACTACCAAACTTCTGAAATTGGTAAAGTCGATCAAGGCGGCGGTGGAACTATTGCTTATATTTTAGGTAATTACAATATGTATGTTTTAGATGCTGGTGTCCCTGTTTTATCTATGCATTCACCTATGGAAATAGTTTCTAAAGCTGATGTTTATGAAGCATATCTAGCATATACTCATTTTTTACAATCAAAATAATATTAAACTACTTTTAAAATATTAAATTGATAATAAAAAAGACAGCTTTATTATAGCTGTCTTTTTTGTTTTATTCATTCCAGTCTATATCTTGAGAAGAAATAGCTGTAAATTCACCTTGTTCATTTAAATAAGTGATATTTATTACTTTGTCATCAAAGTTAGAAGTAAAAGCCCCTGCTTTGTTTTTAAATACTGCTTTAAATTGATCTAATGTTCCATAGAACTTGATTTCTTTTATATATCTAGCATTGTAGAAAGATGAAGAACCATCATAAATGAAGTTAGCATTAGTTGTTACTGCAATCGTTGGATTTTTAATTTCAACTGTTTCTACAGTTGAACCAGATAATATACTTTGATTTAGTGTTGTAACATTAGCTGTTAATACCAACCTTTTTAGTTTTTTAGTATTTCTGAATGCATAATTTGCAATGCTTGTTACCCCTTTAGGAACTATAATTTCTTCTATACCAACATTATGTAAAGAAATAGAACCGATACTAGTTATACTATCGGGTAAATTTATATCAACTAATTTGCTACAGAATTTAAAAGCATTAGAAGCAATAGTTGTTAATGTATTTGGTAGACTCACTGATTTCAGTTCATAACAAGTTGCAAATGCACTATCATCAATACTAGTTACACCGCTAGGTATAACTATATTTTCTAATTTAGTATTTTTGAAACATTGACTTGCAATTGCTTTAAGACCAGATGATATTGTTACTCTCTTTAAACCGCTATTGAGAAATGTATTTATTCCAAGCGAAGTTAATGTATTTGGCATATGTATTTCTTCTAAATTAACACATGACTCAAAACATGTCTTTTCAATTGTCTGCAACTTAGCTGATAAATTAATGCTCTTTATTGAAGATTGATAAAAGCAACCATCTTTTAATATGAGAACATTATCAGACATAACTACCATTTTTAAAGATTTAGTATGAGCAAAAGCGTGATCATTAATAGTAGTAACCGAACTTGGTATAACAACATATTTAACTTCCCTACCATAACATGCATTAGCAGCAATAGAAGTTACAGTAGATGGAATATCAATAGTTCCCATCTCATTTGTAAATCCAAAACATAACACCGTTCCATCTGCATTGGTCAAATTCTTCTTATCTTTACAAACATAGTTGGCACTTGAAGATTCAATTACTTTAACTTCTGCATTATTAAAAGCAGAGCTTGTTATTGTAGTAATAGTTACTGGTAATTTTAATGTCTCAATCTTTGAACTATCGAAACAATTTGCAGGAATAGTTGTTACCTTACTTGGCCACCAAGAAACTGTTTTAATATTTTTGCATCCACTGAATGCATAGCTTCCTACTGTACTGATATTATTTGCTCCAGAAAAAGTCAAACTTTCAAGTGAAGTATTAGCAAATGCATAACTATTAACTTTAGTTAATGAACTTGGAATAGTTACATTTTTAATATTTTTGTTATTATAAAATGCGTAACTTGCAATTGTAGTTACATTACTAGGGATAGTTACATTTTCTTCATTTCCATTATAGTATGCTAATATATTATTCTTTATATTTATTAAAAAGCCATTAGTGTATTCATACATAGTATTGCCTGCTTCTAAGACAATTGTTTTTAAAGAGGTTAGTGTAGAAGCAAATCCTGGAGATATTGATGTAATTGTCTTAGGAATATAAAGAGTTTCTAAAGATGTACAATTTGCTAAAGAATTTCCACCAGTTCCAGCAGCAATTGATGTGATATTTTTAGGATAACGAATACTTTTTAATTTAGGTAAATTGTTAAGAGAAGAGAACAAAGTACTATTTCCACTCCAATCATGAAGCTGTGTATCGTCATCAAATGTTAGTTCTTCAATTTCAGAATTTGCTAAGCCCGTTTTTCTAATCTCCCTAATATTTTTTGGTATATGAAGTTTTTTAATTTTTGAATATTGAAAGGCGTATGGTGCAATAAGCCAAACCTCAGTATCGGTTGGTATTGTCGAATTCAGGCTGCTAGCTAGAACAGCCCAACCATTTCCTATATTTTTTAATAAGCAATTATTTTCAACTTTAAAAGTAGTATTTCCCTCTTCTACTCTAAAACTTTTCAAATCATAATTTTTATAAAATGCATAATCTGATATTTTTGTGACGTTTTTAGGAATATAGACATCTTCTATATTTGTATAGCCAAAAGCATAGCCATTTATTTCAATATTTCTATCTGTTGGTATTGTTGAACTTTTAAAAGCAAAGTACAAATTATATGCAGCTAAATTGTCACCTTTTTTTATTACACAATTATTTATTACTTCAACAGCTGTATTATCAGGTGACACCTCTATCTTTTCTAAGTTATCAAAATTCTTAAAAAAGCTTCCGTCTATATAGTTACCATCAAGAAATTTATTTATATATATTCTTTTAGCACCATTATTGTTATCAAATGCAGCAGTAGATAATTGAGTAACTTTTCTACCATCTATATAATCAGGAATAATAATCTCATCATAATCATTCCTATCCAAACCAGTTATTTGAACAGTGTCGTTATCATTAATATAATACTTAAATGAATCAACAGTAGTCACTCTTTTTTCAACTTCTGGTGTAACAGATGTACTAGGTTGAGATGAACTTGAACTGATTGAAGATATATTGTTGACTTTAGAACATGATGCTACTATCAATAGCATTGAAAGCAGAGGTACAAATTTAAATTTTTTCATACAAAAATATCTCCTTATTTAGACATCAATATTATATACCCCCCCCCGCATTTTTTCAAGATTATTTTTTCAACTTTCTAAATGTATCATTAAAGTTGTTTTTTTAATTAAGTAGCTTTTTATTTATCATTTTCAATGATTATTTTCATTAAAAAACTGCTATATTTTTATTAATATAGCAGTCAAGTTTTTATTTATTTTCTTCTCTATTTTCATCAATACTAGCTTTAATTACACTAGCAGCACTAGCTAATCCAGCAAGATTATTAGGAATAAAGACTTTAGTAGCTTTTCCATCAGCCATCTTAGCTAATGCCTCATAATATCTAAGTTGCAAAACAGCTTCATCAGCTTTGGCCTCTTTTAACATTCTGATTCCTTCAGCTTCTGCTTGCCTTACAGCTTTTATGCCATCTGCTTCTGCTTGCTTCATTTCTCTTAACGATTGAGCCTTACCTTCAGCTTCAAGAATTTGAGCTTGCCTATCAGCTTCAGCATTTCTAATTCTAGATTCTTTATTACCTTCAGCTATTAAAATGGCAGATTGTTTTTGACCTTCCGCAAGCAAAATCTTTTCTCTTTTTTCTCTTTCAGCTCTCATTTGTCTTTCCATAGCTTCTCTGATGTCTTGAGGAGGTAAAATATTTTTAAGTTCAACTCTAGATACTTTTATACCCCATGGATCTGTTGCAACATCTAATATTTTACGCATATTTTCATTGATGATATCTCTTGAGGTCAATGTAGCATCTAAATCTAATTCACCAATTAAATTTCTAAGTGTTGTTGAAGAAAGATAATCAATTGCTAAAATTGGATCATTTGTTCCGTATGCAAACAATTTTGGATCAGTTACATGATAAAAAACAACCGTATCAATTTGAATAGTAACATTATCTTTAGTGATAACAGATTGTGGTGCAAAATCCAAAACAGCTTCCTTTAATGATATCTTTTTAGCAACCTTATCAATAAATGGAACTAAAAAATGAATTCCTGTTCCCCATGTTGTTTTATAAGCACCCATTCTTTCAATAATATATTTATCTGTCTGATTAACTATTCTTAAATTTGAAACAATTATAATGACAAATATAAATAAGCATACACCTATAACAATTCCAGCTATTGCTCCAGCTTGTAATACTGTTTCTAAAGTTAACATAACTGCACCCTCCTATTTATAAATTATACTATTTTTGTTTTTCTTTTTCTTTATCTATATTAGAAACTGATCTAACAATCAATTTATTACCACTGATTGAGACAACTTCAACTATTTCACCTACTTCAATGTCATTTTCATCACAAGGGACAATTGTCCAGGTGACATCATTTATCAAACACGTTCCATGCTCTAATGAAGTTGCTTTTTTAGTTACAACACCCTTAGTTAAAATAATTTCTTCAACATTGCTTTTTAAAGGGTTTTTATTTATATATTTTTTAATGAATGGCCTTAAAGCAAATATCAAAACTACTGAAATGACACTAAAAACAATGAGTTGAACCCACCAAGCTGAAAAGAAAGATATAATAAGTGCAACTAATGCACCTATTGCAAACCAAATTGAAACAACTTCCGGTCCAAGCGATTCAACAATAATTGCAATAACAAATACTGCTAACCATATACACCACATCCATTCCGTCATATATCAGTTCTCCTTTTCATTTAATAATATAACTAAATTATTTTCATTATAATCATAAAATGTTTTGAATTTTTTATTTTCTTTATCAAGCTTAATATTGCAATAATCGCTTATGTTACTCATCAGTGTTTTAGAAGAAATCCTAGTATATGTTTTTGCTTTTTGAAATTCAAAAATTGTATCTTTATCATGCTTACCAAGTTCATATTCATTTCTATTTAAGCTCTTAATGATTATATTTTTGTTATCATCAATTCCAATTAAAAATCTGTAAGCATCATCAAAATGTGCACTTGCATTAGTATTTAAAGTTAAACTATTTAGATTCAAATTAGCTATTCCATATTCAGTTGTATTTTTAAGCCATGTTATACTCATATTTTATGTATCTCCACTATTAATATACATTAAAATATAATTAAATTCAATAAAATATAATTAAATATATTCAATCTTTTAAACAACTAATAGGTATTACAAAAACATCATCTTCTCTCTTATAGCCATATTGGCTTCCGGTTATTATTATTTTTAAATCAGGTAATCTCAGCTTACATTGATTTTCTTTTTTATTAAACTCCTTTATTAATTTTTCAATTTTACATAAGTGTTCAGCACCATCATCTATCTGTTTATCGCCTAATTTAAATTCTAATAACGCATAGCGACCATCTTTAAGGTGTAATACAGCATCTGCTTCTAGTCCATATCTATCATGATAATACGACAACTCTCCATTCATAATTGAGGAATATATTTTTAAATCTCTTATTAGCAATTACGCATACTAAATATTTTTGAAGTTTTATAAGTAAAAATAAATAG
>CALBLI010000041.1 GCA_937896065.1 uncultured Caryophanales bacterium | reverse complement strand
GGAAAGTAACAGATTGAAAAAATCTAAAAAAACTAAAATGAAATTATTAAAAAACACTGTTCTAGTTATGTCGTCATTACTATTGTTTTCATGCAGTAATACATCTTCTAAATCAAATCAGAGTTCAGATGCACTTTCTTTAGTGAGTCAAGCAGAAAGAAAAAATGAAATAGTTAAAGCTTTTTATGAATACACTCTTTCAAAAGAAGGATTTGAAACAGCAAAAGCAAATGGTGGAATAATTAAAGATAGTGATTACTTAGCTGCAAAAGATTTTAATAAAAATGATTATCAAATCTTCTCATTAAATAATAGTGATTTGACTATCAAAGTAGGTGGTTCAACATCAGTTACTGATGTTTCTGATGCACAAATTAGAACTTTCATATCTTTTTTTAAAGAGAATAACTCACCAGCGTTCACTAAAGATAGAAAAGGATCAGGTACTGCAGTCAGTGGTCTTGAAACTGGCTTATATGATATAGCATATTTATCAAGAGAATTAGATAGTCTTGAAAAAGAAAAAATGAATACTTTAGAAGGTAAAACATCACCATTTTGTATAGATGCAGTCGTTCCTGTAGTAAATAAGTCTAATAATTTAGAGTCAATTACTAGAAAACAATTAGCACTGATTTATGGAGAAAGAAATTATTTAGATACCTTAGATAATTTTAAAAATGAGCAGAGTATCACTAAATTTTCAGATATTGATTCCTCTTTACCATCATCTTCAATTTCAATTTATACACGTGATTCATCATCAGGAACAAGAGAATGTTTTACTGAGAAAATAGGGATTCCTGGTAGTAAAAAAGATGATAAGCTGACAAGTAAAGCAACTGTCATAGATACAAATGGTGATATGATCACCTCTATTAAAAATGATGAAAATGGATTAGGATATGTTTCACTTGATTCAATTTCAGGTAAAGATGAAGTGAAGGCTTTAAAGCTTGAAAATGTTGAAGCAACTTTGGAATCAATAAGTGATGGAAGTTATCTTCTTCAACGTTATTTTAATATTGTAACCAAATATTAGTTATGGATAATCAATTGAGTGAAAAGATAATAAAAAATAGTTATCAAAAAATTAAAATCGATAAAATTACAAAAGCGATTTTTACTATCATCTCTATTTTTATTGTCATCATCATATTTTTAACATTAGGATATTTAATTTATTCTGGATTAAAACCTTTTTTCAAAACTTATACAATTGAAATAAATGATCCAGCTAATCCATTAAAAACAATGACAGTTTCTGGTCATTTATCCTTCTTTAAATTCATAACAGGGAATAGATGGAATAGTGGTGATTTTGATTATTCCATTGGTTGGTTAATATTGAACACCATTTATTTGACTATTTTATCTTTATTATTGTCAGTTCCTCTTGGAATTTTATCAGCTCTATTTATCACAAAAATGTCAAATAAATATATAGGCAAAATTCTTTCTTCAATAATAACACTGCTTTCATCTATTCCAAGTGTTATCATCGGTGTCTTTGCAATGGGAGTTATTCTTCCTGGAATCAAAAATTTTGCAAATTTATTTCAAGTATCAACTTCTGGTGGAAGAAGCATCCTAGCCGCAATCATTGTTCTAGCAATGATTTCATTTCCAATAATAACAGCAATGACAGTTACAGCTATAAAAAGTATTGATAATAATTTGATTATGTCTTCGCTTGCTCTAGGAGCAAGCAAAGTCCAAACTAATTTCAAAGTTGTTTTAAAAGCATGCAAGTCAACTATCTTTGCTTCAATAATTCTTGCAATGGGGAGAGCCTTAGGTGAAGCAACTGCAATTCAAATGGTAACAGGAGCATTATCTGGTCCAACATTTCTAATTTTTGATAACACTGCCACTTTGACAACTATTATGCTTACTGGTATGGGTGAAGCAAGTTATGGTAGTTTAAATTATGATGCTAGATTTGCAGCTGGATTATTTTTGATGTTAATTATTTTACTAAATAATTTATTATTGAACTTAATAATGAAGAAAATCGAAAAAAAGGAGAAAGGAATAATCACTAAAAATTATTCTAAAATCCTAACAAAAAAATTAAATGGTGAAATCTTATGAATGAAGTTAATTTAACTAAAAATGATCAAAGTATCATTCAAGAGAATATAAAAAAGAAAAGAAAAATAGTAATTTTAAAAAATGGACTATATAGATTCATTACTTATTTTTTCTCATCGATAACTATTTTGATTACAGCCGCTGTTTTAATTTTTATTTTTCAAAAAGGGTGGAATACTCTGTCTTTTGATTTATTAACTTCAAACAATGAAAAGACAGTGATGTCCTTTAAATGTGATAAAGAAAACGATAATTCAAAAAATTATATTTATACTCCATTAGAGAATGAATTTTTTTCTTCTAGATGGGGTATTGCTTTTACTGATTCTAAAGACACAAGCAATGAAGATGTTGTATTGGTGTCATATATTGATTCTTCTTCACCTCTATTAACAAATTTGAAAGATGAAAATGATAATAGCATGATAATCAAAAAAGGTGATCAAATAAGCGAAGTGATTCTAAATATAGATAATGAAATAATACCTGTATCTTTAGGAAATAAAGCTAATAGTAAACCAAATGATATGACATTAGCAAAATGGTATCAAGAAACATTTGATAAAGCATATAAAATTAAAAGAGGTCAAATTGTATCAGGTGGAAATGGAATTAGAGGTTCACTTTTAACTACCTTGCTTATGATCTCTCTCACACTTTTATTTTCTCTTCCTTTAGGTATCATTGCAGCTATTTATCTTTCAATTTATGCTAAAAACGGAAGAATCAGTGGAATAATTAAAAGTGCAATTGATCTTCTCTCTGGAATTCCATCAATAATATATGGACTTCTTGGGGCAATCATTTTTATTCCACTCTGTTCAAATGGATCAAATATCGGTTCAATTCTATCTGGAAGCTTAACTTTAGCTTTGATGGTTCTACCACTTATTATGAAAAACACAATTGAATCAATTAAAACAATTGATAGTTCATTAATTGATGGTTCTCTTGCTTTGGCATCAAGTAATACGCAAACTCTATTTAAAATAATACTTCCAAACTCAATATCTGGAATACTGACTGGAACTATTTTATCTATATCAAGAATAATTGGTGAATCCGCTTCTTTAATTTATGCTGTAGGAACAGCAATCAAAGATAAAATTAGTATCTTTGAACCATCTAGCACCTTAGCTGTTCATATATGGAATTTGATGCATGGGGAAAATCCAAATTATGAAATTGCTTGTTCAATATCGATAGTTATTATTTTTATCATCATAATTTTGAACATCTTGTTATCTTTAATTTCTATGAAATTTAATAAAAATATAAAAGCTAATTCAAATAATTTATTTTCTAAAATTAAAATGAAATTTGCTGCTAATAAAATAAAAAAGGAGAATAAAGCCAATGTCTGAGAATATATTTGATATAAGTAATTTAAATCTATTTTATGGAACTCATCAAGCCTTATTTGATGTAAATCTTTCTATTCCTAAAAATGAAGTAACTGCATTAATTGGCCCATCTGGATGTGGTAAAAGCACATTCTTAAAATGTTTAAACAGAATGAATGACTTAGTTGAAGATTGCAAAATTGATGGACAAATATTATTAAATGATGAAAATATAATGAAAATGAATCCTATCATTTTGAGAACTAAAGTAGGAATGGTCTTTCAGCAACCAAACCCTTTTCCAATGTCCATATATGAAAATGTTATTTATGGACTTAAATGTCAAGGAGTCAAAGATAAAAAATTATTAAATGAAATCTGCATAAAATCATTGAAAGAAGCCGCCTTATTTGAAGAAGTAAAAGATAAATTAAAGTCATCTGCTTATCAATTATCAGGTGGTCAAAAACAGCGTCTTTGTATAGCAAGAGCCCTTGCCATGAGACCAGATGTTTTACTGATGGATGAACCAACTAGTGCTCTTGATCCAATAGCAACTTCTAAAATTGAAGAATTGATAAATACTTTAAAAGAAAAGTACACCATCGTCATTGTCACCCATAATATGCAACAAGCAACTAGAATATCAGATAATACTGCCTTTTTTATGCTAGGAAGGCTCGTTGAATTTAATAATACTGAAGAGTTTTTTTCTAAACCAAAAGAAAAAGAATCTAATGATTATATTACTGGAAGATTTTCATAAATAGGAGGTTATTATGAGATTTGAAAAAGAAAAAGAAGAGATAAAGATCATCTTTTGTAAAATGTTTACAAAAGTCATCGATAATTTAAAATCATCATTAAATTATTATTTATATGAAAAAGAAAAAAAAGATAATCTAATTATTGATGATGACATTATCAATAATTATGAAAGAGAATTAGAAAGTAAATGTATGAAAATTCTTTTAAAAGAAAGCATTTATTCTGATGATTTTAGAGAAATATCTGCAACTTTAGAAATGATTGATTCACTTGAAAGAATAGGAGATAATGCCTTTGATATAAAAAATATGTCTGATGATTTAAAAACTACTAATTACAAGCTTCCAAATAAAGAAATTGAAGCCTTGTCATTATTTATATTAAAAACAATTGAAGAAACTTATTATGCCTACATTAAAGAAGACATCGATTCAGCAAATGAAATAATAAAAAAAGATGATGAAGTCGATAAAATGTATTGGAACGAAATCCTCCATTTAGCTTCTTTAAATGATGAGAGAAAAATAGATGGAAAAGCAACAGTATTTACATCTCATATTTTAAAATATTTAGAAAGAATTGAAGATCAAATCACCAATATATCCGAATGGATAGTTTACATAAAAACAGGATATCATAAAGATAGGATTATCATATAATATTATTAGTTATGAATTATTTAATATATTCTCTTGAAGATGATGAAAACATATCTCATATCATCTCTATTGCACTAAATAATGTCGGTTATCAAATTGAAACTTTCTCGACATATTTGTCGTTTAAAGAAAAGTTTAATAAAGTAAAACCAGATATGATTCTTCTAGATTTGATGCTACCAGATAATGATGGTTTTTCAATTTTAAAAGAAATCAGAGATAATGATAAAAATAATGATATTGATATCATTATTGTCTCAGCTAAGAATCAAACAATCGATAAAATAGATGGGTTTAATTTAGGTGCTGATGATTATATTGAAAAACCTTTTGATATACTTGAGCTCATTTCCAGAGTCAATGCTAAATCAAGAAAGAAAAATATAAATAATACATTAACTGTAAATGGCATCAAAATTGATGAAAATAAAAGAAAAGCTTTAATTGATGATAAAGAAGTAAAATTCACCAATAGTGAATTTATTATTCTATATTCTTTAATTAAAAACAAAAATAATATTGTTTCAAGAGATGAACTTATAAATAAAATTTGGGGAAATGATTCAGCTGTTGAAACAAGAACAATTGATGTACATATCAAATCAATCAGAGATAAATTAAAAAAATATGGAAAAAATATAATTTCCATATATGGAATAGGATATACATATAAAGATGAATAAGAAAAAAACAATTATCGAAACAACAATTTTATCGCTGTTAATAATAATACTTTATGTAGTGACATTCACTCTTCTTTTATCATTTTCAAAATCAAAAACATATGATACATTAAAGTCAACTAGTGATATTGTTCAAAATATCTTCAATGGAAATGATGAAAGTAACTCCATTGATAAGTTGAATAATACCTTTGATGAAAATAATTCTTTAAGAATTTCAATCATCATAAGAAACAATGATAATAAATATACAATTTTATATGATAATAAAAAAATGTATAATGCTGAAAATACTCCAGAAGAACTTGTAAATATTAATCAATATTATACTAGAAAAAGTTCATATGGTTATAATATGATATATTATACAATTCTCGATAATGAAAATGGTAAATATTATATTAGAACAAGCATTAAAGAAAGTGATACTACCTCAATGTCTAAGAATTTTTTGATCTATGGTTCACCAGTTTTAATATTAATATTATTAGGATTTATTTTTTATAAAGTTTATGAATACAATAAATCAATTAAACCACTAAAAAAAGGAATCAATGAATTAAAAGTGATTAGTGGAGATACAAATATTGAAAATTCTGATGATGTTTTAATTTTGTCTAATTCAATTGAGCTTATAAAAAATAATCTCAATCAAAAAATTGAATTACTCAATGAAGAAAAAGAGAAGACACAGATGGTTTTAGATTCATTGACTGAAGGTATTTTAGTCATATCTGAAGAGAATAAAGTCATCATGTTTAATAATGCAGTTAAAAACATTATTTCTTTGGATGAAAACTATATTTTAGATAAAGATTATAATCTTTTGCCTTTAGATGATGATTTTAAAGAAAATATCATCAAATGTTTTAAAAATAAAAGTGACTTTTCTTTTGATATAACAAAAGAAACTAAAATATATCAAGTTCATTTAAGAAACATTTCAATAAAAATAAATAATGAAAATATTAATTGTGTTGCTATTATCTTTTTTGATGTTACTGAGAATAGAAATATTGATAAGATTAAAAATGATTTCTTTGCTAATGCATCTCATGAATTAAAAACTCCGCTAACTTCAATAATTGGATATCAAGAGCTGCTTGCAAATAAAATAATAACTGATCCCCAAGATGTTGAAAAAGCAATTGATGTCACTATCAAACAAGCAAAGAAAATTGATGAAATATTAAAAGACATGCTATCTATTTCTAAGTTAGAAAATAATGAAATTACAACTATAGAAGAATTGAATGTGAAAGATATCATCGAGCAAATAATATCAGATGAGAATTTCAAAATAAAAAAGCATCACATTCAGCTTAAAACAAATTTATCTGATTTAATTATCATCTCAAATAAAGATGACATATCTAAATTATTTTCAAATTTAATTGATAATGCAATCAAATACAATAAGGAAGGTGGAATTATTGAAATAAATATAAATTCAACCGATAAAAAAATAGAAATAAAAGATACTGGTATTGGAATCAAAGATGAAGATCAAAATAGAATATTTGAACGTTTCTACAGAGTTGATAATTCAAAAGATAAAAATAATGTTGAAGGAACAGGGCTGGGTCTATCAATTGTCAAACATATCATTGATAAATATAATTATGAAATTGATGTTTCTTCATCATACCTTATAGGTTCAACATTTACAGTTATTCTTAAATAATTATTTTATTCCCACTTTCGATAAACAACAGCTTTAGAATTTACTATATCACTTGTTACAATTATATTTTTATCATCAACATAAATAGTTGAGTTAAACCATTCACTATCTTTTATTTTAGTATTATTATTTGAACAAGAAACACTGACATCACTACCATTTGATGAAACAATAATATTTCCATTGAGTGGTTTTTCACCTTCTTTAGAATATAAAGAAGTAGCATAAACTTGATTAGTATAATTACTGATTCTAGAGATAAAATCTTGTGTTGGAAAAACATTTAAATAATTATGAGTGTATTCTTCATTTCCTGCAGAACATGAGACAACACATATTTCAGGTTTGATTAAAGAAAGAAAATCAGCATTTGATGAAGTTTTAGAGCCATGATGTCCTGCTTTATATAAAGAAACATCTGGAAAAGAAGTAGTTGAATAATGCTGAACAAATTTTTCTTCTCCTTCTTTTTCTAAGTCACCTGTAAATAAGAAATATTTATCATTGCATTTGAATCTAGTAATGACGGAATAATTATTCTCATTAGTAGTTGTATTTTCAAAATAATAATTATTCCATAATATTTCCATTGAAATATTGCTTGTTAAATCATAATTTCTTTTAGCACCATTTTCTTCATTGAAACATTCTTTAGCAGTATAATGTTTAGCACCATTTTTAATGACATTTTCTCTTGCTGTAACATAATTATTATAAGTTGCAGTAGTTTTAGTTGTATAAGCAAAATCAATAACATTATCAACTTGATATTGATAAAAAATACCTGGTTTTGATTTTGTACCATAGAATCCTTCAATATGATCTGAATCACCATGAGTGACGATGACATATTCAAGTTTATTATCTTTAACATATTTGTTCATATAAGAAGTAATAGTTGATGTGTCACTGACACCTGCATCAATTAAAATATCATTCTCACCTGCTTTTATGTAAATAGCATCGCCATTTTTATTATTTCCTAACTGCATAAAATGAAATTGCAAATCATCATAAACTAAACTCGTTGTCGGACTACTAGACTTATTATTACTATCACTATTTTTATTTTCTTTTTTATTTTTAAAAATAAAAAAGTAACAAAGATAAGAAACCACAGCTAAAATGGCAATCACCAAAATCACAATGATTACAATTTTAAATGTTTTACTTTTTTTACTTCTCTTTTTTATTTCTTTTACTGCATTATTGATAACTACTGTATCTATTACTCTTCCACCACTTTTATCGGCTAAATTTTTAGCATAGTTAAAAGCATCACTTTTATTTGAAAAAGTTCTAATAGCTTTATTTCCACCTTCTTTTTTTACAGCATATTTATTATTTTTTGTTTTATATACAATATAATTCATATTCTTATTACCTTAAAATCAAACACATAATTATATCAATAATTTAATATATTTATTGAATATATTTTTTATTTAATTTATTTCATTTCGCAAATTTAAAAAAAATTCATTTTTGCGAAATATAAAAATAATTAACTATTTAAAAAATTAAACTTTATTAATATTATTTAATTTAAAAATCTAATTTATTTAACACTATTTGATATATAAATCTGATTGATTCTTTTCAAAATAAGAGACTGCATAAGAACAAGTAGCTTTAATTTTTAAATTATTTTCTTTAGCATATAAAATAACTTGTTCAATAAGTTCTTTAGCTATTCCTTGTCCTCTTAAAATAGGTGAAACAAAAGTATGTGTGATTGTTATTTCATTTTCACCTGTTTTTGGAAAATCAATTTCAGCAATTATTTCACCTTCTTCATTTTTATATTGAATAGAATTCTCAAGAAAATATTTTTTCATATTAATCACCTCAATTTAAAATATATTAAAGATTATTTTTTTACAATTATTTTGCCTACATATGGTTATTAATTAATGAATATTTTTATCATTCAACTCCAAATCCAAACCAATCAAAGCTATTACGATATTGTTTTTGAATATCTTCATCATCGAGATTCAACTTGCTTCCAAGTGATTCATTAACAAAAAAATCATGAATATAATTATTTAAGACATCTTCTTGAAAAACTTTATATTTATTTAATATTTCAAAATCTTTTTTAGTTATACCAACAGCTTCTAAAAAGATATTAGGATCAGCATTGTTAAATATTTCTTCAAATGTAGTTTCCCGATACACACTGATATATAAAAATTCAAATAGTCTTGCAAGTATATGTTTTAATACATTATCAGCATCTTCAATTGTTTCACCATTTTTAGGAGTTATAACTGGAATCAAATTATTTTTAACCGCTCGTTGAAAAGAATCACAATACCATCTTCTATAAAGCATTCCACGATATTTTTCAGGAATATTTGTAGGATAATTCAAATAAGCTTTTACATAATTTTTAATTTGAATTGCTGTTGAAGTTGTATATTTGATATCTTCACCAAATTGTTCTTTAACTTTATCAACAAATTTAACACCATCATCATAGCCACATTGTTCCTTTTTTATAGGTGCATTTACACCTGCTTCATAGCCTTTTTTAAATCCATTAGCATACCAAATTGCTTCAACTTCAGTGTATTCTTTTGAAGAATACTTTTGAATATATTCATCAATTGCTTCTTCAAATTTTCTTTGAACTTGCTCATCATCATAATCAACATATTTTGAATAATCAAGTCTTCCAAGTTCATAGCCTTTATCTCTACCTTCTTTAGTAATTTTACTATCAAAACCTTCTTCAGGCTTTGAAGGAACTGTTTTTGATTTTGGTTTTCCAAATTTAGCGTGAGCAAAAACATGCTTGATAATATCACTAACTTCAGCATCATTTAACATGGAGGCTACTGTTTCTTCATCAAGCATTCTGGTTGTTTTTGAAGTATCAACAATTTTTCTAGATAATGGGATACCACTTGAATCACCATATTGGGCAAGTTCATAGAATACTTGGCTAGATATTGGATTTGACATATCACCATTTATAAAAATGGGCATATATTTGACAATCAGCTTTGCAATTTCTAATTTAGTCGAATATTCATTTTCAGACTGTTCAGCATATCTTAAAAGTAATGCACTAGCTCTATCAATATTAAAATCATAAACAAATCCATTTTTCTTTAATATTTTTCCATTTTCAACATATGGAGTCTGTATTCTAAATATAGATTGAAAGTATTGTTCAGGACTAGCTAAATCTTTAAGAACAAAAACACTTGACCACTTTTTGACAGTAACACCAATAGTTAATTTATTGACAGTGATAGCAATTGATCCTAATTTATTTGTATTTTCAGATTCACTTATTTTCATCATCAAGTATTCATATGCATCATTACCTGCTCCAACATAGTCTTGAGATAAATTTATAATTTGATATCTAGAAAAGTAATTATCTTCGTTCAATAAATCTTCCATTGCTTTACAAGATTTAACAGTAGGCATTAACCAAAGTGTATGAATATTATTTTCTAACATTTTTTGATTTGAATATGGAAATTTATCACCATATACTGAGCGACCTTTAATTACTTCAAGCCATTTTTTAATTTCTTCTTCATAAATAAAAGTGCAAGATTCATTAGGATTATTCTCTTGTCTTGTTTCAAAAAATTTATTTAATGAAAAATATTTTTTGTTGAGTATTTTATCTTCAGAAAAAATTTGGTTAGTTAAGTTTCCAAAAAGATTTGACATATTATAGCCAAAAATTTTCATATCAGGAAAAGCAGCATAATTTTGATTAACAACATTAAAATCATCATTTTCACTATCAGGATATTTATTTCTTTGTTCATCAAAATATGAATATGTAAATGAAGACTCATCATTAAATTCACCTTTTGCTAAAGCTTTAAATGGAGTTCCTGAAAGGCAAATAGTTTCTCTTGTTTTAATTTTAAACTTTTCAATGATATCACCAGTTCTTTTTAACTGTTCTTGATATTCACTATCAAGATCTTCACTTTTTTCTTCTCTAATTTTAATAGTTCCTTGTGTTTTTTGATTCCAAGCACCAAAATGATATTCATCAAGAATAACCAAATCCCAATTTATGTTTTGTAATTGTTGTATTTTAGTTTTAACTTCAGAATTTTTTTCCTTTCCTAAATAATTTTGAAGTGATAAGAAGAGAACATAAGGTTCTTGAATGAAATTTAGCATAAAATCGCTTCTTCTTAAATTTTCATCAGTGAAGTATCGATAATTTTTCTTAATATGACTTAAATCGTCTCTCCAAGATGATTCAACAGCTGGAATAAAAGTCAAAATTAATATACGTTCTAGATTATGATCTTCACAATATTTATAGGTTGTAAAGGATTTACCAAATCTCATTTTACAGTTTAATAAAAATCTACCATTAGGATTTTCATTAAAATACTTACTCATTGCATCTATACATTCTTGCTGCTCTTTTCTGGGTGTAT
The DNA here is from genome assembly GCA_937896065.1 of uncultured Caryophanales bacterium. Lineage (GTDB taxonomy): Bacteria > Bacillota_I > Bacilli_A > RFN20 > CAG-288 > Enterosoma. Next base: position 3,382 of record CALBLI010000041.1, on the reverse strand, counting down.
ATATTTCTCTATTATCATCCTTATGTCTTAACGAATTAAAAATATTTATAAGTTCATCTGTAGGAACATTAGTAAACCATTCTTGTTCTTTTTCTACAATTCCAGCATTTTTCTTTTTAATTTCATCATGAACAGCATAATCTTTAAATGAATCATTTCTTGCATCAAGACAAATTCCCCAATAAATCACTTCTCTATTTAATCCATATTTTAAATATTGTTCATCATTTAAGGCAAGTTCATGCTTTTGATCACTGATTCTTGATTTAATAGCATGCCAAAAATTTTCACCAATTCTACACTTTGTCATACCTACTTTAATTCCATGTGTTTGAAATTTAGGAAGTATATACATGTAAATCAATATCAAATTACTATCAGTATCGTTTCTATCATCTAGAGTATAGGTTTTATTTACAGTATGATAAATAATTCTATCAACTTTATTAATATCAGGAGATCTTGTAATCATCACTTCAGACATGTTACTTCATCTCCTTAATCGTATTTTCAATATCATTGATTTCATCATTGCTTAAATCAAAATATGAATAAAGTTTATCATCAGTATTAAATTTTGAGAAATCCATAATTGGCACAAATCTAAAATTATCTTTTGTAATATGCATAGAGCTCAAGGTTAGATTAACTAAATACCTTACAAATTTAGTTTTGATATACGAGGAAAAAATATCAGCTTCCTGTCTAGATTTAAAATGATTTAATAATAAATATGTTGCCGTAAAAACTTCATTTGGTTCATAAATCTTTACTTTAGTAGTTACATATGATTTACCATCACTAGCATTATTAACGCCTCCTCTATCTGGATTTAATTGCCCTATTGATACCTTATATTCATCAATATAGTCTTTTCCTTTTGGAATATCATTGTAGCGTATAAAGCTTTCACCAGTGCTCGAAATTAGTTTAACACTTCCTGCAAAATAATTTGCTTCTCCTTTTGCATTTGTTGGTAATCCAAATGGTGAAATAGGAAAAACAACATCACTTAAGAATTTATCTACTTTTCCATAAATTTTATTAATTATTTCAACACCTATATTGCTCCGTACAAAAATATCAAATTGATTTAATTTTCTATATTTTTCATTTTTTTTGTTGCCTATTGTTGAAACGATATGGCAGTCGCCTTGAAATGATGAATCATACAGAAAAAATAATACCCCCCCCGCAATATCAACATTAGCAAAACAATCACGACTTTTCGGAAAGTCAAAAAGTTGTTTTATATTCTTTTTTGACAAAAACAAATTTCTAAATGAATCCATTCCTATGCCACCAGTATACCATCTAGATGGAATAATCATGGAAATATATTTCGGATTCAATAAGAAAGCTTGTTCAACAAATTTATTATAAATTGGTATAGCCTGAATCCCTCCTTTATCATTAGTACTTAACTGATACGGTGGATTTCCAATTATAACATCAAATTTCATATCTCTATTACCTCCAAAGAATCTATCCTGTAAGTGTTCTAACAGCTTATCTTTATCAAAATGAATGAATTCATAGGCATATGTCTCACGTTGATTAGCATCGTTATAAGCAGATCCACCACTAATTCCACAATATTTACATCTATATTTATTCTTTTCTTCATCTAGACAAGAACTAGGCATTTCATTTCCTTTATTATCAACAAAAGAATGATTAATATTTGGTGTTTTGATATTACCTTCTTCATCATTAAACCAGCTTCCATTACCAATCGCATATCCGTTTACATAATGTCCATCACTTGCTTTAATTCCATCGCATTTTCTATTGGCTTGGGAGCAGTAATACAGTGTTCTTCTTGCAACGTTTGCAGTGAATCTTGTTTGTCCAATTGCATAGATCATGTTTTGAAGAATATGTTTTCTTCTTACTTCAACATCAGGAATAATTTCTTTTAATCCAATATCAAGTCTAATAGCTATCTCTCTTTCAAAAATACCATTCTTGGTGGCTGGATTAAGCCATTTATAGTTTGGATTATGCCATACTTCTTCAGGAAGAGAATTTAAAATCATTTCACATGTTTTTCTCGGTGTAAAAACTTCATCATTTCCAACATTTGTGATGGTTTCAAGAATATCAAAATGTTCAATATAGTCACTTGCTGACTCGACAGCTGTTTTATATTTTTCTTCAGCTTCTAAAGCATCATTTTTATTATTATCATTTAACATAATTGTCATTTCCCCACATCAAAGAAACAAACTTGATCTTTTTATTTTTCTGCCAATCCATAATATAGCATCTTTTACCATTGTGTTTTTTAGGATCATTATTTTTACATCCTGGGCATATATCAAATTTAGGATCACTATTATCTTCAAATAAACTGAGTTGAACATATTTAACTTCTTCATTATGACAAGTAAAAGGAACTACATATTTTATTCCATCCATTTGAAAGATATTCCAACTGATTATTTTTGATATTTCAATAAGTAATTCTTTATCGGGTACTTTATTAAATTTTTCTAAATAATAATCAATAAAATCCAATAATATGTTTTCTCTTGCTATAAATAAGTTATCCCCTTGAAATTCATATCCGTATATAGATTTTATTGCTCTTAAAGCATATTCTATCCAATTATCATCGTCTTTTATATTTTCATTGATGACTCTAAATTTACGATCTAAGAGCCCGATTCTATTTTTATTTTTGATACTCTCACCTGTTACACTATCATATCTTGAAACAAGATATGGAGCTTCTCCACAACATATTTCAAGTCTTACATCATCAATGTAATCAACAAATGTTTTTGTTTCATCAAAAATGACTTTTTTAGTTGCAGTCCAAGTATTATCTTTTTTTTCAACATTAAAGACATTATCTTTTTTAAACCATTCATTATCTATCAAATTATTCTGCTTATTAACAATCCATGATGGAGTAAATACTTCTGCATTATCTTTGCTTCTTTTTACTTGTTCAGTTTTACTTTTTAAAATTCTAGGTTTAATGACTTTTACTCTTCCTAATATATGATATGGTTTTATTTCATTAGATTTTAAAAAATCTTTTCCTTTTTTAGCATAGTGATCACTTGCCCATATTATGTTTTTCTTAGTTGTATTATCATATAAAAGAATATCAAGAACTTCAGGATATTCAGTATATATCTTTTTTGAAAAATCTGGATTTAGAATATCATCTATATTAATCAAAATTTAAATCTCCACATGAAATATTATATAATGAAATCATTAATAAATAAAAATAAACCGTCTATTATTTTAATAAAAAAGGTGCTTATTTTTAATTTAAGAAATAACTCAATTAAGAGTGTTTTTTTCTCAAATTTTTAAATAAACACCTATTTTAAATTTTTAAATTACCAAGTTAACTCTGATGGTT
>CALBLI010000040.1 GCA_937896065.1 uncultured Caryophanales bacterium | reverse complement strand
CACATTTTTTAAATTCTTATATTTTAATCCATTGATTTCATAACGAGTTGGTGTACCTTCACCATTTGTAACTAAAGTAAGTTCAAATAATTCCTTAGCGTCCGTTGGTATTATCTCTCCACTACTTGATGAAGATGAAGAAGATGAACTGCTTGATGTTGATATAACTGTATTCGAATTGCTATTTGTTGTTTTAGAACATGAACCAGCAATTGCTACAAATAATAACGCCGCTGATAATAATTTGTTTTTTTTCATATGTTTTTATTCTCCTTTTTACCAAATGATATCTTCGACTTTAACTATTCTTTTACCACCTTCAACAGACGAATCATTAACTTCTACTTCTCTTAAAGTATCTTTACCATTTCCAGAAATAAAATTGCTTTTATAAGTATTTAAACTATTGTTAAATAGTTTCTTAAATTCAACCATAGTGCCGTTAAAATGAATGACTGAATAAGAGCTAGCAGTTAAAGATGGAATCAATGAATCTTTAGTCAACTGTATATTAGGATTGTTAATAGTGATTTCTTTCATATGACTAGACCAAGCAAATATAGCATTCCCTAGCACATTAACAGATGAAGGAATGATAACATTTTCTATATTGCTATATTGGAATGCTCCATTTCCAATTTCGGTTACAGTTGATGGAATATCAATAAATTTTAAATTCTTATTATGTGCAAAGCAGTAAGCACCTATTTTAAGCACCTCAGCTGGTATTTTAGCCTCAGTTTCTGAATCAATATTTGGATAAAAAGAAAGCTCTGAAGTAGCTATTTTAATAAGTGCATTATCAACAACTTTATACGTTTGATTACCTTCTTTAACCGTAACTTTTTTTACAATAGAATCGGAAAAATAACTACCTGAAAAGTTTTTATCAAACCTTTCAGGAATTATCACTTCATCAATTTCACAATATTGAAATGTTCCCTGATTTAAAGAATAAGGACCATTTGGTAATATTACCGACTTTAATTTGCAATTTTTGATTTTATAACTAGGTAAATTGTAATTACAATTACTGAAATCCAAATTTTTTATACCAGTCAAACCATTTATTGAAGTTTGTGAAATAATAATAGTTGGTTCAAATACATAGGTTTCTTTATGAGAAAGAAGTGCAATTAATTCACTACCTTTTAATATGCATTCATTTTCAAATTTAAAATTTGTATTGGTAGAATCAAAATATACATTTTCAAGCTTCGGTGTATTAATAAATGCATCACCGCTTATCTTAGTCGCAGAATTTGGAATCTTGATGCTTTCCAAATTGATACAGCTAGCAAAGGCATATGCTTTAATTTCTGTAATGCCCGATGGCACTTCAATTTCCTTTAAATTTTTACAAGAAGAAAATGCTGAATCAAATGATTCAGGGCAAGAAAATCCATCTTCAAAAGTCACTTTTTCTAAATCAGAATTCTTAAAAGTAATAATATTGCTGTCACTGTTTGAAGCAAAGCTCAAATTTGAATAAAAAGTAAATTCTTTGATTTTAGTACCTGCAAAAGCAGCTTGACCTATTTTAGAAATTGTTGAAGGAAGTTTAGGATATTCAACAGATGGTGAAAGAATTAAAGTATCATCTTTAACTAAGAAGCCATCAACAACTTTATAAATATCATTATCAGAAGTGATGTCAGTCAAATTATAATTAGAATGTATAGCTTGATCGTCAATAGAAATAACATTTTTAGGAATATATAATTTATCAATATCTAGATAAGCAATAGCATCTTTAGCAATTTTAATATTAGCTACATCTTCTGGAATTGAAAAACCTTTTATGGTCATAGTTAAAACATTGCTTCCATCACTATCTTTATAAAATAAACAATTATTTTTAACAAAATAATACGGATTACTGCTTGATACGCTTATTTTTTCAATATTAGTCGACCCTTCAAAATATTTATTAGTAATTCTATTTTTTTCAAAATTAGCTCCAATTGTAATAGATTTTAATTTTAAATTATGTGCAAAATGTAAATTATCATAATATCCACCATTTGAAAATAAACCAGTAACTTTTTTACCCTTTATAGTATCAGGAATAATTAGATTGGTTACACTATCATTTAGTAAACCATTTATAAAAACCACATCAACAGTTGAATACGTGACATCAAAATCATCTTCATTAGATACAACTTCTTCCTCAGTTGGATTAACAGAAGGTGTAGAAGATGATGAACTAATTGATGAAGTCACTGAATTAACATTTTTTTTACTGCATGAACCTAATTGTAAAAGTGATAATGCAGTTAAAGTTAAAAATAATTTTGTCCTTCTCATTAAAAAAGCTCCTTACAATCTATATATTATTATAAAATACCCCCCCCCGCATTTTCAACGGTTTGGCTACTTTTTTAAGGTATTTTTAATAACTTTTACATATTAGAGTGTAAAGAGCTTTTTATTCTTTTACTTTAATTACCAAGCAATATCACTAGATGAGATGGTTTTATAATTTTCACCATCTAAATAAGTGATATTAAACACTTTATCATTGAAGTTGCTTATAAATTTTTCTTTAGAATTACTAAACACATTTTTAAATTGATCAAGTGTACCTTTGAATTTGATCTCTTTTAAATTATTTGCACCATAGAAAGTGGTTCCTGATGAATATGTAGCACTAGTTGCTACTGTAATTGTAGGATTATTAATTTCAACATATTCAACAGCTGAAGAATTAATAATAGAACCACTAAGAGAAGTGACACTGCTTGGAATTATAAGTGATTTTAAATTCTTAGTATAAGCAAAAGCTGATACAGCAATTGTAGTGACACTATTTGGAATATTGATGCTTTCAATTTTTGAGGAATAGAAAATATTACCGCTTAAACTAGTAAGGCTATTTGGAATATAACCATCTTTTAGTGAGTTACATAAATAGAAAGCATAAGTTCCAACTGAAGTTAATTTAGTGAGATTAGTCAAATTAACATTCAATTTATTGCAGTTATAAAAAGCAGAATTATTAATGGTTTTTAAAGATGATGGAAGATTGATATTTTCAAGCGATTTACAGTAACTAAAAGCATTCTTGCCAATACTTGTAATAGTAGAAGGCATTTCTACATTTTTTAATGATATACAATTATAAAATGTTGAATCAGGTATGCTAGTTATTTTAGATGGTAATTTGACAGAGATTAAATTTTCACAATTTTGGAAAATATTTGTAGATGAGAAATTAGTTAAACTATCAGGAAGAGAGATCTCAGTTAAATTTTTACAAGAAGCAAAAGCAGAACCATAAAGTTGTTTAAGAGAATTTGATAATTTGATGCTTTTTAATCCAGAGTTATAGAAGGCATAATTATTGATACCATCGACACTATCTCCCATAACAGCTGTTTTTAAATTAGTTGTATTATAAAATGCATAGCCTTGAATAGTGATAACCGATGATGATATTATTAAAGTCTTCATATCTCTTCCATAGCCAGCATATTGCAATATAGTTTTTACAGTATTAGGAACAACTATTGATCCATTCTCATTTGTAAAGGCTGCAAATAATTCAGTTCCAGCTTTATTAGTTATGTTTAATCCATCATTGCATGCTAGTGATGCATGATTAGAATCAACTTCTACATGTCTAATATTTGCACCGGCAAGTGATTTGTTATTAACAGTTACATTAGAAATTACAAGAGAATCAAGAACAGCTCCACTAAAAACATAATCAGGGATTGTAGTAACTGTACTTGGCCAATTGAATGCTTTTAAATTTACACAATTAGAAAAGCTATATTTATAAATAGTTGATATTTTACTATTAAAAATTATTTCTTGTAATGATGAGTTAGAAAAAGCATATTGATTGATAGTAGTTACACTTTCAGGCAAGGTGACTTTTTTAATTTTATTATTATAGTTAAATGCATATGTTCCAATATAAGTAACTCCATCAGGAATAGTAATATCTTCATCATTTCCAAAATAGCCATATACATATTTTGTAGCACTACTAACTGTCTTGGTTAAAAAATCATTCTCCATCTTAAAATATGGATTATTTTCAATGATTATTTCTTTTAATTTAGGATCATTTTTAAAAGATAAATAATTTACATCAGTAACTTTGCTATGAATATATACTTTTTCAAGATTTGGACAATCATCAATGTAGTTACTGCTTTTAGATAAATCCACAACTGAATCAGGTAAATGAGCTTCTTTTAAATTAGGTAAACCTCTTAAAAGTTGATTTAAAGAAGCATCAGTAATATTGCTTCCTGATTCAAATGTGATCTTTTCAAGACCTGATTCTTTAAAACATACTGATGTAGATGAATAAGGCTTAAATGAAATGATATTTTTAGGAATGTATAATTCTTTAATATCAATTCCATTAAATGTATAACCATCAATATATTTAATACTAGGATCAGTTGGAATGGTTGAATTCTTGGTCCCACACATGACAATGCCATATACAGTTGTATCACCGCTTGTTCCTTCAGCTTCAATAAGGCAATTATTGACACAACTATATTTTGGATTATCACTTGCAACTTCAAATGTCTCTAAATTTTT
>CALBLI010000039.1 GCA_937896065.1 uncultured Caryophanales bacterium | reverse complement strand
AGCAAATATCACTAATATTTGTTCTGATTTTTATTTGCCTTTTTTAGGTGAGTAATCATAAGAGAGATACTCAGGTAAAAATGATGATTTATGTCCGCAAAGTGGGCAGATAGCAGGTGCACTTTCTCCAACATGGATATGACCGCAAACTTGGCATTTCCAAACAACTAATGCTCCTTCTTTGATGACTGCTTTGCTGGTTTGAAGTTGTTCAAGAAGATGTTTATATCTAGCTTCATGTCTTCTCTCTATTTCACCAACCATTTCAAATTTGGCTGCAATTTCTACAAAACCTTCTTCTCTTGCTGTTTGAGCAAATTCTGGATACATTTTTTCGTTTTCATAATTTTCACCATCAGCTGCATCTTTTAAATTGATTTCAGTTGTTGGAATTTGACCATCATGAAGATACTTAAACCATAATTCAGCATGTTCGTTTTCATTTCTACTGGTTTCTTCAAATAATTCAGCAAAATCATAATGTCCTTCTTTTTTGGCTACTGATGCATAATATGCATACTTGGTATGAGCTTGACTTTCACCAGCAAAAGCTGCTTGCAAGTTTTTCTCAGTTTTTGTTCCTTTTAAATCTTTCATAGATTACCTCCATAGCAATCATAATATATCATTTTTTAAAATTAATTCAAGAACATTGCTTAACAGCTACTTACCCGCTCATTTTTTCAAAAATAAGTTATTTAAATTTATTTAAATAGCTTATAATAAACTAACTTTTTTAGTTAGGAGGCAAATATGTTTGATTTTTTAAAAGAAAAAGAAATAAAAAAATATTCAATTGAGCTATTAAAAAAACATTATATTGTCGATGAAGAAAATAAGGTAGTTACTATCAAACTGCAATATGATAATGCAACTGATTTACTTGATGATTCAATTGGTGAAACTGTTTCTTTAAACGATGAAATATTTAATAAAATGATTTCATTAATTGAAAAAATACCAAATGAATATAGTTGTCATTTTAAATTTGTTTTAAACGATTTTAATGGATACGACGTTAAAGAACTTACTGATTTATTTGAAGATTATTTTGCTTCACATTATATTGCGACTCAAAGGAATTTAAAATTTAAAAAAATATCTTCTCTACTTCTTCTTTTAAGTGGTCTTTTATTTTTAATTTTAGCCATCTCTTCTTTATCATTTAAGTGGTTTAATAATGAGAATCTAAGAACAATCATCAACGAGACACTCGATATTGTAGCATGGGTCTTTATTTGGGAGGCAGCTACCATTTTCTATATTGATAGTTTTGCTCTAAAAGCTAAGCAAAAAATGATCAAAAGAAGAATCAAATCAATTTCAATTGTTTCATCAAATGAAAACGATATTGCAACATTAAAAAATGAGCAACTATTTGATGAAGAAAGCAAAGATCTTATTAACATCATTAAAGAAACAAAAAAATAATAATTTCTTTTTATGCTTTATATATTCTTTAGTGTTAAAATTTTTGTATGAATAAAAAGAAAGCTATTGTCTTTGATTTTGATGGGACATTAATCGATAGCTTAAAGCTTGAAGCTGATAGCATGCTTTTTGCAATCAATAGCTTTCCAAATGCACATTTGACAGTTGAAGAGCTAATAAAACATTATGGCCCTACTGAAAAAGGAATCATCAAATCACTAGTTGATGATAGTTACTTTAATAAAGCTTATGAAGCTTTTTTAAAATACTATCAAAAAGAAGCCCCTTTATATAAGGTACCTATTCCGATTATTAAAGCTTTGATCAATTTAAAAAATAATCCTAATATCAGTTTATTTTTAATAACTGGTAGAGGTAAAGATACATTAGATATATCACTTGATGTTAATAAACTAAATAATTTCTTTATTCGAGAATATACTGGTAGTGAAACAGGTGTCAATAAAGATGTTTCAATGAATAAACTTATCGATGATTTTAATTTAAAAAAAGAAGATATTCTTTATATTGGTGATACCATTTCTGATATAAACGTGATGAATAAAATAAATGTCGATATTCTATCTGTATCTTACTTTTCAAGCAAAGAATATCATGAACTTCTTGAAATTAAAAATAATGGTAAAGTTGTTAGTGATATTTGCATGCTTGAGACATACATTAACTACTATATAAAATAACTTTTATAAATGCAATTTAATAAGGAGGCTATAAATGGAAGAAAATTTAAATGTTGACCTTATTATAAATAATGGTTATACAAGCAAGGAACTTGTAGATAAAATTTCAAAACTTCTTGAAAATAAAGATACTGATGGTATCAATGAACTTTTAAATGATGTTTCAGCTTTAACGCTTGTTGAAGCATTTGAAAATTTCTCTAAAAATGACATCAATGATTTTTATACTTATGGTGATGACTATTCAAAATTAGGCAATCTTTTCTCATATCTTCCTATCAACAATCGTTTAGCTATCATAAAAACTTTACCTAAAAAGCAAATAGTCTTGACTCTTCGCTATGTTAAAGATGACGACTTAGCCGACTTTATTGAAGACTTAACTAAGCCTTTGAGAGAAAAAGTATTGAGTTATCTTCCTTCAAAAAGAAAGAAAAATCTCATCACTCTTTCTAAATACTCCGATGATACCATTGGTTCAATTATGACAACCGAATATTTATCAGTTAAGCCAGATGTACTTATAAGTGATGTTTTTAAGAAGATTAAAGAAGTTGGTAAACAAATGGAAACTGTAAGAGCAATATTTATAACTGATAATGCAAATCATCTAATTGGTATTCAATATTTAGAAGATATGATGTTTGTTGACTATTCTTTACAAATTTCGCAAACAATGAACAAAGATTTCCCATATATTTCTCCTATTGCTGATAAAGAGAATGCTATTTCAGTTTTCAAAGAATTTGATTTACCTATATTACCTGTAGTCTCTAAAAACAAAGATATGTTAGGTATCATCACTTTTGATGATGTTTTAGATATTATTGAAAGTGAGAATACTGAAGATGTCTACAAGCAAAGTGCTATTGCACCAACTAATGATAAAAGCTATGCTGAAAATAAATTTTATCGAATCGCTTTATCATATGTTATTTGGCTTATTATTTTATTGATAATCAATACTTTTGCATCGATGATTGTTGACAAGTTTGAAGCTGAACTTTTAACTATTCCAGTTTTAATTTCTTTCCTACCTGTTTTAAATGATACAGGTGGAAATTCAGGTGATCAAACAACCTCAATGATAACTAGAGCTTTAGCAACTGGTGAAATAACAACTAAAGACTATTTTAAAGTAGTAAAAAAAGAATTTATTGCTGGATTATTAACAGCTATCACTGTTGCTTTAGTTTCATTTGGTTGGACAATGGTTGAATTAAATACTCCCATCATCAATGTTGGCAATTCTCTTGATGGATTCATCAAAGATGTTGGTGGTAGACAAAAAGCATTCTTGATCATTTCACTTGTCATTTCATCATCGTTATTTTTTGCCGTTTTTGTTTCCAAGCTACTTGGTGCAACCTTACCAATTGTTGCTAAACTAATTCATATTGACCCAGCTTTTATTTCAGGACCACTGATTACTTCAATCATGGATATTCTGACTCTACTTATCTATTTTTCACTTGCAAAATTCATCATCAACAAATTTGACCCAGGTGAAGTAGCTGTTTTATTTACAACTATTACTAACTGGAGGATTTTAGCATGAAAGATTTAAAACATGATTTAATCAATAATTTGAATGTTAGATCCGATGATGAATTCAAAGTTGATTCTTCCTTAACTTCTAAAGTTAGTCAATTCATTTCAAGTGATGTCTTAAAAACATTTATTCAACTTAAAAACACAAAGATTTTAAATTCACTTGCTGCTTCTTATGATCCTCACAACATTTCAGATGCTGTAGAAAATTTAAATCCAGAAGAACTTCTTTTCTTTTTTAAAACAGTCAATAGTGATGAATCGGCTGAAATATTTACTCTGCTTTCGCAAGAGAAGAAGGAACAAGTTGTCTCTGCTTTTACATCTGATGAACTACAAAATATTGTCAGTGAAATGCAGATTGATAATCTAGTTGATTTTGTTGATGAGCTTCCATCTAATTTAGTAACCAAAGTATTGTTAGCAACAACAAGAAGTGATCGTAAAAGAATATCAACATATTTAAATTATAAAGAAGGAACTGCAGGTTCTTTGATGACTTGTGAATATGTTGAAATTGAAGAAGATAAAACAATTAAAGAATGTTTAGCTAAAATTAGGAAAATTGGCAAAGAAAAAGAAACTATTTGGAAAATTTTTGTTGTCAATAAAACTCGTATTTTAATAGGGACTTGTAATCTTGATATTCTGCTTGAAAATGATGAAGATAAATTAGTCAGTGATGTTATGAATCCTGAAGTAATATCTGTTTTTACATCAACTGATGAAGAAGTTGTCGTTAGAGAATTTAGAAAATATGATATTTCTATTCTTCCAGTGACTAACTCACAAGGAAGAATTCTTGGTATCATCACTTTTGATGATATTATTGATGTTGCTAATTTAGAAAATACTGAAGACATCAAACTTCAAGCAGGTGTTATAAATTCAAATAAACCTTATTTAAAAACTTCTTCTTTGGAATTATATAAATCATATGCCATTTGGATTGTTTTGATGGTCCTTCTTGATACATTCATTTCAATTGCACTATCATACATGCAAGAACCACTTCTTGTTATACCTGTTTTAATAACTATACTTCCATCTATAATGGGAACTAGTGGTAATTCAGCCGATCAAACAAGCACTGTTTCAATAAGAGAAATTTCATTATATGATTTAAAAGGTAAAAAATATTTATCTTTCTTATTTAAAGAATTTAAAGCAGCTATTCTTACAGCCATTATGTTATCAACTATATGTTTTGGTTGGACTTATCTTGAATTAAAAACAGGAATGATTGGCGATTATAAAGATGTAACTAATGAGCTTGAAATAATTAAAATAGTCTCTACCGTTTCAATCACTTTCTTCTTCACTATCATAGTTGGAAAAATGATAGGTGCCACTATTCCTAAATTTGCAAAAAAAATACATGTCGATCCAGCTGTTATCACTTCACCTATTGTTTCAACTTTAATTGATATTATAAGTATTGTTGTTTTCGTTGTGGTTTGTCATTTTGTATTAAAAATACCTTTATTTAATTGATTCTTTTTGCTTTTTTAATTCATATAAACCAATTGCAATTGATGTAGTGAGGTTTAAAGAATCGACTTCATCTGATTGTTCAATTTTTACATTGTTTGAATTATAAATGGATGTTGGAAGTCCAGTTGCTTCATTTCCAAAAACTAGTGCACATTTTTCTTTAAATTTCACATCAGCAAGCGGTTTTGATGATGTTAAAACAAAAGGATAGTATTCTCTGCTATATTTATTTAAATATTCTTCAAAAGTTGAGAATGTTTCAATATTTATATGAAAGAAACTTCCCATACTTGCTCTTATTGTTTTAGGATTGAAAATATCAGCTGCTGGTGTAATGATTGCTAAGTTGTGGAAGCCAAAAGCAAGTAAAGAACGCATACTATTTCCCAAATTACCCATATCTGAAGGATTAACTAAAACAAGATGATCATCATTTTTATTTAAATTTTTCAATTTCTTTTTAAAAACAGCCAATACATGAGCATTATCTTTTGATTTAGAAATAGAAAAAGCTTTATCTGAATAGATAAAGTATTTTTCATCAACAAAATCTTTTAATTTATTCAAGCCATCTGAATTAATAGCATCGCTATTTACATAGATAGCTATCAAATCATCTTTACGATATTTTATAAGTTCAAACGTTGGAAAAAAACCTTCCACATATGAATAAGTTAAATCTTTACTATATGCTTTAATCATCGATATTATTTTATACTTTATTAAATAATTTTTAAAGATTTTAATTATATGTGGAATTTTTATTCTATATCTATTTATAACAATTATAGACAATTTTTAATTTTATAATAAAATTTTTTATTATTATTAGTTCTAAAAATCAGGCTTCTTCCCAAGAGCAAATGTTAAATAATGAGGTATTGTAATAATATTTTCAACTCTAGATACATTATAATCACCAATCTTTATCAAACGAGTTTTACCATAGTGCTCTTCATGTTTCATTACTGTTTTACTCGATTTAGTATTACCATTTTTAGCTTTAGCTTCAATAAGAGTCGCATAGCCATTATATGTAATAACAAAATCAATTTTTAATCCACTTTCTTTAGCAAAATAATATGTTTCAATGCCTGCTTTGTTTAGTGAATCAAAAACTAGTGCCTCGTATATAGCTCCTTTTCCTTGACCTAAATTATTTTTTAAAATAGCAGAAATAGTATCCAATCCAAACATCGATATAGCAATGCCTATATCTTCTGGATATAATTTAAATTGAGATTCGATTTTTTCAGCAGCTAATGGAAGAGAAGGAGTTGTAACATTATAAATTTTAGAGACAACATGTGCTTGTCTAAGATATTCAATAGCATCATTTTTATCATATTGTGTTCCACCATTTATTTTGGACACAATATATCTTTTGCTTTCTTTGGACATGAAAGTCGGTATCAAATCAAATGCATTCTGTATTCTTGACACCTCAGCTTGTTTGAATACAGGATTACCATTCTTATCTTTTCTTCGACCAAAATCACTTTTTAAGTCAAAAACTATATTGCTTAATTCATTAAATGCATCTACAAAATTTTTTTGAGCTAAATATTTTTTTACTACCATAGGGAATCCACCTATGCATGCATAATTTAAAAATAAAGATTTAAATAAATTGTGAATATGATCAGGTATTTTCTCAGCTTTTTCAAAAAAATAAATTGGTTGCTCAATTTGTGTTTCACTATATCCATTTGCCCACAAAAATTCTTCAAAATCCATTGTTTTCATTTGAAATATACTTTCATATCCTACAGGAGTTGGTGTTGCATCTGAAACGACATATCCATTTACACCAAGATATGATCCACTAGCAATAACTCTGTATCTACCATCATTTTTAAAATTTTTAAATGATAATCTTGCTTTAGGACAATCTTGAATTTCATCAAAGAAAATCAATGAATTTGAATTGATTTTATGCTTAGGAAATCTTAAAGAAATATTAGAAATAATATTATCGACATCCAAACTTCCTTCAAAATCTGAACCAAATTCAGGATTTGTCCAAAAGTTTATTTCAATTAAATTTAATTTGTTTCTTTTAGCAAATTCCTTAATAGTTTCCGTCTTTCCACATTGTCGTATACCAACGATTAGTGCTGGTGATTCATTTTCACTCTTTAACCATTTATCTAATTGTGAATCAATTTTTCTTTTAAAATACATTTGGTACCTTTCTAAGAAATTCCGAGCGAGTTTCTACATTAATTTTAAGAAATTCCGAGCGAGTTTTGTAAAGTAGTAATTTTATTCATATTTTTAAAATAAAAAAAACTCTAGTTGATGCATACTAGAGTTTGAATTTGATTTAATTAATCATTAACATATGGAAGAAGAGCCATATATCTTGCACGTTTGATAGCAATAGCTAACATTCTTTGATATTTGCTGCTAGTTCCAGTGATACGTCTGCTGGTGATTTTACCAGATGGAGAAATATATTTCTTTAATAATTCGACATCTTTATAATCAATATGTTTAATATGATTCTTGGTAAAATAACAATATTTTTTACGGACGTTATTTTTCTTTTTAATATTCATTTAATTTACCTTTCCTTAGTTACACTAAGATTAAAATGGCAAATCGTCATCGGTTGAATCAATACCTTCTTGAATTGAAGATGAATTATCAGGTGTTGAATCAAAATTATTTGTTTGACTATCATCTGACTTTCTTTCTAAGAATTGAACAGAATCAGCAACCACTTCAACAACTGATCTCTTATTATTATTTTTATCTTCATAAGAACGTTGTGTAAGTCGGCCATCGATTCCAACAAGACTACCTTTAGAACAATATTTTGCAACATGTTCAGCAGTCTTATTCCAGCAAGTGCAAGGAATAAAGCTTGTGGTTTTTTCAGCTCCACTTCTAACGATATTGTCAACTGCAATAGTAAATGAAGTGACTGATACCCCTGAAGTTGTCTTTTTTAGTTCAGGATCTCTTACAATTCTTCCAACCAAAATAACACGATTTAAACTTGCCATAATTTTTCTCCTCTTTATTGTTTAGGAGCAACAGTAACAAGTGATCTTAAGACCTTTGAATCAAGCTTTGTGATGCGGTTGAATTCGTCGATTGCTTTAGCTTCACTAGTTAAGGTGAAGACGACGTAATAACCTTTTGTTTGTTTCTTGATTTCGTAGGCTAAGTCTCTCATACCCCAAGCTTCAGTATTGGTACCAGTTAATTTAGCACCATTGTCTGTTAAAATCTTGGATAAGCTGGCGATTTCTTTTTCAAGTTCGCTTTGCTCAAGATTTGGCATGAGAATACACATGATTTCATAATTTTTCATGTCTCTATACCTCCCTATGGACTCTTTCGGCTGTCTCTACATCAGGAAACAGCAAGAAAGTATATGACTCAAAAAGAGTCTTATTTAATATATATGAGCTAGCCTAAAAAGTAAAGAACTTTTTACTACTCCCACTTATAATATAGTCCTTTATTACGTTTTTTTTAATAATTATTATTTTTTTGTCTCAAAATTCAAACTTATTTTCTTTTTTTTAATATTTCAAAATATTTATCATAGATGATTTTAGCAACTTCTTCTAAAGGATATTTAGAAGTATCAATTCTATAATCAAAGATCTTTTCTATCTTCTCATCAACTTTAAATGATTTAACATCACCAACTATTCTTTCTTCTACTTTATTTAAACTATCTCCTCTATCTTTCATTCTTTGACTTCTTGTATCTACATCACAATATAAATAGAAGATTACAATTTTAGGATCATGAAGATTATAATAGGTTAATGCACCATTAAAATCTAAAGTGCAGCATTTGTCATCTTTAACTTCTGCTTTAGATGTACCATAATAATTTCCATTATATGTTACATGCTCGATGAATTCATTATTATTGACCATCTTTTCAAATTCTTCTTTGGAGACAAAATGATAATCAACTCCGTCAACTTCATTTACTCTAATTGCTCTTGTTGTATGAGTAACCACTTTTTTTATTCCATAATGTTTTTCAAGATATAAACACGTAGCTGTTTTTCCTGAAGCAGATGGTCCTGTTAATATAATCATAATGCATTTCTCCTTTTCTTATTTTAATATTTATATAGTTTGATTTTCAATAATATTAACAATTTTTTTGGCATCATCTATCATAAATTTTGGCTTAAGTGGATAATTTAGTAAAAATTCTTTGCTCTTATACCCATATGTCACAGATACCATATTTTCAATATTTAAATTTTTACTTGTTTGAATATCAACTTCTGAATCACCAAAATAGAAACTGTTTTTAAAATCAATATTAAAATCTTTACTCTCATTTAAAAAGAGAGTTGGGTTAGGTTTAACTTTCTTATCATCTTTTCTAATAGCAACAACTAAGTCAAACAAATCATTAAAATGTTTACCAACAAGTGACATTGTCATTTCATAAGGTTTATTGGTATAAATAAATAATTTAATTCCCTTATTTTTTGCATAATTTAAACTATCAATCACATTAGGATAAGGTTTTGTATAAACATTATAATTATTAGTATAATATTCATAATAACAATCGAATATTTCATCGAATGAATTTAAATTAGACTCACCGATTGCTTTTTCAATCAGATATCTAGAACCGTGTCCTATATATGATAAAACTTCTTCTTTAGTTCTTTCTTTTAAATGATATTTTTTTAAAGCAAAATTGACTGCTTCTTTAATATCGTCTAATGTATCAAGCAAAGTACCATCTAAATCAAAAATAAAACTATCAATCTTCCGCATAAAAAAATTATATCACTAATAACATTATTGAATTAATAAATTTTCATAGCTAACAATGTAAAAATGTACAATTTATGGATGTGTTAAACTTGTAAAAATGTACAATTTATGGAGATGATATGGAACGAATTTATTTAAAAAAATTGATAGAATGGAATGCTGATATTGATAGAAAACCTCTTCTTGTGCTAGGTGCAAGACAAGTTGGTAAAACATATTTGTTAGAAGAAATCTTTGCTAAAACATATTATAAAAAATCTTATTTAAGAATCGATTGCTCAGATGATCCAGATTTTGTAAATTATGTTTTTGAACATAATAGCCTTGATAAAATTATTGATTTTATACAAATTCACTATAATTTCATCTTAGATAATCGACATTTGCTTATAATTGACGAAGTACAAGAATGTTTACCAATCATTAAAATGATGAAACACTTTTGTGAACGCAGAAGAGACATCCCCTTAATTGTTACAGGCTCACTTGTTAGAATAAAACTAAATAGATATGTTCATAAACGAGGCGGCTTTGCTGATAAAAGTTTCTTATTCCCTGTTGGAAAAATAAATCAATTAGTAATCTATCCGCTAACATTTGATGAATTTTTATATAATTATAAAAGAAATACGTATGCTTTATTAAAAAAATCATATCTTGAAAAAGAAGTTTTTGATGATGAAACGCATAATGATTTACTCGATATATTTAATGACTATCTTTTTATAGGTGGGATGCCTGAAGTTGTTAATGAATTCATCAAATATAATGATCATAAGGCAATAGCTTATCAAAAATCATTAAAAAAATTAACCGAACTCTATTCAGATTATTTAAATGATATGGATTTATATCAAGCCAGTAGCGAATCAATATTAAGAAGCAGACTAATATTTAAAAATATCTATGCCCAGTTAAATAAAGAAAATAAAAATTTCAAATGCACGTTCATAGATAAGAATTTAAAAAGTAGAGATTTATATACTCCAATAGAATGGTTAGTCACTGCTAATATTGTAAATAAATCATTACTTCTTAAAGAACACATCACTTCTCCACTTATTAGAAATGAAGATTCTCTATATAGACTATACTTATCTGATATGGGTTTATTTACTTATCAAAGAGGTTTAAATGCTAAAAGTTTTATTATTGATAATAAAAATAGCTTAGCTGGGATTTATTATGAAAACTATATATCAATTGAATTATCAGCTAGAAATTTTAATTTATTCTA
The DNA here is from genome assembly GCA_937896065.1 of uncultured Caryophanales bacterium. GTDB lineage: Bacteria > Bacillota_I > Bacilli_A > RFN20 > CAG-288 > Enterosoma. The sequence continues at coordinate 11,102 of CALBLI010000039.1, read as the reverse complement.
TTGGAAAGGGAAAAGAGATAGCGAGTTTGAATTCATTCTTGATTTAAACGGAAGAATAATACCAATCGATGCTAAGAAAAAAGGTGGCCGCTTAAATTCAATTGAAGAATTTAGAATGCACAATAAAAAAGATATTATCATTAAAGTGTCAACCAACAAGTATGGGTATGATAAAAATAATCAAATTTTAACGATTCCTTATTATTACTTTGCCTTTTATTTAAATGATTTAAAAAATAAAATGGAATAATATTTTTCAAAAAATTCTTGCTTAAAATGATTTTACATATATAGTGAAAACTATATTATTCTTGATTATAGAAATCAACAAAATTAGTCGATATTTTTTTAATAAAAAATACAAGTAAAAAATGAAACAATTTCATTTAATTTTTTTATCATTTTTTTGATATTATATTTCAACATTCAAATCTGTAATATTTTTTATATATAATTCATATTTATATATTTAAATATTACTCATAAATAATACTGTATTTTTTATTTACAACTTATTATATTTATATAAAGGTTTAAGGTTATTTTTTTTATTTTTTTTATATTATTTTTTCATGCTTAAAAAAATGTAAAAAAAATTACTTGTTTTTTGATAAAAAAATGTTATATTTTTCATGTTTTTTTAGGAGGGCAATCTATGCAATTAACTAGTAATGATGATTACATTATTGAACTTAAAAATGTGACCAAAATATTTGATGGTGAAACAGTCATTGACAAGTTGAATTTGAAAATTAAAAAAGGTGAGTTTGTCACCCTTCTTGGACCATCAGGATGTGGTAAATCAACCACTTTAAGAATGATTGCAGGATTTGAAACTCCTGATTCTGGTGATATTCTATTAAATGGTCATGATTTAACATCATTTCCACCATATAAAAGACCGATCAATACCGTCTTTCAGCATTATGCCCTTTTCCCAAATCTTGATGTTTATGACAATGTTGCTTTTGGTCTTAAAAATAAAACTTTGCCTGTTGCTGTATTAGATGAAAGCGGTAATCAAGTAACTAAAATTGATAAAAAGAGAATAAAACAATTATTAAAGCAGAAAAAAAGAATAAAAAAAGACAAAATAATCACTGACAAGGAAAAGGAAGAACGCTTAAAACTTCTTGATGAAAAACTCGATTATGCTTTTAATAATCCCGTCCCTTTTTATAAATATAGGCATCTTACCGAACAAGAAATTGATGACAAAGTTGTTAAAGCTTTATCAATTGTTGATTTAGATGAACTTGAAGATAGAGATATTTCAACTTTATCAGGCGGTCAGCAACAAAGAGTAGCGATTGCAAGGGCAATTATTTGTGAGCCACAAATTCTCCTTTTAGATGAGCCACTAGGGGCTCTTGATTTAAAAATGAGAAAAGACATGCAACTTGAGCTTAAAGACATGCATAAAAAATTAGGAATAACATTTATTTATGTTACTCATGATCAAGAAGAAGCTTTAACAATGTCTGATACCATCATCATCATGAACGATGGTGTGATTCAACAAATTGGTACACCAGAAGATATTTATAATGAGCCACAAAATGCTTTTGTTGCTGATTTTATTGGCTCATCAAATATCTATAATGGAACTATGGTTGGTGAAAGAAAAGTTAAATTCTTAGGTAAAGTTATGGATTGTGTTGATGATTTCGAAATCAACAGTCAAGTTGATGCTGTAATTAGACCTGAAGATATTCATTTCCAAACTGAACCGAAGGAAGGCTACATTGAAGGGAAGATTGTTTCTAAAGTATTTAAAGGTGTCAATTATCTCTATGTCATTATGATTGGTCATAATGAAGTCTTAGCTCAGACCATCAAGTCATATGAAACTGATAAGCCTATTTATATTCAAATAAGACCTAGCGATATTCACTTGATGAAAAGAGATAATAATCTCAATGTTTATACAGATGCCTATATCGATAAAAATAATAATCTAATTATTGGTGACAACTTATTTGAAGTGGATGTTAGCAAACTTGTTTCCCAATCACGAGTCGATGAATCAGGCTATGTTGTCACTAAAGATAAAGAATATGATTTCACTGATGCTGATGTAACAGCTACTATCCCAACAACTGCTTTTTTAATCTCTGATGATACAGATGGTGCAAATGTAACTGGTGAAATTATCACTTCCGTTTATAAAGGTGATCACTACGTTGTTTTAGTAAGAAGTGAAGATGAAGAAGATTACTTTGTTTCAACTCCATATACTTTCAACCCTGGTGATATAGTAGGTTTAAAAGTTGATGCTTCTTCAATCAAGCTCAAACTTAGAGGAGATTTAACAAGCTATGAAAGATAGAGCATTTAGAAAGTCACTAGCAATTCCTTTTGCTTTATTTTTAATATTATTCATCATTATCCCTATTTTGTTTATCATCTTCTATGCTTTTACAGATAGTAATGGCTATTTTACTTTTAATGCTTTTAAAGAGTTTTTTACATCTACTACTAAATTAAATGTCTTATTAATTTCAGTATTGATTGGTCTGTTTAATACTCTTTTATGTCTTCTTATCGCTTATCCTTTAGCTTATTTATTATCCAATCCTAAAATTAATAAAAGCTATATCCTAGTTCTTTTATTTGTTTTACCTAGTTGGATCAACTTTGTTTTGAGAACAGGTGCTTTAAGAGATTTATTATCAATCATCTTAGGATGGTTTCATACAACAACTGGTCAACATCCACTTTTTTGTACTATGGTTGGTATGGTTTTAAATTATTTGCCATTTACAATACTTCCTTTGTACTCAACTATGCTGAAGATAGATTATTCTAGAATTGAAGCTGCTAAAGATTTAGGATGCAATCCATTTAAAACATTTTGTAAAGCTTATTTCCCACAAACTTTAGCCGGTGTTATATCTGCTTCAATGATGGTATTTATGCCTACTATTTCATCATATGTCATTTCAGATACTATGTCTGAAGGAAAGATTATGTTGTTTGGTAACTCCATTTATTTATCATTTTCAAATAGTGATTGGAATGGAGGCTCGTTTATGTCACTTATCATGTTAGTTATCATCTTCTTATGTATGTTACTGACTGGTAAATTTCAAAAAGAAAGTGAAAAAGGAGGAAGTGGATCATGGTAAAGAAAATATTATCATACATTTATATTTACTTAATTTTGCTTGTAACTTATCTTCCTATTCTTTATTTGATTGTTTATTCTTTTACTGGTGCAACAATAACAGGTCAATGGTCAGGCTTCAGTTTTAAACTTTATGGTGATTTATTTAAAAATAAAGAGATATTGACAGCTTTAGGTAATACCTTGATATTAGCTTTAATTGCTTCACTTGTTTCAACCATTGTTGGTGCATTAGGTGCAATCGGTGTCTATTATATGAAAAATAGAACTAGAAAAATTGTTGAATCAATAAATCAAGTCCCTATCGTCAATGCTGAAGTTGTCATTGCTATGTCACTTACTGTCATGTTTGTTTTCATTGGTCAAAAAATATTCCAAGGTAAATCTATTTTTTCTTTCTACACTTTACTTATTGGTCACTGCACTTTAGCAATTCCTTTTGTTTATATCAATGTTAAACCTAAATTAACCCAAATGGATCCATCATTATATGAAGCCGCTCTTGATTTAGGAACTACTCCTACTAAAGCTATTCATAAAGTTATCATTCCACAAATTGTTCCTGGCATAATATCTGGTTTTGTTTTAGCCTTTACTTTATCATTAGATGATTTTATTGTTACTGCTTTTACAAGAGGCCCCGGTCTATTATCAGGTGAAGGGCAAATTGAAACTTTATCAACTCTCATTCAGGCTAAGATCAAGAAAGGTGCTGTTCCTCCTGAAATGAGGCCACTAACCACTTTCATCTTCTTAATTGTTGTAACTATTGTTATTGTCCGTTCTATCTATGTTAATGTCAAAGCTAAAAAAGCTAGTAAGCTTTTAAGTTTACATAAAAAAAGGAGGATTAAGTTAAATGAAAAGTAGACATTTATTTGCTAAAATATCACTTCTTTCATATGTTTTTGCTCCCTCCCTTCTTCCTGTTTTGCACGTTGCAAATAATGATATTTTAATTAAAAGAGCAGAAAGCTTAGAAAACATAACTTTAAACGTCTATAACTGGGAAGATTATATGGCTATTGATAGTGAAGATCAAAGCGTCGATATTCCAACTTTATTTCATGATTACATGCTAAAAAAAGGAAAGAATGTAACTATTAAATATTCAACTTTTGATACTAATGAAACTATGCTTTCCCAACTTAAAATTGGTTCAGTCTCTTATGATTTAATTTGTCCATCAGATTATGTCATTCAAAAAATGATTGCTGAGGATTTGATTGTTCCATTTTCTGATACTTCAACACCAGATTATGAACAAAATGTTTCACCATTTATCAAAGACAAAATATCTAGTATCAAAATTGATGGTAAAAAGAATATTGTCTCATCTTATTGTAGACCATATATGTGGGGCACGTTAGGTATTTTATATAATGATAATTATTCAGCTTTAAAATCACGTGGTATCGATTCTAAAACTATGAGAAGTGATTTAACATCATGGTTATCTTTATGGGATGATAAGTACGATAATCTTTTAGCTATTAAAGACTCTATGCGTGATTCTTATGCAGTTGGTATCTTAAAAGCATATTATGAAGATTTTACATTAAATGATGTGAAATATGAAGGTTTTAAAACTTTAAAAGAAAAACATGATGCTAAATTACTAACAGATGAAGAATATAATTTAAAACTTACTAATATTTTTAATCTCTGTGATGATGAAACTTTAAATAATGTTTTAAATGAATTAAAATCACTTAAAAAACATGCTTTTGGTTTTGAAGTTGACTCTGGTAAGATTGATATGGCTAAAGGTGATAAATTTGCAATCAATATAGCTTGGAGTGGTGATGCTGTTTTTGCAATGAATCAAGCTGATGAATTCTCAGCATCATTAAACAATAATAGTGAAAAAACAATTTTAAAATATTCACTTCCTGATACAGGAGCTAATATCTGGTTTGATGGTTGGGTAATTCCTAAAACCAGTCAGAACAAAAGCTTAGCTGAAGAATTTGTAAATTTCTTATCACTTCCTGATATTGCCCAACTAAATATGGATTATATTGGATATACTCCTGTTATTGCAGGTGATGATATTTTAAGCTCACTTAAAGCTAATTACGATATCAGATATGATAGTGAAGGAAATTATCATGAAGAATATTTGACAGGTAAAAAAGAAGTTAAGATTGAAGATATTGAATCTCTTAGTGATGAAGAAAAAGATAATAGTTATTTTATTAAAGATGTTTCCTACTTTTTTAATAACACCATAAGTGAAGAAAGCGATAGTGTTTTCTATATAAGTGCCTCAGATAGATATAGACAGTTCGATGCTCAATATCCCGATTCTAACATATTACCATCTTTATGCATAATGAATGACTTTGGAAAACAAAATGATAGCATGCTAAAAATGTGGGAAAAAGTTAAAAATAATAATCTGCCTTTGTGGTCATATTATTTGATATTGATTGTAGTTATTTTAATTATTGGCTTTATTATCTTTATTGCTAATAATAATCATCAGAAAAAGAAAAGAAGAAAGCAAAGAAAGATGGAAAGAATTTTAAAAGAAAATAAGAGCATCGAGTTATTTAAGACGCTGACTGAAAATCTTCTTCCTAATCAATAATTTTTTCTTTTCTTAAGATATATTTAATAAAGTGACTTGCTATATTAATGGAAGTCACTTTTTCAATTTCAGTAAAGAAAGCATTGCCATTAGCTTCAATGAAAATAGGCTCATCATCTTTACCTTTTGCAATATCAATTCCAGCATAATCAAGCTTTAAACATTTAGCAGCTTTGATTGCAAGCTGTTTATATGAATCATTGAGTGTATTTGTTACATCATATCCTTTTCCACCTAGTGCTATATTAGATCTAAAATCATTTTTATTTACTCGTTCCATTGAAGCTATAACCTCATCTCCAACAACAATAACTCGATAGTCATCTCCAATATGATAGTTTAAATATTCTTCATAAATATGAGGAACTTTTTTATACATAGAGTAATATTCTTCAAGCTCTTTTCTATTATTAATTAAAAATACTTGTTTTCCAAGTGATCCATGTGTTAATTTAAAAACCATTGGATACGATAATGCTTTTTCAACATCATCTAAAAATAATTTAACTTCATCAACTTTAGGTTCATCTATATAACATAAAGGACATGAGATTGTAAGTGGTGCTTTTATATTAGAATTATATAAATTTAAAATAGATAACATTTTATCATCAGATAAAATTAAAGATTCATAATTATTATAAAGAGGTATTTTTAATGATATAGCTTTAGCAAGATAGTTATCTTTATCAAGATAAATAGCAAAATAATAATCAGTTAAATATTCTAAATCTAATTCATTTCCTTTAGTTTTAACAAGAAGCTGATTAGCTTTTACAATATCAGATTCAATCTTATATTTTAAAAGCTCCTCTTTTAATCTAGTAGATTTATAAATAATATTCTCACTGATAGAATATGAATTAATAACAATAAGCACTTTTTTCATATCTAATAATTTTAACTCTTATTTTATATTTCTTGAAATTTATTTTCATTTTATATATACTAATATAGTCATCGCGGGGTGGAGCAGTGGTAGCTCGTCAGGCTCATAACCTGAAGGCCGTAGGTTCAAGTCCTGCCCCCGCTACCAATAAAGTCAATTATAGCTGATACGAAAAGTATTAGCTTTTTTTATTTATGTAGGCATAAATATAAAAATATTTAATTGTTTACAAAATTTCTACAGCAAAGTAAGGTAAGCGTCAATAACTTTGACGTTGTTAATAATCAAAAATAGCCTTGAATAAAATCAAGGCTATTTTAATTTCAACAATGATTCAGCAATTAATACTTATTTAATAAGAAGATTTATGATTGCTTAGGAACTTTCTTAAATGTTGCAATATAGTTTAAATCACCAGTCAAAACAGTATCTCCGGTAATTGGTGTTAAAACTTCATCATCATTGTTATACCAACCAACAAACACATAATTATATTTATTGTTTGGACTAGCATTTGCATATTGTGGATCAGGTATTAAATTATCAGCATCAAACATTCCTTCTTTGTATTCAAAGCCAGAATTATCTTCTTTGAAGAGTGTTAATGATTGTTTAATTGTATATCCCTTTCTAATCTTTAAAACAGTTGGCATTGCTTTAGTATAGGTAGTGCTGCCTGTTACTGATTTATAATATAAATCAATAGAAGTTATAATACTCAAATCAGTGAGATATGTTTGAGCACCAAATGCAATTTCATAAGTGGTTGCTTCATATTTACCATCAACATAGAAATCTAAATCGCAGAAAATTGACCAATCTTGCCAATCTTGCTCATAGAATTTAGAAGCAGTGAAATGATTTGGATTTGTTGTAGTATAGAATTTATTAGAATTAATTGTGATCTGATTATTCTTATTTGGACCAGTTTGATCAAAATAATAAACACGTGGTGTTCCTACACTTTCAAAAGAATCACCTGCTTTATATTTTACTGTCTTATATAATTCTTTATATTTATAATTTACATCTCTTACATAATAGTTGACGGTGTAAACAGCATCTTCTTTATCAATATCTAAAACATAGTGTAGATGTGTAGTGATAGCTAAAGTGGTTGAAGGAGCTTGATTTCTTTGCCAAGATTTGTTGAATCTAAAGTAGCTATTGTCATTGAATTCTTCAAGCTTCTTTAAGTATTGCTTCCAAGCATCTGATTCAGGATTGATGAAGCCACCATATGGTACTCTTTCATCATAAAGTGTTTCAGTTGTGACTGTACCTTTATAATTGATATTAGCAGAAATAGTGACACCATATTCTTTAACTTTTTCCTCAAAGACAGCAGTATATACTGCATCTTCATGGACAACTCTAACAGGTTTATCCCATCCTTTGAAAACATATTCAACACTATCAGTACCAGGTCTAACTGGGTCTTTGAATGTAATAAAGCCCATTTCATATAAGCCAACACCATATGAATATTGACCTTGATGGATAATAGATCCATCCCAGTTTTTGAAGGTGATTGTGTAAAGATATGGTGAAGTTGTGTATTCAAATACAGGTGTAAATCTACTTGAAGTAACAACAATTCTGTCTTCAGGATATTCAACACCATTTTCGTCCATCCATTTATGGGCATATGATTTAGTAATCCAAACTGGTGTTGAGTACTCAGTGCCTTGATAAGTATTATAGAAATAAGTACCAGTACAAAGTTCTGGATCTACAGAGGTTATTGAACCATAGCGGATTGAACGCCATTTATAATATCTATTGCAACCATCAATTCCATCAAATCTAAGATCAGGATAGACAATTGCTTGGAGTTCAACTTCATAGTGGAATACAGTGTCTTGCATATATGAACTTGAGAAATTAGATAAAGCTTTATATCTATTTCCATTTTCATCAACCCAATATCGAGTTGCAACCCATTGATATCCTTCTGGTGTTTTTTCAGTAGAAAGAACTTTTGGATATTCCCATGCACTATTTTCAAAGCTCTTACCCATTTCTACTTCATAAACTTTAGACCAAGTTTCATCAGCGTTATAGAAAGTAAGTTTAACTTTAGCATCTTCTACCTCTGTTAAAACTATGAATTCAGTATCTTCAGTAATCTTAGTGTTATATGGTGAGATATCATCTTTCCAGCCTGCGAATTTATATTTCTTATATGTTTGATCAACCACTCCGGTGTAACTGAATTTAGATTCATCTGCTTCATCATCTTTATATGATAAAAGTTTATTATGTTCAACTTTTCCAGTGTAGAAAACATAACCGTTTTCATTCTTGATTGTGACTTTATGAGAATCAACACCACTTTCAAAGAAAACAGGAACAAAAGTGTAGTTCTTTCTATCTAAAGTAAAAACACCACCCTCATAAATTTCTTGAGTTTCTTCATTCATCCAATAAGCAAAAGTATACTTCTTGCTTCCAGAATTTGCTTTAGTTGGGTTCACATTTGGAAGACCATATATATGTCTACCACCATTTCTTCTGTATTCATAAAGTTGATATGGTTTACCTAATGCATCTTCAAATAAGACATAATTTTTCTTATTTAAGCTATCTACTTCATAATATCTTTCAAATTGTGGATAAAAATAATATGTGTTAGTACTCTTAACATATTTTTCTTTATATTCCCCAGTAAATCTAAAGTAGCCATAATCCGTTTCTAAATCGTAAACATTAAAATCATCTTTAGAAATAGTTTCACTTTCTTTTAATTTGTAATTGTTAAAAGTAACTATCGTTCCAGTGGTTCCTTGTTCACTTTGAACAACAACATTTTTTTGTCTGAATTCTTTTCTATTATATATTGGTGTAAACACCATATCTTCGTAAATATTAATTCCTATAATAGAAGAATACATGTAATAATCATCATTCCAATTTGAATTAAGAACTATATTTCCACATTCAAATTGTCCACCAGTAGCGAAATATTCATAATCACCATCAACATATGAATCTCTTCCGTATCCAAATGCCATACCTTGAGCGATACCAAAATCTTTAGCAAAATCAACTGCAAGTTTATCACCTGCTTTAACTTTGAATGATTTTTCACCATATTTAGTATTCTTAAATTTAAATGTAACCGTAAATTCTTTTTGAGTCTTCTGATAAACAGCAATAATATTCATATTAGAAGTAACTACACTATTGTCTTCTAACTTCTTTTCATTTAAAGTGTCATAGAAATACATAAATGAATATGTATATAAAGAATCACTTGCTTTGGTTGGTGGAACAGGCATCATCAATGTCTCATTTTCATAATAAGTAGCTGTTCCTCTATCACCTTCAAGATCCCATGTTACTGTGTATTTTGTTACAGGTGGTTGTTTATCATATAAAGCTACTAAAATTTTATCTTTAGTAATATGATAAGTTTCTAAATTGATATTACCTTCCCAGCCTGTGAATTTGAATTTTACTTCTGAAATATTATGATTCTCATCTTCATAGTTTTTAGAATAATCTAATTCACCATCAGCAAAACCAAATGGTAAAGTCTCACCTTCTCTTACATAAGTATCAGATATAATCTTTTGACCATCTGTTGATCTAATAAATCTTACTCGATATGAAATGACTGGTTCTAAAGTCATATCTTCATTAACAATAGTTTCTTCACTTACCATCTCTTTAGTTGTAGCATTTCTCCAACCTTCAAATCGGTAAAACTCGGTATCATGATCATGTATATAAGGAATGAGTTCTAATTTATTTCCTTCATTATATGTGTACTCTTGGTCTCCACTTGGCATCTTAAATATAACTTTTTTAGCAGAATAATAAGGAGTTGCCATTGCTAAAAATGTTATATCTTGGGTTATTGGAGTGGTTCTTGGGTCTCCATTCCACCAATCTCCCCAAGTATATTTATAATAACCTTGTATGAAAACAAATTCATCCTCATTATTATATCCTTCTAATGTAGCAAATTTTCCATATTCAATGAGTTGATCATCACAAAGTTTAATATTATATGATTCTCCATATTGGGTACCAAGTTCAATAGAAACTCTATATCTTCTAAGTTCTTTAGTAAAGACAGCCTCTAAATCCATACTAGCAGTTAAAGCAGTTGTTGAATCAACTCTATTATCAGCTGAATTTAAAACTTTCCAATGTGAGAAGGTATAGATATATTGTTTATCTGCTTGCTTACTAGGAGTTTCACTTATAAGATCGAGAGTTCCAACTGGATTTGAAACCATCTTAAATACATTACCATCAACATAGTATGTAACAAGCACATTACCTTTAGATTCATCAAGCATAATGTAAAATGTTGTATCACCAGTAATGGTTGTTTTAGCAGGATCAATTTCATCTTTCCAACCAGCAAAACTATAAATCTTTCCAGTCTTTGGATCAGTATAAGTAAATTGTTTTTGATCATATGTAAATGTTGATTTATTTCCATATGGTACAGATTCAGTAAATAATGTTTGATTATCCAT
>CALBLI010000038.1 GCA_937896065.1 uncultured Caryophanales bacterium | reverse complement strand
GGTTGAGAAACTCAACCTGTTTATATTAGTGTCCGTTAGGACGCTTTTTGTTCTTTCAATAACGTCAAAGTTATTGACGCTTACTCTTTTATGGCCATTTTGGAAGGTATTTATGATTTAAAATACTCTCTATAAATACGAAATTTATAGTAAAATATTATTAGATAAATAGATGAAAGTTTATTTAGAATCACGAATTAGGAGAAGAAATGAATAAAATAACACTATATCACGGAAGTATGAATAAAATAGTAAAACCAAGCTTCGATTTAGGTGACGAAAAGCATGACTATGGGAAAGGATTTTATCTTACAGATGATTTAGAACTTGCAAAAGAGTGGTCCGTTTGCTCTCCTATAAATCATATCGGCTATGTTCATACATTTGACCTTGATATCAGCGATTTAAAGATTCTTGATTTTGAAAAATATAATATTTTAGCTTGGCTTAGTGAACTTATGAAACATCGTAACGCTGATGATTCAAAAAGATATCGAGTCCTTTCAAAACAATTTATAGATAAATATGGCGTAGATGCAAGTGATTTCGATGTAATAAAAGGCTGGAGAGCTAATGCTTCTTATTTTTTTATAGCAAAAGAATTTGTTCGCGACAATATCGATGTAACAATATTGAACGACTTGTTATCTTTAGGCAATCTAGGAATTCAGTATTGCATAAAAACAAAAAAAGCATATTCAAAATTGAAAGAAGTGTCATCAATTCCTCTAATTGTTAGCTATGAAGAATTTAATTCAAAATATAATAATAGAGATATTCAAGCTAGAAAAAACATGCGTGATTTAGTTGATTCTGATTCTAATAAATTGGAGACTGTTTTTTCATCACTTATTAAGGAGTAATTATGAGAGCTTATTATGATGGATATTTAAATGATGTTGTTGAAAACCAAGGAAAATTATTCGACTATGTCTCTTATAAATATAGTGGCTATGATACTAAAGACTTCATAACATTTTATATGAAAAGCATGACTCGAGATGCAATAGACAAATCGCAAGCATATGTAAATACAATGGATTATGATGAACTTTTATCTTTTTTTCTAAAAAATGATAATTATGTTTTTAAAAAAGGAAAAACAATTGAAGGTTTCATTCCTTATTGGATAGGTGAATTCTATGCTTATTATCAATGGTATTTTAATATTCCTAGTTCAAAGGTAGTAGATAAAATAACTGTTGACTTTTTGATTATAGCTTATCCATCTTTACATGATTTAGATTTAGAAGAAGCTGTAAAAAAAGTTGGCGAAGTAAAATAAACTTATAAACAAGATAAACAATATTATTTAAAACCATTTACTTAATTTATTGGTAGATGTAAACAACATTTATAAATTTTTTATTGAAATTGATATACGATGCTAGTATAATTCATAAGGTTAGGTGTATTATGCCTTTTTTATGGTGTAATGCAAATAAAGATGTGGGAAGTCAGTGACAACTGTTTACCACACACGTTACCTAAAATTATAAGGAGGATGAAAACGTGAAAAAAGTCACAAGAGTAATGATCATCCGCGCTGAAGGTGGAGCTGCAAACCCTGCCAAATTAGGACAAAAACTTGGTCCTTTTGGTATTGGTGGTAAGTTCTGTCAAGACTTCAACGCAAAAACAGGTGATCGTAAAGGTGAGGTAGTACCTTGCGTTCTTACAATCTATGAAGATCGTACATTCGACATGTCATTTAAGACAACGCCAACAACCTATTTGCTTTTAAAAGCTGCCAAGCTTGATAAAGGTAGAAAAGGTTCAGATCATGGTGGAAATCCAAAAGTTGCAGTCGGTCATGTAACACAAGATGATGTTAAGAAAATTGCAGAATACAAAATGCCAGATTTAAATGTAGATTCTTTAGAAGCTGCTATAAGATGTGTTGAAGGTTCTGCTAAATCACTTGGCATTGTCATTGATAAATAATAAGGAGTGAGAATAATGAAAAAATTACCAAAAAAGTATGCTGAAAGTCTCAAACTTATTGACAAATCTAAAAAATATTCTGTTTTAGAAGCCTGTGAATTAGTCAAGAAGACTGCAAAATCAGAAAAATGGGATGAAACAATTGATGTTTCATTCAAATTAAATATTGATGCAAAACAAGCTGATCAACAACTCAGAGGAACAATTGTTCTTCCTCATGGAAATGGTAAAACTAAGAAAATCTTAGCTGTTACTGATAAAGTTGAAGATGCAAAAAATGCTGGTGCTGAATTTGTTGGTGGCAAAGAAATGCTCGAAAAGATTGAAAAAGAAAATTGGTTTGACTTCGATGTTATCGTTGCTACGCCAAATATGATGCCACAATTTGCTAAAATCGGTAAGGTCTTAGGTCCTAGAGGTTTAATGCCAAACCCAAAAAGTGGTACTGTCGCTGTTGACATTGCTGCTGCTATTAAAGAAATTAAAAACGGTAAAATCACTTATCGTAATGATAAAGATGGCAATATTGCTGTCAGTTTCGGAAAAGCAAGTTTTGATGGTCAAAAGTTAGCTGATAACTTAAATGCTATTATTGATGTTATCTCTAAAGCAAGACCTAGTGCTGTTAAGGGAACTTATATTCTTTCTTGCACTATTTCTTCTACTTTTGGTCCAGCAATCCATATTGCTGCTTAATTACTATTTTATTTAGGGTGAATCAATATACCTAAGACAGTAACTGCGAAAGCTCAATTTGTTACCCAGGTTATCAATTAGTTAGAATAACAACATTAAGTATATTGTTTAATACACCAACACTTGGAGGTGAAAGATGAATCAGCAAATCTTAGCTGATAAGAAAAAGACAGTTGAAAGTCTTACTGAACTTCTTAAAAGTTCACACTCAACAGTTGTCGTTTCTTATTCAGGTCTCTCTGTTTCAGAAGTCAATCAACTCCGTGCTGACTTAAAGAAAGCAGGCTGTAAATTATCAGTCCAAAAGAACACTCTCATGAAAAAAGCTGTCGATGCAGATGGCTTATCTGAGCTTGATTCTTGCTTCAAAGGTCCAAGCGGTATTGTTACTTCTAAAGAAGAAGGCCAAGGTCTTGAAGTTTTAAAGAATTTCAAGAATGCTCACAAACAATTCACAATTAAGGGTGGTATCATCGATGGTACTTATTGTGATGAGCAAAAATTAAATGATTTAGCATCTATCGGAAGTAAAGAGAATGCACTTTCCATCTTACTTTCTACAATGCAAAGTCCACTTGTCTTATTTGCTTTAACTTTAAAAGCTTTAGCAGAGAAGCAAAACTAATCGAACAAACAAACCATTAATCGGAGGAAAATTAAAATGGCTAAATTAAATAAAGATGATGTCATCAATGGATTAAAAGAAATGAACATGGTCGAAATTATGGACCTTGTCAAAGCAATCGAAGAAGAATTCGGTGTCAAAGCAGCTGCAGCTGCTGCTCCAGCTGCTGGTGGTGCTGCTGCTGGTGGTGCTGCTGAAGGACCAAGTGAAGTTTCAGTTATTCTTAAATCATTTGGTAATGCTAAAGTTGCATGTATCAAAGCTGTTCAAACCATCACTGGTTTAGGACTTATGGAAGCTAAGAAGATCGTTGATGCAGCTCCTGCTCCTATCAAAGAGAAGATTTCACCAACCGAAGCTGAAGCTATCAAGAAACAATTAGTTGATGCTGGTGCTGAAGTTGAAATCAAGTAATCAACCCATAAATCATCTATAAAACTACATCCCACTATGCCAAAAATATGCATAGTGGGTTTGTTAGTCTTAGATTATTGATTATATTGTAAGAAAATATAATTTATTTTATTAAAAAAGTGACATTGTCACACACAAATTGAAAGAGGTAATTTAGATGGGTAACAAATTTATTGATAAGTATCCAAAGACTGAAACAGGTCGTATCGATATGTCTAAAACCTTCTCATCAGTCGAACTCCCTGACTTATGTGAAGTACAACATAAATCATTTAATTGGTTTATAAAATCTGGAGTTGATGAAGTATTCAATGATGTATTTCCAGTTTATAGTAATACTGACTCAAGAAATAGAAGAGTTGATACTGATAAAATTGCAACTCTTGCTTATGTAAAAAGTGAATGGGACTATTCTGAATTCAGTGGAAAGAAAAGAAAATTAAATCCACTTGAATGCAAGAAAACTGGTGTCACCTATTCAATGCCATTACATGTAACATTCCGTCTTACTCATCCAAATGGAACTATGGAACAATTACCAATATTCATGGGTGATTTTCCATATATGACAACTTCAGGAACTTTCATTATCAATGGTTCTGAAAAATGCGTTGCTAGCCAACTTGTCAGATCACCTGGTGCTTATGTCTCTAAGAAAGTTGAAGAAGTCATCATCAAGAAAACAGATACTGATTCTAAAAATGAAGCTAATATCATTTATGGAAGTGATATTATTCCTTCTCGTGGTATTTGGCTTGAATTTTTAACTGATAATAGAGATTATCTTTCTGTTAGAATTGATAAACAAAAGAAAATTCCTGCTCTCACTCTTTTAAGAGCAATCGGTTTAACTTCTGATAGTGATAAATTGCTTGATTCAACACTTCCTTTAAGAAGTGATGGCAATCCTTCAAATGAAGTTACCGGTATTTTAGGTTTATTTGGATATTCAACTTATTTAGCTGAAGCTCTTTCTAGAAATCCCGTTGATGGAAACAAAGGTGATTTAGATAGATCAAATAGAGCTATTGCTGATATCTTTAAGAAACTTAGACCTGGTGAGCCATTCACTAATGAATCAGCTGCTCAAATGTTAAAGACTAGATTTTTTGACAATGAAAATTATGATTTAACAAATGCTGGTAGATTCAAAATTAAAGAAAAATTAGGAATCTATAATCGATTAGAAAACTTAACTTTAGCTGAAGATTTGATTTCAAGAGATGGTGAAGTTCTTTTTGAAGCTGGTCATCTCTTATCAGTAAGCGATGTTTCTAAATTAAAAGAAACTGAATTCTTCAAACAAAATCCAAATCATCAATTGACAGTTTCATTCAATCCTGCTTTAGATGATCATGGTGTTGTTACTATTGTTCGCGTTTTAAATCCAAATATTGATAAATATCCTGAGGATTTAAAGGAAGCTGCTAAAGTTACAAATATCATTGGTACTGATTTAGAAAATGATTTAAGACACTTAACTATTGCTGATATCATTGCATCATTTTCATATATGCTCAATATCATTGATGGTATTGGTGAAGAAGATGATACTGACCATTTAGCAAATAAGAGAGTTAGATGTGTTGGTGAACTCATTCAAGAAAAATTTAGACTCGGTTTGTCAAAGATTAAAAAGAGTATCCGTGATAGAATGACAACTGCTGCTGATTTAGATGAGATAACTATTTCTCAACTTATCAACATCAAGTCACTTACAACCCAAGTATCACAATTTTTCAATTCTGATTCACTTTCACAATTTATGGATCAGACAAATCCACTTGCTGAAATCACTAATAAATGTCGTCTCTCAGCACTAGGTAAAGGTGGCTTAACTCGTGATAGAGCTTCATCTGCTGTCCGTGATGTTCATCCAACTCACTATGGTAGAATTTGTCCTATTGAAACACCAGAAGGTGCTAATATTGGTCTTATCTCTTATCTTGCATGTTATGCTAGAGTCAATGACTTAGGTTTTATCGAAACTCCTTACAGACCTGTTGTTAATGGTATTGTTGATAATAATAAAGAACATGTTAAATGGTTAACAGCCGGTGGTGAAAGAAATCATATTATTGCTCAAGGTAATACAACAGTTGATAAAGAAACTGGTGCTATTTTAGATGAAGTAATCAATGCTAGATTCAATGGGGATTATATCACTTGTTCAAAAGATAAAGTCGATTTGATTGACGCTTCTCCAAAACAGATTGTCTCAGTTGCTGCCGCTTGTATTCCATTTTTGGAAAACGATGATGGAAAGAGAGCTTTGATGGGTTCTAACATGCAAAAACAAGCCTTACCTTTACTTGAACCCGAACCTCCATTTGTTGGAACTGGTCTTGAACAAAAGATTGCTCACGATTCAGGTGAATCACTTATTGCAACTGCTGATGGTGTTGTCACTTTTGTTGGTGGTAAAGAAGTTGTTGATGAAAAAACTGGCAATTATGTCATCAAAAAGTTTATTGAAGTTGAAGAAAAGACTGGACTCCATAGATATGAGCTTCAATCTTTTATCTCTTCAAACAAGAGAACTTGTATCAATCAGACTCCAATTGTTAAAGTTGGTGATTCTATCAAAGAAGGACAATCAATTGCTGATGGTCAATCAATGAAAGATAGTGAACTTGCTTTGGGTCAAAATGCCCTCATCGCTTTTACAACTTGGCATGGTTATAACTATGAAGACGCTATTTTAATTTCTGAAAAATGCGTTTATAAAGATTTATTTACAAACCTTATTATTGAAGAATATTCAGTCACTAGAAGAAAGACACGTTTAGGCGAAGAAAAATTCACTAATGATATTCCAAATGTTGCAAGTGATAAATTATCTCACTTAGATAGATTCGGTGTTATTTCAACTGGTAGTGAAGTTCATGAAGGTGATATCTTAGTTGGTAAGACAACTCCTCGTGGTGAAACTAGTGAAACAAATAATGATCACTTATTAAAATCCATTTTCAATAGTAAATCAGATGAACAAAAAGATTCATCTTTAAGATTGCCTCATGGTGGTGATGGTATCGTTTTAGATGTCATCAAGATGTCTAGAGAAAAAGGTGATGAACTTCCAGCTGATGTATTAGAACAAATTAAAGTTCATGTTGTTCAAAAGAGAAAGATTCAAGTCGGTGATAAAATGTCAGGTCGTCATGGTAATAAAGGTGTTATTTCCAAGGTATTACCAGTTGAAGATATGCCATATATGGCCGATGGTACACCAATTGATATTTTACTTTCACCTATGGGTGTTCCTTCACGTATGAACATTGGCCAAGTTCTTGAAGTTCAATTAGGTTTAGCTTGTAAGAAACTCGGTATTAAGGTTTCTACTCCAGTTTTTGATGGTGCAACCAATGAAGAAATTGCCCAATTCATGGAAGAAGCTGGTGTTGAAAAAGATGGTAAGACTGTTTTATATGATGGTCAAACTGGTGAAAGATATGATTCACGTGTTGCTGTCGGTGTCATGTATATGATCAAACTCGATCACATGGTTGAAGATAAACTTCATGCTCGTGCTATTGGTCCTTATTCACTTGTTACTCAACAGCCACTTGGTGGTAAAGCACAACATGGTGGACAAAGATTTGGTGAAATGGAAGTCTGGGCACTTGAAGCATATGGTGCTGCTCACACTTTACAAGAAATGCTCACTATCAAATCAGATGATATGGTTGGTAGAAATAAGACCTATGAAGCAATCTTAAAAGGTAATCCAATACCAAAACCAAATATGCCTGAATCTACTCGTGTATTGATCAAAGAATTACAAGGTTTGTGTATTAATGTTGAACTCCGTGATGGTCAAAATCAAAATATTGATGTCAATACTATTGCTGAAGATGCTCAAAGAGCAGCCAATCGTATCAGAAGTAACATTGCTAGATATGGTGAAAAAGTAAAGGCTGACGCTTTTAAAAGCGATGAGCCAGTCATCTTAGATAATGGTGAAGATGACTATGAAGATGAAAATAATTAAGGAGGTCTTTACTTATGTTCGATTTAGATAAATTAAATTCTATTAAAGTATCCCTTGCAAGTCCTGAACAAATCAAGTCTTGGGGACATGGTGAAGTCACCAAATCTGAAACCATCAATTATCGTTCACAAAGACCTGAACCAGATGGATTATTCTGTGAAAAAATCTTTGGTCCTGTCAAAGATTATGAATGCCATTGTCAAAAATATAAGAAAGCTTCTGATGCTGGAAAAATTTGTGATAAATGTGGTGTTGAAGTTACATTAAAAGCTGTCAGACGTGAAAGAATGGGATACATTGATTTAGCCTTCCCATGTGCGCACATTTGGTATGTCAAAGGTTCCCCATCAAAAATGGGTTTAGTTTTAGGTATTCCACCTAAAGCATTAGAAGAAGTTGTTTATTTCAATTCTCATATTGTTATCAATCCTGGTATTTCTAAGATTTTGACTTATAGAGAAGTCTTAGATGAAAATACTGCTAGAGAAGTTTTTTCAAATGTCATTCAGAAAGAAATTTTGGATGCTAATTTGATTGAAAATAATGAAAGAGATTTAACAAAAGCTCATGATTATTTAATTAAACTTTCTAAAAATTCTCAACCTCTTGATTTCTACACTGTTTCAAAACTTATCAGCAAATATTTAGGTGCTGAATTTGATATCGGTGGTGATGCTGTTTTAAAGCTTTTAAAAGAGATTGATTTAGATAAAGAAATCGCTGATGTTTTAGAAATTTTAAAAGAAAAGAATACTACTGAAAAGAATATTAAAAGACAAAAAGCTATCAAGAGACTTGATGTCTTAGAATCTTTTAAAAATTCTGGTATCAAACCTGAATGGATGGTATTAAAAACATTACCAGTCATTCCACCTGATTTGAGACCTATGATGCAGCTTGATGGTGGAAGATTTGCTTCTTCTGACTTGATTGATTTATATAGACAAGTCATCATCAAAAATAATCGTTTAAAGAAAGAAATTGAAGAACATGCACCACATGTTATCTTGCTCAATGAAAAACGTGTTTTACAAGAGGCTGTCGATGCTTTAATTGATAATGATAGAAAGAACAAACCTGTTCAAAGCTCAAATAATATCAATTTGAAGTCATTATCATCAACATTAAAAGGTAAGCAAGGTAGATTCCGTCAAAATTTACTCGGTAAACGTGTTGATTATTCAGGACGTTCAGTTATCGCTGTCGGTCCAAATTTAAATATGGATGAATGTGGTCTTCCAAGAGAAATGGCCGTTCAACTTTTCAGACCATTTATCGCTCATTATCTTATTTCTGATAAAGATTCAAATGTTATCTCTCAAAGACAAGCTGATGAACTTATTGCTAAAAATGATCCACGTGTTTATGATGCAATTGATGAAATCTGTAAAGATCATCCTGTCTTACTTAACCGTGCCCCTACTTTGCACCGTCTTGGTATTCAAGCTTTTAGACCTATCTTAATTGATGGCAAAGCTATCAGACTTCATCCACTTGTCTGCCCTGGTTTTAACGCTGACTTTGATGGTGATCAAATGGGTGTTTATGTTCCACTTTCAAGACAAGCACAAGCTGAAGCTATGACATTGATGCTTGCTAATAGAAATATTTTAAAGCCATCTGATGGTAAACCAATTTGTGTCCCATCACAGGATATGATTTTTGGTAATTATTATCTCACTTTGGAAGATGATGCTAATTTAAATGAAGTCTATGCTAAATATTATGAGAAGAGAAATGATCCAGAAATGGCTAGCAAATTCCGTTCATATACTCAATATGAAGGTAAAGTTTTCACTGATCCTAATACTGCTATTTTAGCATATCAAAATGGACTTATTTCACTTAGAACTAGAATCTTTGTTCCTGGTTATACTTTAAAAAAGAGCGAATTCTCTGAAAAACAAAATAATTCTTACCTTCTTACAACTGTTGGTAAATTGATTTTCAATTCTATTTTCCCCTCTGACTTCCCATATATCAATTTCCCATCTAAATCATCTAAGAATTCTAAACTTGATTATAAAAATAATTTTGCTAAAACTAGCGATGAATTCTTTGTGACAGCTAGTGAGGCTTATGAAGCTGTAAAGAATTCTAATCGTGTTGATATGAAAGATAAAGATTTATCTATCTTTAAAGAATATTGCAAATTGCAGGATTTAAGATCACCTATTGATAAGAAAGGTATCCAAGTCATGATGGATTATATCTTCAGAAGATATGGTGCAATTAAGACTGCTGAAATTATGGATGCTTTTAAAAACCAAGGCTTTGAATATTCAACCAAATCTGGTTTAACCGTCTCTCTTGATGATATTGAACCATTAAAAGGTAGAGATGCTCTTTATGAAAAAGGTAATGAAGAAGTTAAAAAGATTGAAGAAATCTATGATTTAGGTTTCTCAACTGAAGAAGAAAGACATCAAGAAATCATCAAAACTTGGGAAAAAATCAATAATAAAGATATGAAAGAAATGCTCAAAGAGAGAATGAAAAATTCTGCTCGTAACCCAATGTTCATGATGATGGAATCTGGTGCTAGAGGTAGTGAATCTAACTATATGCAGCTTATTGGTATGAAAGGTAACATTCAAGATTCACAAGGCCGTACTATTGAAATTCCTATCACTCACTGTTTTGCAGAAGGTCTTTCTGTCTTTGAATACTTTACTGCTACTCATGGTACTAGAAAAACTGGTTCAGATACAGCTTTAAAGACAGCTGACTCTGGATATTTAACAAGACGTCTTGTTGATGTTTCACATAATGTTATTATCCGTGAAGAAAATTGTAATTGTGATCACGGTATCATCGTTTCTGACTTAAAAGATGGTGATGAAGTTATCGCTACCCTTGAAGAAAGAATTGTTGGACGTTTCACAATGCATGATGTAACAGTCACAAATAGCAAGACTCATGAAGTTACTGTTTTAGCTAAAGCTGATACTTATATTGATGAAGATTTAGCTGCTAAAATTGTTCAAGCTGGTGTCAAAGAAGTTGAGATCAGATCTATTCTTACTTGTGAATCAACAAA
>CALBLI010000037.1 GCA_937896065.1 uncultured Caryophanales bacterium | reverse complement strand
GAGCATCAGTAATATTTGCTAATCACTTTTTAATTTCAAAAGGAGCAGGATTATTGGTTATTCCAGAAAGTAAAGTTCCTGAATTTAAGAAAATGTTAATTGCTTATTATGAGGGCAGAGATAATGGTGAAATATTAGAATTTATGAAAAAATATTGCTGGAAAAGTTTTTAATTGAGTGTAAATGTATTTTTAAAAACAAAAAAAGAACCTACAAAACTATCATTAATTATTTTGATAATGATATTACAAATGTAAAATATTGCAATTATATTTTAGCAATAAAAATAGGCTTGCTTAATAAATTTAAGCTCTTAATTCATCTTCAATAAAATTAACAATCCTTTCCTTTTCATTACTCTCGCATGTTTTTAATCTTAAAATTGGTATATTATTTTTTTTAAGAATCGAATTCTTTTTACTGTCTCTTCCTTTTTGTTTTACATTTTGCTCATGAAATGACACACCATCTACTTCAATTACACATAGAGGTTTTTTACTCATTTTATTGTAGATTAAAAAATCAGCATGTGAATTTGGGTTCATATAAAACTTGTATTCATCATTTGTTAAATCATGATTAGTATTTTTAACAAAATCTTTAAGTGAAACATGCATTTTAAACGATAAGTTTTTATATTTAGTTTCACTAAATATTTCATTTAATAATACTCTAGTTAAATTTTCCGAATCAAAATCTTTTGAAGGGTGTTTCTTTCTAAATTCAATCAACTGTTTTTCATAGTCACTATAAAGAATATCATATATTGATTTTATTTTCCCTTCTTCAAATTGACCAAAATCTTGATTATAAGATATATAATTGATTAAATCTGATAATACACCTGTTTTTGATTTGGCAACTTTATCTGATGTTATTAAAATAAATTTATCAACAGCTCTTGATACAGCAACATTAATTAAATTATCATTTCCAACAAAATCGTTGACATCGTTTATAACTGATGAAAAAATAATTGTTTTCTTTTCTCTTCCTTGAAACTTATGGACCGTAGAAGAATCAACAAAACTACCGAATTTTTCTTGAATCATGCTTGCTTGACATTTATATGGTGTTATAACTCCAATATCTTCTAAATGTTCATTATTTATTAAATTTTCAATCTCAGCTATTTCTCTATCATTGTATAATCCTGTGCCATTTGGATTCTTTCTTGCTAAATTACCTTCAACAGTCTTAATAGCTCTCATGCATATTTCATTTTCCCTAGACTCTGTATATATAACAAGTTTATTATCATAAAATTCTTTATTACAAAAGTTTATAATTTCAGGAGCACATCGATAGTGTTCCTTTAGCATTTGCTTAGGAATTTTGTCTCCATATAAAGATAGAAAACTGCTCATGATACTATTTCCATAATAACTATATGCTTTAGAAATCATAAGGCTATTTAATAATTTTTCATTATCCTCCTTAAATTCAGTATCATCAATCTGAGGCAATTGTTTAATATCTCCTACAATAATTATATTTTTAGCAACATTCATAGATAAAAGTGCACTAGCCATATTTACCTGTGAAGCTTCATCTACAATTAAATAATCAAATAAAAAAATTTTCTGTGTACATTTTGCAAGAGAATATGTTGAACTTAAAACAATAGGATAATCATCAGTAAAATTTGAAAATTGTTTTTTGTAATTCTTTTTATCATATTCTCTTCTATTTCTATTGGTATACATTTTAGATAATTCAGTTGAAAAATATTTATTTGAAATAGATGTATATAAGTCAACTTTTTCATTAAAGGATTGCCCTCCAAGGCGTCTATCAATTTCTGAAATTTCTTCTTTTATTTGATTTTGTTTACTCAAATAATATAAATTTTGTAGTAAAAGAAAAACAAGACTTATATCTGATTTTAAAATCTTTTTATTTAATTTAACTTTTCTTCTAATAAATAATCTGTCAAAAAAGTTAAGCTTTTTCTTTTCTTTTAATTTAACAATCAAACTTTGAACTAATGAAGGAGAAATATTAATATTTTTTAACTTATATTTTGAAAAGTCAACATTTTTATTATCAATTAAAAAATGCTTATATTCTAAATCTACTTCATCAAGTAAAGTTAAGTATTGTTTCTTTAAATTTTCTTTTTTAAAATATTCAGGTAGTCCGAGTGATAAATTTTTTAATTGAGACATATCTACTTTATATTCTTTTAGTTCTGGAATACTCGGATTATATTCATTAAAGAACTTTTCAACATTGTCAGCGTTTCCTAGTGGCGCACACATAAAAGAATAACCATATTTTTCTAATTTTTCAAAAACATTACTAGTAGCTGAATTATTATTTGAAACAACAGCAACTGTTTTATTTCTAATAATAGCATTACTTATTATATTTAAAATAGTTTGTGTTTTGCCTGTTCCTGGTGGGCCTTCAATGATGGAGATTTTATTTTCAAAGACCATCTTGAGTGCTTTAAATTGACTCATATTCACACCAAAAGGAGATATTAAAGGTGCATCAACAAATTCATTATTTTTATCTAATTTTCCTTTTAAGTATAAAGCTAGTACACTTTCATCATTGACTGAATTTAAATTATCATATTGCTTAACAAGAAATTGATCTTCTTCATTTTTAGCAGTCTTTTGTAAAGCTATTCTATAGTATGTTATGATGTCTTTAGCTTTTATGTTTTCTTTACAAAAGTCTTTAACAATTTTTAGTTCATTAGCAAAAGCTATAAATGTATAATTATTTTTTTTAAATATTTTATAAATATTATTTTTAAATAATAATATTTTTTTAACATTGTAACATGGAGCCCCCTTATAGTATATTTCAATAAAACTTACTTCTTTTGGATTATCAAATATCATCATTTTATCAAATGATATATGATAAAAATCATCTTTACCTTTAAACTTTACATACCATGAATTTTTATTGCGTTTAAAATAATCTACTTGATTTGTAGCATCATACCAGTTTTTATTTTTTGAAGAATATTGATATATTAAATATTTAAATTCATCCATAGAAAAAAGCCTTGTTACATTGAAGCAAATATTACTAACCTATTTATTATATTAAATTTTTATATTAACGTTAATTTAAAGTAATAATTTATTTGTACTGAACTTTTTTATTAGAAAAAAATCAAAAATGAAATTAATTTATATTTTCAAACTTTTTCGTTCATTAAATCTTAGTTAAATAATCAAACTAAATAACAATATCATAATATAGTTGATTGAAAATTCTTAATTAGAAAATAGTTTAAAATAAATATTTAATTTTGAAATGTTAAATCCTAAAGACTTGTATCAAAATAATTTAAATTAAATTATCAAATTTTATATTTTGATATATAACCTGACTTTGGTGTTTACCCCTAAAAATAGGTAGTTAAAACTTAGATAATCTAATATTTAATCTACATCTAAATCTGTTTTAAATAGTAATTCAATATCTCTTTTTGAAAGATATAAGTTACCTAACTTAGATAATCCAAGTATTTCTTTAATACCTTCAAATGTTTTGCTATATGTTGAATTATTTATATACGATTCATCATAATTTTTAGTTATTTTATATTGTCTTATAAAATCAATTATTTGACCAATTGGAATCTTATCTTTGAATGTTTTTAATTCTAATAAACGTAAAAGAGTTAATGAAAAATAGCAAATTAGAAAATGACCTTTTATAGTATCTTCATTTGATAAAAAAACTGGTCTTGCTTCTAAGTATGTTTTCATAATTCTAAATGATTCTTCAATCCTCCATAAATTATGATATGTTTTGTAAATATCTTCTACAGGAGCATCAAGCTCAGAAGTTATTAGCATATTGTATCCACAATAAGCTAAATCTTCATCTATCTTTTCTTGATTTAAAGATGTTGCTATTTTAACTTTTATTCCATCTTTATCTTTTGCTTCAAAATTTAAATATTTAGCTGCATCTCCTATTTCTTCTTTAACTGCAAATTTATATGATAATACTGATTTTAATTTATCAACTTCTTTTAATATTTCATTTCTTTGTTTTCTAGCTAATTGAGGATTATAAGTTATAATTCTTTTCTCTTTGACTGCAAACTCAGTTTCTTTTTCGTCATCAATATTGATTTTGCACTTATAAGTATATGTATCATATTCAACTATTCTTTTTGATTTAGTTAAACTTTTAGCGGTTTTATATTTGTACATTAATTCCCCATTAGAATTTCTTACATCAATCCATTTATTCATGTCATCATCACTTGTTAATATCCATTCTTTTTCAACTTTAGACAAACTCTTTCCTCTGATAGATTTAGAAAAGATATAACCGTCATTTGCTTCAATAACAGCACTATATATGTTTCTTGCACAATTTAAACCTTTATCTGCTACTTGAATAATTCTTCCTTTTACATTGTTTCTATTTTTCATATCTTCAATTCTATTTCTAAGATATGGTTTTTCACTTTCATTACCAGGATAGAATTCAGTATCTAATGGAATTTGATTTTCATCAAGAAGCAAAGCTTGCCCCATCAAAGGAAGCCTTCTATTTTCTTTACTAGGTCCTTTCTTTAAGAAGTCATTTTCTAAATCAATTTCAAAATAATAATTAGTACAATCAAAATATACTTTATTTAAATTTCTTTTCCAAAGTAAAGAAATATGATGATTTAACATTTCAATGTATTTTTTCAATTTCTTTTTTTGTTATTGGCTTTGAAATGATGCAACATTGAGACTTGTATACTTATTTTGTATTTAATCTAAGTTGACAGCATCACCAATATAGTTAGTGATGATATCACCTGTTATAGAATCAACATGAGTAATAAATGTATCAATAATTGTTAAATAATCTTCTCTTATCTTATTTAAATATTTATCTTGCAAAGTTACTGATGCATCAATTTGATTATCTTTCTTTATATCATCTTTAAAAGTAGAATAATTATTTTCTCCTTTTTCACTTCCATCATCTTGAATAAACATCATAGGAATCTCAGTTTCATATTCAACAACTTTATTATCTTCATCTAAACCGTAAAAATATTGTTTTCTCATTTCAATATCATATTTTCTACTCGTAGCTACAGTCAATACTTTATTCTTAGTAGGAGTAAATTGCGTAGTTCCATTATTAATATATACATCATGATTATTTTCATGAGGATCTACTCCTTTATTATCTATAGCTTTAACACTTGTAATATTTGATATATCATTTAAATTAAACCAAAGAGTATTATATGTTTTTTCAATTCCCCATTTTGAGAATGTCTCTCTTACTTTATATCCTAATAATTTACCTTTGCTTGTTTCATAAAGTTCATTGATATAACCTTTAAATCCGGTTATTCCACTCGCTTTGTTTCCAACAACCGATGTGTAATCGTCACTAATATAAAAATCAGCACAGGATGGAACCATATCTTTACCTTTGAGTTGAATAAATTCATAAATGTGACCAGATACAGATGAATTATTTTGCTTAGATAATTCAAAATAAGCTTTTCTACTGACACTACTTGTTCCATATTGTAAAGCAAAAGTATACTTATCTCCATCAATAGAATATTTCATTGCATTATTATCATTTAATTGTATTCTGACGGTTTTAATCAATGTCTTTATATCATATGTCATATCAATTTGAGGAATAACAGGTCCAATAACTGGTATATTCATATTTGTTTTATATTGAAGAGTATAAGTTAATACTCCTTTATTGAAATTTAATTTAGCTCTATATGTGCTATCACTAATTTCATGTTCTGCCGTATCATCAGTATTTTTATCTAAGAAATTATTGAAAGCAATAACTGATGTATTAATTACTGTTTCGCCAACTGAAATAACATTATAAAATAATTGACTCTGATCAATATTATCAATTACCATATGCCATTGTTCACCAAATCCACCATATTTAATATTACTGACACTTGTGAAATCATCAAAATTATATGTCATATCACTTTGGCTTACATAATTATTAGTATTAGTTTTTTGCATTGTTTTTGGAATATAACTATTTGGATCACTTTTTAAAGTATCTACTAATATCTTAAAATAAGATTTAATATCGACTTTTTCATTCCATATAGCGTAAAAGGTTTCATTTTTAGTCACTCTATAAGGGAAAGTAATCATATTCTTACCAGCTTGATCACTTGCCCAACCAACGAATTTATATCCACTTTTTGTAGGCTTTGTCGGCTCATTAATTGATGTTCCAAAATAATTAGTAATTTTATTAATACTGCTTCCACCAAGACTATTAAATGTTATTGAATATGATTTTTTAGTTGAACTGATAATTGCAAAATAAATTGCATCTTGACTAACAACAGGAATTTCACTTAATACAGTTCCGTTTAATGATGTTGACCATCCTAAAAAAACATATTCATACTCAGACGTATTTTGCTTATTATATGTATATGAAGGTCTTTGACCTTTATTCCATTTCCTTGAATCTAAAGTTGCACCATTTTCATCTTTGAAGGTAATTGTAAAGCTTTTTACTTCTTCAACTGAAGATGAACTTGATGAAGGTTTTGATGAAGAAGAATTTGATGAACTGACAGATGACGTTTCATCTTTTTTAGAAGATGAATTCATTGACGAATCTTTTAAACTATTAGTTGAACTAATTTTATCAGTTGAGCTATTGCTTGAATAATCACTTGAATTAGATTTAAAAGATGAAGAAGGTTGAGAGATAACTGTATTATCTCCACATGAAACTAATGTAGCAATTGATGCTAATAATAAAACTAATTTAGATTTATTTTTCATAAATAACGTATCCAATTAATTACAAATTATATAAAAGTGAATCAGAATAACCATTTCTATGATTTGCAATCACTACAAATGGAAATGATATACAAGATAAAGTGGCTGAGAAAACAACAGCAAATATAAATGCTAAAATTCCAATGATAATTCCTAATATCCAAAATAATATCTTCATACAAATAACCCAGACAATTCCATCTAAATCAAAGCGGAATATTAATCCTGGAAATTTAATTGATAGTTTTGAACACCAAATAAATACATCTGCTATATAAGAACCAGCAAGTATACAGTAAATCATTGAAAATATACCATATCCTATAATAAAGGAATATAGAATGATAAATCCAACATTACCAGAAACAAGTTCATTTACATCAGGATTTACAAACATAACAACCATAGAAATAACTAATGCTAAAATGCCAGCAACTGATGACCAGATCCATGACAGTCTTCTTGCTCTACTTGTTTCTGACTTTCTCAATGCTTTTTCATGTGCTGCTTTTGCTTCATTATATTTAGCTAAGCAATCTTTATGATAGTATCCTTCTCTATAAACAGCACGATGGCCTCTTCCACCACTTTTAACCTTGACAGATTGTGTAACAAGTTCTTCTTCAGGAATGCTTTTTTTACAGTATTCACATACATGCTCTGCTTTTTGGATGATTATTTGTGGTTGAACAGGTTGTTGAGAAGCTTGATTAACAATAATAGTCGTATCGCCTTCTTTTGATGCATTAGAAATATCATCAGAAGATGTTGTAGATTCATTATTTTTATTTTCACTATTTCCTAGCAAATAATCGAGTGAACAATCAAAGATAGATGCTAATTGTTTTAGTGCAGTAACATCTGGTTCATTCTCATCATTTTCCCATTTTGAAATAGTTTGAAATGATACATACATTTGATCAGCTAATGCTTTTTGTGTAATCGCTTTCTCAGTTCTTAACTGTTTAATTTTTTCACCAAGTGTCATAAATTTACCTCCGACAATAATATTTTCTACTTAAACGCGATTTTTTTAAATAACTAAAATAGGGAATTGCTCCCTAAAAAGTTGAATTCACCACATTTCTTCTATAAATACATTAATTTTGTACAATAAGATTATATCAAATAAACTTTACTTTTAATTTTTATAAATAATTATTTTATTTTTAAAAGCTTTAAAAACTAAAACACAAAAGATAAAAAAGTAAAATAAATGTAAGCGTCAATAACTTTGACGTCCTATAAATTTATCTCCTTATATGTCATAC